>NZ_CAJMZE010000033.1:0-75874 GCF_905220235.1 Paraburkholderia sp. J41 | reverse complement strand
AATCTTCACTGCAACTCCTCCTTGACTCACATGGAATCGAATTGACTCAAATAACGCCGTTGCGCCGTAAATCGGCCAGTTCCTGCGGAGAATAGCCGAGCACTTCCTGTAGCACGTCCTGCGTGCCTTCTCCGAGTTGGGGCGGCGCACGACGCACGGGCATGCGTTCGCCGTCGAAGCGCCACGGCGGCGCGAGCACAGGCGTCGTGCCGCTCGCCGTGTACGGGTGCGGCTGTTGCGTGACAAGGCCCGCATCGGCAGCGCGCGGCGAAAGCAGCGCTTCGCGCAAACCCGCGACTTCGCCGCAAGGAATATTGGCGCGCGCGAGCCGTTCGAGCAGCCATGCGCGCGGCCGGCTGGCCAGTTCGCGCGTGATTTCGGGCAACAGCGTCGCGCGGTGCTGCGAACGCAGGATGTTGGTCGCGTAGCGCTCGTCGCCGGCGAGATCGGCACGCTCGATCACGTCGCGACAAAAACGCTCGTACTGGCTCGTGTTGCCGACGGTGATGACGAGCGGGCCATCGGCCGCGTCGAACACGCCGTAGGGCACGATCGACGGATGCGCGTTGCCGTAGCGCGGCGGATCGTCGCCCAGCACGAGCGCTTCGAGGCCGTAGTAAGCGGTAATCATCAAGCCGCAATCGAACAGCGCCATTTCGACGTGACGGCCGCGCTGCGTGCGTTCGCGCTCGAACAGCGCGGCCAGCATGGCTTGCGCGGCGTACATGCCCGTGAACAGATCGACGGCCGCAATGCCGAACTTGAGCGGCGGCCGGTCGGCCTCGCCGTTCAGCGCCATCAAACCCGCCTCGCCCTGCACGACGAGATCGTAGCCGGGGCGCGCGGCTTCGGGGCCGCTGCGGTCGTAGCCCGAAATCGAGCAATAGATAAGGCGTTCGTTCCGCGCGCGCAGTTGTTCGTAGCCGAGCCCGAGCTTTTCCGCACCGCCGAACTTGAAGTTTTGCACCACCACGTCGCTGGTTTTTGCGAGTTCCTGCGCGATGCGTCGGCCTTCGGCGGTTTGCAGATCGAGCGTGACCGAGCGCTTGTTGCGGTTCACGCTGTTGAAATACGCGGTCTCCGTCCGGCCGATGCGCACGCCCCAATCGCGCGTGTCGTCGCCGCGTTCGGGATGTTCGACCTTGATGACTTCCGCGCCCAGATCGCCGAGCACCATCGCGCTCCACGGCCCCGCGAGAATGCGCGAGAAGTCGAGCACGCGCACGCCCGCGAGCGGCAAGCGGTTGTTGTCGGTTGGCATCGGAGGGCACTCCTTGTTCGTTGCGGGCGCAACGGGATGCGCTGCGCCCAGGGCGGTCGGTCAGTCCGCCTCGCGCCCGAACGCGATATAGCGCGCGAGATGATGATCCTCGTCGCCGAGTTGATGATCGATCATCACGAGACGCTTCGCGTAGTGCGCAAGCGGCAATTCCCACGTCATGCCAATGCCGCCATGCAACTGGATCGACTCTTCGGCCACGCGCGCGCCAATGCGCCCGGCCGTGTATTTCGCCGCCGAAAGCGCGCGCTCGCGTTGCGCGCGCGGCGCTTCGATGGCGGCCGCCGCGTTGATCACCGCCGAGCGCGTCTGCTCGATTTCGAGCAGCACGTCGGCCATGCGATGCTGCAACGCCTGGAAGCTGCCGATCGGCACGCCGAACTGCTTGCGCGTGCGCAGGTAGTCGAGCGTGAAGTCGCGCGCGACGTCCATCGCGCCGAGCGCTTGCGCCGCGAGCGCGAGCAGGCCGTAACCGCGCGCGTGTTCGAGCGTGGCGAAGCCGCTTCCCTCGGCGCCGACAAGCGCATGCGCACCGAGTTGCACGTTGTCGAACGCGACTTCCGCCGCGCGCCCGCCGTCGATTTTTGCGTAGCCGCGCACGTTCACGCCCGCTGCATGGCGCGGCACCAGAAAGAGCGAGATGCCGGCTTCGTCGAATTCCGTGCCGGACGTGCGCGCCGAAACGAGCAGGAAATCGGCTTGTTCCGCGTGCTGCACGACCCCTTTCGCGCCTTGCAGCGCGTAGCCGCCGCCATGCTTTTCCGCGCGCGCGGTCACGCGCGCGTCCTCGTAATGCGAGCCCGGTTCGTCGTGCGCGAACGCCGCGATTTGCGAGCCGTCGATCAACGCGGCAAGGCGCGCGCGTTGCGCTTCGTCGCCGGCGTGCGCGAGCGCGCGGCCGACGATCAACGTGTCGAGAAACGGTTCGACCACGAGGCCGCGCCCAAGCGCTTCGAACACGACGGCGATGTCGAAACCCTGGCCGCCGAAGCCGCCGTCGGCCTCGTCGAACAGCGCGCCGATCACGCCGAGTTCGGCGAATCGTTGCCACATGTCGGCACTGAAACCTGCCGTGGAGCGCGCGATTGTATCGCGGGTGCTGAAACCGTATTGCTCCGCGACGAAGCGGTTGAGCGTGTCCGCGAGCATGCGACGGTCTTCGGTGTGCTGGAAATTCATCACGGACCTCTTAGAGACCGAGAATCATCTTCGAGATGATGTTCTTCTGGATTTCGTTGGAGCCACCGAAGATCGACAGCTTGCGGTTGTTGAAGTATTGCGCGGCGGCGCTGGCGGCTTCTTCGGGGCCGACGTGCGCGCCTTCGTCGTGTTCGTCCAGCGCCTGCTCGATGAAAGGCGCGGCATACGGCCCCATCGCGCGGCGCAGCAGCGAGGAAATTTCCTGGCGGATTTCGGTGCCGCGAATCTTCAGCATCGAGCTTTCCGCGCCCGGCACGCCGCCGCCCGCAACCGCCGCTATCACGCGCAAATTGGTCGTCTTCATGTTTTCGAGGTCGATCTCGACCTTGGCGAGACGCGCCGCGAATTGCGGGTCGTGGGCAAGCGGCTTGCCGTTGCGCGTGACGTGCTGCGCGGCGCGCTTCAAACGCGCGAGCGCGGCCACGGAAAAGCCCACGCCCGCGATGTTCGTGCGCTCGTACGTGAGCAGATATTTCGCGTAGGTCCAGCCCTTGTTTTCCTCGCCGACGAGATTCGCGACCGGCACGCGCACGTCGGTGAAAAAGACTTCGTTGACTTCGTGTTCGCCGTCGAGCGTGACGATCGGGCGCACTTCGATGCCGGGCGTGTTCATGTCGATCAGCAGAAAGCTGATGCCTTCCTGCTTGCGCACGTCGGTTGCGGTGCGCACGAGGCAGAAGATCATGTTCGCGTAGTGGCCGAGCGTGGTCCACGTTTTCTGGCCGTTGACGACGTAGTGATCGCCGCTTTCGCCGGTTTTGCGAACGGCCGTGGTGCGCACCGAAGCGAGGTCCGAGCCCGCGCCCGGTTCCGAATAGCCTTGGCACCACCAGTCGGAGCCGTCGAGAATGCGCGGCAGCCAATGACGCTTTTGCGCTTCGCTGCCGTACTTGATCAGCACGGGGCCGAGCATGTTCACGCCGAACGGCACGATGCGCGGCGCGGCGGCAATCGCGCATTCGTTTTCGAAGATGAACTTCTGCACCGCGTTCCAACCGGGGCCGCCGTATTCCTTCGGCCAATGATTCGCGAGCCAGCCCTGCGCGTTGAGAATGGCGTGCCACGTTGCCATGTCGTCGCGCGTGAGGCGCTTGCCGTTGCGCACCTTGTCGGCGATCCGTTGCGGCAGACGCTCGCGCAGGAACGCGAGCACTTCGCCGCGAAACGCCTCTTCTTCGGCTGTGAATTTCAGGTCCATGTCTAACGCTCCCTGTTTCAGGCCGACTGATTGAGGCTCGCGAAATTCGCGCCGCGCTCGACGAGTTCGACGATCAGCGGCGAAGGCTTCCAGAACAGCGGGTCTTCCTGCGCGAACGTGCGAATGTCGGCGAGCACGTTGGCGAGGCCCACGGTATCGGCATATTTCATCGGGCCGCCACGATAACGCGGGAAACCGTAGCCGTAGATCAGCGTCACGTCCACGTCCAGCGGGCGCAGCGCGATGCCTTCGTACACGACGTTCGCGCCTTCGTTGATCATCGCGGCCATGTAGCGGCGGATGATTTCGTCGTCGGTGAAGCTGCGCGGCTCGACGCCGGCGCGCTCGCGTTCGGCGCGAATGATGGCTTCCACTTCGGGATCGGGCGAGCCCGCGCGCGCGCCTTCGGGGTAGAGATAGAAGCCGCGTCCCGTTTTCTGGCCGAACCAGCCGCGTTCGCACAGGCGGTCGGCGATCTGCACGTAGCGTGCGTTCGGGTCGCGCGTGGCCGCGCGGCGCTTGCGCGTGGCCCAGCCGATGTCGCCGCCCGCGAGGTCGATCACCTGATACGGTCCCATCGCGAAGCCGAAGTCGCGCACGGCCTTGTCGATCTGATACGGCGAGGCGCCGTCTTCCATCGCGTGATCCGCCGCCGTGCGATACACCGCGAGCAGGCGATTGCCGATGAAGCCGTCGCACACGCCCGCGCGCACCGGCACCTTGCGCAGCTTCTTCGCGAGTTCGAACGCGGTGGCCACGACGTCGGCGCTCACCTGCTTCGGCACCACGACTTCGAGCAGCTTCATGATGTTCGCGGGCGAGAAGAAGTGCAGGCCCACCACGTCTTGCGGGCGCGCAATGCTGCCCGCGATGGCGTCGATGTCGAGATACGAGGTGTTGGTCGCGAGCACTGCGCCCGGTTTGCACACGCGGTCGAGTTCGGCGAACACGGCCTGCTTCACGTTCATGTCCTCGAACACGGCTTCGATCACGAGATCCACGTTCGCGAGCGCGTCGTACGAGGTGCTGCCGCTGTAGCGCGATAGCACTTGCGCCTTCGCTTCGGGCGTCATGCGGCCCTTCGCGACGAGGCCGTCGTAGACTTTTTCCACGTGCGCGCGGCCGCGCGCGAGCGAAGCGTCGTCGCGTTCGATCATCGTCACGGGCAGGCCCGCATCGAGCACGGCCACGGCAATGCCCGCGCCCATCGTGCCGCCGCCGATCACGCCCACGGTTTCGATCGGGCGCGGTTTGGCGGCCTTCGTTTCGGGAGCCTTCTGCACCTCGCGCTCGGCGAAGAACGCGTGTACGAGGCCCGCGCGCTGCGGGCTGTCGAGGCATTCGAGAAACCGCTTGCGCTCGAAACGCAGCCCTTCGTCGAACGATTGATCGAGCGCGGCTTGCACGCAATCGACGATCTTCAGCGGCGAGAACAGGCCGCGCGACTTCTTCGCGGTGTCGGCGCGGGCGGCGTCGATGGCGGCTTGCGAGGCGGCGCGGTCGGCGAGACCTTGCGCGTCGCGCGTGCGGCGCACCGGCGCGCGGCTCGCGAGCAATTCCTGCGCGTAGGCGAGACCTTCGGCGAGGATGTCGTCGCTGGCGCCCACGCGATCGACGAGACCGAGCTTTTGCGCTTCCTGCGCGCCTGCGTGGCGGCCACTCAACATCAGCGAAAGCGCGGCTTCGGCGCCGATCAGGCGCGGCGTGCGCTGCGTGCCGCCCGCGCCCGGCAGCAAGCCGAGCTGCACTTCGGGCAGGCCGAGCTTCGCGCCCGCGACGGCAAGGCGATAGTGCGCCGAGAGCGCGACTTCCAGTCCGCCGCCGAGCGCCGCGCCGTGAATCGCCGCGATCACCGGCTTGTGGCATGCCTCGATGCGATTGCAGACGTCGGGCAGCGCGGGCGGTTGCGGCGGCTTGCCGAACTCGCGGATATCCGCGCCCGCGATGAAGTTGCGGCCCGCGCCCACCAGCAGCACGGCATGCACGGCGTCGGTGGCTTCCGCGTGCTCGATGGCGGCGGCCAGGCCGCGGCGCACGTCGACGGAAAGCGCGTTGACGGGCGCATTGTCGATCGTGACGAGCAGCACCTTGCCGCGCAGTTCGTGGGTGACGGGGGAAGCGGAAGAAGCGGGGGAGGCGCTGAGGCTGTCGGTTGCCATGACGGTGCTGTCTCCAGAAATGAGGGCCGGTTCGCGGGAATGCCGCACAAGGGACTCGAATTTGGCGTCGATTGTGGTCGTGCCAGGTCCAATTGACAATCCCATCGCCGGTTGACAGACTGTCAAAATATTTTTGACAGCGAAGCGAGACCACCGTGGATGTCAACGCCCTGACCTTGCTCTGCGAGATTCTCGACGCGGGCAATCTGAGCGAGGCGGCGCGGCGGCTCAAGATGAGCCGCGCGAACGTGAGTTATCACCTCAATCACCTCGAAAAGTCGATCGGCCTGCAACTCGTGCGGCGCACCACGCGGCGCGTGGAAGCCACTGAAATCGGCCTCAAGCTCTACGAGCATGGCCGCGCGATCCAGAACGCGTTGCTGGCCGCGCGCGAGTCCGTTTCCACGCTCGGGCAGAGCCTGCAAGGGCGCGTGCGGCTTTCGGTGCCGAGCGGTTACGGGCAGCTTGTGATGTCCGATTGGCTGATCGGTTTCAAGCGGCTTTATCCGGGCATCGTGCTCGACGTGATGTTCGAAAATCGCGTGGAGGATCTGTTGCGCGATGAAGTCGATATCGCCGTGCGCGTGATGCACGAGCCGCCGCAAAATCTCGTGGCGCGCGACATGGGGCGCGTGAAGTACATCGCGTGCGCGTGCGCCGCGTGGGCCGCCAGGCATGGCATGCCGCAAACGCTCGAAGACCTCGCGCGCACGCCGTTGATCACCGCCACCGTGGTGGGGCGGCAATTGCGCCTCGCGGGTTATCTCGGCGAGGAGCGGCACGAAGTGTTGCTCGAACCTTCGATTATTTCGGAGAACTTTCTATTTCTGCGCCAGTCGATTCTGGCGGGCCTGGGCGTGGGCATCGTGCCCGACTACGTGATGCACGACGACATTCGCAGCGGCGCGGCCGTGACGTCGCTCGACACATGGCGTTTGAGCATTTTCGGCACGCATATGTACATGCTGTACATGCCGAATCGTCACCATACGCGCGCGGCTTCGACGTTTATTGATTATGTGCTGAACGAAGCGCGCAAAACCGGCCGAGGCGCCGCCGCATGAGTCCGGCTCACGCGGCGGCGCGGCGAATCAGGCGTTACTGATTCGTGAGCGCGTTGTTGTATTCGACGCCGGGCTGCGAAGTGTTGCCGCCTTGCGCGACCAGAATGTGAATCTGGCCCGGCGCGAGTTGCGACAGCGTGCCCGCGATCGGCACCGTCGTGATGAGCCAGTCGGCGTTATTGTTGATGGAGATCGTCGGCGACTGATAGATCGGCGTCTTGCTGCCCGCCGCCGTGGCGATCACCACGTAGTTGCCGCCGTTCAGATAGAGCGAATCCTGACCGCTTGCGGGCACGGCGTTCTTGTAGTTGACGCCGGCCATCGTCGGCGAAATATTGGAAATGTCGGTGCCGGGCGCGACCACGTACATGTCGAGGTTTTGCGCGTTGACGGTGGCGTTGAACGCGCGCACGCGGGCGCTGTTCGAGAGCAGGCCCTTGTCGAACGGATCGTCGATCAGGCCGATGTCGCCGCCCGTGAGCGCGGGCAGCGCGAGCACGGTGTATTCGTGGCCCTTCGCCACGTCGGGGAAGTTGCCGCTTGCCAGCGCCGTGGTCGTGCCGGTGCTGGCATAGGCCACGTTGGTGTTGCCGGTGTTGATGTTGGCGAAGTTCGTCACTTGCTTGTACGGGATGTTCGGCTGCAAGACGCTGCCGTTCACCAGGAAGTCGACATTCGGGCCGCCGGGCAGTGCATGCACGAAGTGAATCAACGGATTTTGCAGGCCAAGCTCCTTGGCCACGTCGCTGCCGCCGCCGCCACAGGCGCTAAGCAGGATCGCCGCGCTTGCGAATGCGGCCAGAGTGCGGATCGTCTTCTTCATGGTGTACCTCATCGGTTTCGTCCAGGCTATTGGGAGCGCGGCGCCTATCGGCATCATTGGTGGTATGGACCGCGCCTTGTTATTTCGCCCGCGTGCCGCGATGCCGTCAGCGAAGCCAGCAGTATCGGATTCGGGCGAGCACACTCAGCAATCGCTGTGCCGCCCTGCGTAATTGATGCAGTGCGTATGAACGTGCGGATGCCAAGCGCATGCGCGGGCACGGCGTTCCCGGGAGCGGTATGCCGAATCGCGCTGCGATAAGCGAATTCGATGTTGCATTGCCATGCACGCAAATCGCAATGCGTGCCGATGCCGGAACCGCGAGACGATTGCGAATCTCGCAACCTTTACAACGCGCAATGGCAACTTTTACGCGTGACGCCGTTTAGCGTCCGGCGCGCGGCGTGCCGTCGTTCGGGTTCGGCGCTTGCGCTGCGCTTGACCCGGCCGTGGGGTCGTGGGCCGGGGGACGGCCGCGCGTAGCCGCGGAAACGCTCACGCGTTGTTGAATGCCGGCCTTCGCCAGCATGTGCGCGCTAATGGGCGCGGTGAGAAAGAGAAACGCCGGAATCAGCAATTCATGCAGGCTTGCGAAGTCGCGATGCACGCTGAAATAAAGCACCGAGGCGAGCACGACGCCGCCCACGCCGAGCGTCGTCGATTTGGTCGGGCCGTGCAGACGCATAAAAAAATCGGGCAGCCGCGCAAGCCCGATCGCGCCGATCAGCGTGAACACGCTGCCGATGAGCAGCAGGACGCAGACGATCGCTTCCACCACGGTTTGCATCGCGGTCTCCGTTCAGTTGAGTTCGATGATGTCGCCGCGCTGTAGATACTTCGTCAGCGCGACCGTGGCGACAAAACCCATGACCGCGATAAGCAGTGCGATTTCGAAGAACAGCGTCGAGCGCAAGCGAATGCCGTAGACGACGATCAGCGCGATGGCGTTGATGTTGAGCGTGTCGAGCGCGACAAGACGATCGGGCAGCGAAGGGCCGCGCACGAGGCGCGCGAGTGTGAGCAGAAACGCGAGGCCGAGAATCGCGAGCGACACCGGAATGGCAATGGCTAGCATGCGAAGATCTCCATCAGCGGGGCTTCGTAACGGGTCTTGATCGACGCGACGATGGCGGCTTCGTCGTCGAGGTCGAGTACGTGTACGACGAGGCGCGTGCGGTCGTCGGAGAGTTCGGCGCAGAGCGTGCCGGGACTCAGCGAAACGATGCTGATGAGCGCCGCGAGCGCGATTTCGTGGGTGCTGTCGAGCGGCACTTCGATGAACGCGGGCCGCAGGCGTTTCGTCGGGCCGAGCACGAGCAGCGCGACTTGCACGTTGGCCGCCACGATGTCGTACAGCACGTGTCCCGCGAGCCGCACGAGCAACCCCGGCTTGCCGAAGCGCACCGGTTGCAGCCACAAGCCTTTGCCGATCGCGAACGCGATGGCCGTGCCGAGCACGAGGCCGAGCAGCACGTTTCCCGGCGACAGATCGTTCATCAGCAACAGCCAGACGATCAGCAGCACGACCGTGAGCCAGGGATGCGGAAAGAGCTTTTTCAGCATCGTCAGCTCCCTTGCGCCGGCGGGTTGAGAACCGCGCGCACGTACGCTTCGCGGTCGAGCAGTTGCGCGGCGGCGGCGTCGAGATAATGCTTGAGCGGGCCGGCGAACAGCGTGGCCGCGGCCACGCCCGCGAGCAGCAGCGCGCACGCGGCGAGCTTGATGCGGCTGCCGTGCGGTGCGACGCGCGGGCCGGCATTCGCGGCGGGCATGGCCCAGAGCAGGCGCGTGCCGGTGCGGCTCAACGCCACGATGGAAAGAAGGCCGGAAAGCAGCACGGCGGGCCACAGCACGACGGCTTGCGAAAGCGGTGCGGCGGCTAGCACCATGGCCTTGCCGAGAAAGCCCGAAAGTGGCGGCAACCCGGCGGCGCCCCCGGCGGCCGCGAGAAATAGCACGGCGGCGAAATTCGAAGGCCACGGCGCCTGCGGCTTCGTTGCGGGCGCGACGTGAGCGGGGGCGCTGGCCGGTTCGACGTCGGCGTCGGGCGGGATGGCGGGCGCGGCGGCGTCGTCGAGCGATTCGAGCGAAGCCGGCTCGGGCGTTTCCGTTTCGTTCGCTGCCGCGAGCGGCTCGGGCTCCAGCGTGTCGGCGAGCAGGAACAGCGCGCCCGTGCAAAGTGTCGTGCTGACGAGATAGTAGAGCAGCGCGCTCCATGCAAGCACCGTTTGCATCGACGCCGCGGCAATCAGCAATCCTACCGAAACGAGCACGAGAAAGCCGGTGGTGGTTTTCAGGCTCGACACCGCGAGCGCGCCGAGCGCGCCATACACGATGGTTGCGATGGCGAGCCACCACGCCCAGTCGTGCATGAACGTATCGAGTACGCCGCCCGCGCCGCCGAACACGAGCGCGTCGCAGCGAAGCATCGCGTAGATGCCCACTTTCGTCATGATCGCGAACAGTGCGGCGACGGGACCGATCGCGCTGCGATACGCTTGCGGCAGCCAGAACGACATCGGAAACACGGCGGCCTTGAGGCCGAATACGAGCATGAGCGTCGCGCCCGCGAACTGCGCGAGCGGCAGCGTGGCGGCGTCGGTGTGCGCGAGGCGTTGGCCCATGTCCGCCATGTTGAGCGTGCCGGTGATGCCGTAAAGCACGCCCAGCGCGACGAGAAAAAACGACGAGCCGACCAGGTTCATCAGCAGATAATGCAGGCCGTTGCGCACCCGGCGCCGGCCGCCGCCGTGCAGCAGCAACGCATACGAGGCGATCAGCAGGAGTTCGAAGAATACGAACAGGTTGAAGAGATCGCCCGCGAGAAACGCGCCGTTCAGGCCCATCAACTCGAATTGCACGAGCGCGCGAAAGTAGCGGCCGCGCCGGGCGTCGGCGCTGGTCGTGCCGAGCAGGCAACAGCACGCGAGCACGGCGGTGAGCACGAGCATGAGCGCGCCCAGCCGGTCGAGTTGCAGCACGATGCCGAAGGGCGCGGGCCACGCGCCGAGCGCATAGCTGGAGATCGCGCCGTTCGCCGCGTTCGTTGCGAGTGCAATCGAAATCGGCAGCAAGGCCAGTGTGGCGACGACGTTGATCGCGCGTTGCAGACGCTTGGCGCGCAACGGCAATGCGACGATGGCCCCGGCGGCGAGCAGCGGAATCAGGATCGGGAGAATGAGCGCGTGATTCATGCGCCGTCCACATGGTCGGTGCCGTCGATAGCGAGCGCGCGCAATGCGAGCACGACCGTGAACGCCGTCATCGCAAAGCCGATCACGATGGCGGTGAGCACGAGCGCTTGCGGCACGGGGTCGGCGTATTGCGCGCCCGCCGCCACGATGGGCGGCTTGCCCGTGGAAAGCCGTCCCATGCCGAGAAGAAAGAGATTGACCGCATAGGAAAACAACGTGATGCCGAGTATCACGGGCAGCACGCGCGCGCACAGCAGCAGGTAAATGCCGCAGGCGCACAGAACGCCGAGCGCGATGGCGAAGGCGGCTTCCATCAGCTTTTCTCCACGGATTGCATGTCTTTGTCGCGCACGCCAAGATGCGAAACGATCGTGAGCGTCGTGCCGACCACCGCGCCCATCACGCCCAGATCGAACAGCATGGCCGTGCTCAATTCGACTTCGCCGATCAGCGGAATGTGCAGATGCCCGAATGCGCTCGTGAGAAACGGCTGGCCGAAGGCGAGCGCGCCCAAACCCGTTGCGGCCGCAACGATCAGGCCAACCCCGGCGAGCGCGCGATAGTTGATGCGAATGCGCGATTCGGTCCAGAGCACGCCGCTCGCAACGTATTGGAGCAGCAACGCGATCGACACCACGAGCGAAGCGATGAAGCCGCCGCCGGGCAGATTGTGGCCGCGCAGAAAGATGAACACGGCAACGAGTATTGTGAGCGGCAGCATGAGACGCGCGAGAATCGCGAGCAGCAACGGATGCGATTGCGACGACCACGGCAAGCCGCCGGGGCCGGTATCCGGCGGCCTGAGACGCAGGCCGCGCAGCAGCGCTTTCACGGCGAGCCCGGCCACCACGAGCACGCTGATTTCGACCAGGGTGTCGAAGCCGCGAAAATCGACGAGTATGACGTTCACGACGTTATGGCCGCCGCTGCCCGGCAGTGCGTTCGCGAGAAAGAACGGCGCGATGCCTTCCACGGGAGCGCGCGTCATCACCGCATAGGCCACGCCGCCCAGCATCGTGCCGCCCGCGATGGCCAGCACGGCATTGCGCACGCGCGCGGGAACGGGCTCGACCCTGTGCTGCACGACAGGCAGGAAGTAGATCGCGAGTACGAGCAGCAGCACGGTGACGACTTCCACGGACACTTGCGTGAGCGCGAGGTCGGGTGCGGAAAAGCGCACGAACGCGAGCGTGACGAGCAGGCCGCACGTGCTCAGCATCACGAGCGCATGGAGCGTGTTGGCGCGCACGCGCACCACGGCAAGGGCGAGCAGCGCGATCAACGCGAGGCCGATGAGCGTGATGGCGTCGATGGGCGCGGAACGCCACGCGCCGTCGATCGGGTGAAGCGCGAGCAGCGCGGAGCCGGGCACGATCAGCATGGCGGCGATCATCCACGAAAGATACGCGGGCAGCGAACGCGTTTCGAAGCGGCGCACGATCGCGCCCGCGCCTCGTTCGAGCCGTTGCACGAAGCGGTCGAAGCCTTCGCTCGCGTTCATTTCGGAGAGCAGCGAGCGATGGTGGCGGAACGCGTCGCGGCGGAAAAAGAACAGCAGCGCGCCCGCGATCATCGACACCGCGCTCATGACGAGCGGCACGTTGATGCCGTGCCAGATGCTCAAGCTGTACTCGGGCACGCTGCCGCCCAGCGCGAACCATGCGGCCGATTCGAGCATTCCGCCGATGGTTTGCTGCGGCACGAGGCCGACGAGCAGACAGATCACCACGAGAATCTCGACGGGCAACTTCATGAAGCGCGGCGGTTCGTGCGGCGGATAGTGCGGTAAATCGCGCGGTGTTTCGCCGTCGAAGAATACGCCCCAGACAAAGCGCAGCGAATACGCCACGGAAAGCGCGGCGGCCACCACGGCCAGCGCCGGAATGATCCAGTTGAAGTCGCCGAGCAAGTCTTGCGCGAGCGTTTCGCCGAAAAACATTTCCTTCGACAAGAAGCCGTTCAGCAGCGGCACGCCCGCCATGGCCAGCGACGCGACGCTCGCCAGCGCGCACGTGTGCGGCATGAAGCGGCGCAGGCCGCGCAAGCGGCCCAGATCGCGCGTGCCGGTTTCATGGTCGATGATGCCCGCGGCCATGAATAGCGACGCCTTGAAAACCGCATGATTGAAGGTATGAAACAGCGCGGCGACGGTGGAGAGCTGCGTGTCGAGGCCGAACAGCAGAACGATGAGGCCGAGATGACTGATGGTCGAATAGGCGAGCAGGCCCTTGAGGTCGCGCTGCACGAGCGCCATGCCCGCGCCGCCCGTGAGCGTGACGAGGCCGATCAGGCTCGTTACGTAGAAGAACCAGTCGGTGCCTTCCAGCACGGGATAAAAACGCGCGATCAGGAAGATGCCCGCCTTCACCATCGTGGCCGAATGCAGATACGCGGAAACCGGCGTTGGCGCCGACATGGCATGCGGCAGCCAGAAGTGAAACGGAAATTGCGCGGACTTCGTGCAGGCCGCGAACAGCACGAGCAGCAGGATCGCGGGATAAAGCGGATTGCGCTGCACCTCGCCCGCATGCGCGAGCACGGTGCCGAGTTCGTAGCTGCCGCATACGCGGCCGAGCAGCAGCACGGCCGCAAGCAACGCAAGGCCGCCCGCGCCGGTGATCGTGAGCGCCATGCGCGCGCCGCGCCGCGCTTCGGGACGCGAAGGCCAGAAGCCGATCAGCAGGAACGAAACGAGGCTCGTGAGTTCCCAGAAAACGACGAGCAGCAGCAGATTGTTCGAAAGCACCACGCCGAGCATCGCGCCCATGAACAGCAGCAGCAACGCGTAGAGGCGCGGCAGCGACTCGCTGCCCGCAAGGTAGTAGCGCGCATAAACGAACACGAGCAGGCCGATCGCGAGCACGAGCAGCGCGAACATGAACGCGAGACCGTCGAGCCGCAAGGAGAACGCGAGGCCAAGCTCGGGTATCCAGTCGGCATGCCATTGCAGCACGCCGAACGTCGGCATGCCGACGCGTTCGCTCGCGAGCAGGCCCAGGCCCAGCAGCGCGGCCGCGAACGCGATCCACGTACCGGACGCGGGCGCGCGATGCCGCATGAACGCCACGAGTGCCGCCGCGACGAACGGTATTACGACGAGCCACGCCAATGCCATTCGCACTCCCCCGTATCCGATAGAGCGGCAAGGCGCGCCCGGCCAGGACGGGCGCGCCGCAGACCACGATCATAGCCGCAATCGGGGACGGAGTTATTACGCGTGTATCGGCGGCATGGGCGCTGTGGCAGTGGCGGCGCGCTTATTCCGGTTGATCGCGCGCGCGCAGTAAATCGTGCAGGCTGCGCGCCGCCGGTTTCAACGGCGTGCGATGTTGCGTCCAGCCCATCTGCTGCGCGGGCGCGAATGCGCGCAAACGCGTGGCGGCCCAGCGCAACGCGCGATAAGCGCGAGGATGCGCGAACGCGCCGCTCCAGAATCGCCAGACGAATTGCTCGCTTCTGGTGTGATTCGCGCCTTGCCCGCGCAGCGGATGCGCGACGCGTTCGTGCGGCGCGCGATTGGCCTCGGTGCGCAGGCGCACGAGCAGTTGCGGGATCGGAATGCGCACGGGGCATACTTCGCCGCATGCGCCGCACAGGCTCGAAGCGGTGGGCAGGTCGGCGGTGGCGTCGAGTCCGAGCAAATGCGGCGAGATGATCTTGCCGATCGGCCCCGGATAGGTCGTGCCGTACGCGTGCCCGCCGATGCGCGCATACACCGGGCAATGATTCATGCAGGCGCCGCAGCGAATGCATTGCAGCGTGGCGCGCAATTGCGCATCGGCATACGCTTGCGCGCGGCCATTGTCGAGGAGCACGAGATGCACCTCGCGCGGGCCGTCTTGCTCGCCCGCGCGCCGCGGACTGCTGATGAGGTTGAAGTAAGTCGTGATCGGCTGACCCGTTGCCGAGCGCGTGAGCAAACTCGAAAGCGGCACGATATGCGCGAGCTTGGCCACCACCTTTTCCATGCCCATGATCGCGATATGCACGTCGGGCACCGTGGTCGAAAGGCGGCCGTTGCCTTCGTTTTCGACGAGCCAGAGCGTGCCCGTGTCGGCGGCGGCGAAGTTCACGCCCGAAAGCCCGATCTGCGCATCGGCAAACGCACGGCGCAATGCGCGGCGGCCCGTTTGAACCAGCGTGTCGACGTCTTCGGAATAGGGCGTGCCGGGAATGTGCTGCTCGAATAACTGCGCGATATCGCCTTTCGTTTTGTGGATCGCGGGCATCACGATATGCGAAGGTTTTTCGCCGGCGAGTTGCACGATGTACTCGCCCATATCCGACTCGATGCATTCGATGCCGCGTTCCGCGAGGTAATGATTCAACTCGATCTCCTCGCTCGCCATCGACTTGCCTTTGATGACGCGCGTGGCCGCGTGGCGCTGGGCGATAGCATGAACGATGCGATTGGCCTCGTCGGCGGTTTCGGCCCAGTGGACCTGTACGCCGTTTTCGCGCAGCTTGACTTCGAGCCGTTCCAGCAGATCGGGCAAATGCGCGAGCGCATGCTGGCGTATGGCTTCGCCTAGATCGCGCAACGCTTCGCGTTCTTCGGCTTCGGGAAACTGCGCGGCGCGCTTCGTTTGCAGAAAGTCCATCGCGCCGCGAAAGCTCTTGCGCAATTGCGGGTCGTCGAGCGCGGCGCGTGCGCGCGCGCGAAATTCGGCGGTGGGGACGAAGTGCAGCGGCGTCGTGCTCATTGCGCGTGTTCCTCTTCGATCACGACGACCCACAGCGCGCGCGGACCGTGTGCGCCGTAAGCCGTGGTTTGCTGGATGTCCGAGGTTTTCGACGGGCCCGAGATCATGACGAGATTCGTCGGCATGGCGTCGCGCCAGCGTTCGGCGGCAACGGCGGCGTGCAGGTCCGCGTGCAGCGTGCGCGCGTGAACGAGCGCGACGTGCAGCGGCGGAACGAGCGAAACCGTGCGCGGCGAACCGGCGTCGGGCACGACGACAAGCGTGCCGGTGGCCGCGAGACCCGAACGCGCGACGGTGAAGCCCGCGTCGACGGTGTCGAAAAGTTCGGCTTTCCAGTGTTCGATCGGCTGCGCGAAGTCGCAGGCTCGAATGCCTGGCGGAAGCGCTTGCGCGAGTGCGTTGCCTTCGGCGCACGCCCGGTCCATCAGAAGGCGCCGCACGCCGGCCGCTGCGAGGCGCTGCGCAAGATCGGCGGCCCATGTCGATGCGTTCGCGCGTATCACCTGCGCGTGCGCCGCTTCGAGCATCTGCTGGAATCGTTCGATTAATTCGGATGCCGAATCATTTGCGAAAGGGCGATAAGCGGCGTAGTGAGCGTCGATACTGGCGTCCAGCGTTTCGGTGGAAGGCGGCGGCGTTTCGTGGCTCGTGTGATTCGCGTTGCCGCGAAGGCGCGCGAGCATGCGCGCGCGCGTGCTTTTCGTGTCGATGATATCGAGGGCCGCGCTCATGCTGCGTCGCCTCCGGTGCGCCGCCATAGAAACGACGCGAGATGTTCGACGGCGAGCGGCGCGCCGCGATGTTCGGCCGCGTGACCGATGTTGAGCAGGCAGCCGCAATCGGCGGAAACCAGGCGATGGCAGCCGGTCGCGCACGCCGAGGCGATCTTGTCGGCGACCATCGCGCCCGAGATGTCGGGGTGCTTGAGCGAGAACGTGCCGCCGAATCCGCAGCATTCCGACTCGCGCTCGTGCTCCACGCGCGTGACGCCGCGCAGGGCATCGACGGCTTCCACGCCATGCGTGCGCGTGCCCATCTCGCGCCGCGCGCCGCACGAGGTGTGCAGCACGACGCGTTCTTCGCGCTGCGCTGCCGCGCCGTACGCGCTGAAGTCGACATCGAGCACGCGCACGAGAAATTCCGTGAGTTCGTAGATGCGGCCCGAGAGTTCGCGGGCGCGGTCGGCGTCGGCGGAATCGTCGTCGAATAGCGCGGGCCAGTGGTGGCGCATCATGCCCGCGCATGAGCCCGAAGGCACGACCACGGGCCAGGGCTGCGCGAACAGGCCGAGTTGCGCGCGCGCGACTTCGCGTGCCTCGCGCGGGTTGCCGCTGCTGTACGCGGGTTGGCCGCAGCAGCTTTGTCGGCGCGGAAAGTGGACGGCGAGACCTTCGCGTTCGAGCAGCTTCACGGCGTCGAGGCCGGCTTGCGGCACGAACAGGTCGATCAGGCAGGTGGCGAAGAGATAGACGTCGGTGGGGCGTTCGGGGTAGGGGCGCGGTTGCATGTCTCGCTTCGATCGTTGTGGGCCGCGAGGCCGTATCGGCGCATAATTCCCGCTTAGAGCGGCGCAGGCAAACTGGTTGGACCAGTGCCGCGGACCAGGCGAGCGAGGAAACCGATGCGGGACAAGGAAGGCGCGCGCGGGCGCGTGGAAGCGGTGATGCGGCGGATGGAAACCGCGTTGCTTGGCGGCGCGTGGCGCGCGGGCGAAAAGCTGCCGTCGGAACGCACGCTTGCGCAGGACTACGGCGTGGCGCGCAACACCGTGCGCGAAGCGCTGCAACGGCTTGCCGCGCGCGGTCTCGTGCAAAGCCGGCACGGCGCGGGCGTGTTCGTGACCGATCAGTTGCGCACCGGCTTCGCTTCGCCGTGGGGCCAGCTCGTTGCCGATCATCCGGCGTTGCGCGACGACATACTCGAATTTCGCCGCGTGCTGGAAGGCGCGACGGCGTGGTTCGCGGCCTTGCGTGCGAGCGACGCCGAGCTTGCGGATATCCGCATGCAGATGTGCGAACTCGAACGCGCGCGCGACGCCGACGACAAATCGGCGGAAGCCATTGCCGACGCGAAGCTGCACGAAACCATCGCGCAGGCCTCGCATAACGCGATGTTTCTGCATCTGCACACGAGCGTGCTGGGCGTGCTGCGCGAACATATCGCCACGGGCGGCACGGGGTTGCGCGAGCAGAACGACGATGCCTCGGCGTTGCTGCTGCTTCAGCATCGCACCCTGTGCGACGCGATCCTGGCGCGGCGGCCCGAAGAGGCGCGCACGGCGATGCAAACCCATATCGACTTCGTGCGCGCGCGGCTGGACGCACCGCAAAGTGGTCGGACCAAAACGCCGGGGCGCGCCGGGACGCGCGGGAAAGCGCCGCGCCGCAACCGCCTCGCATCAGCCGCGCGCAAAGGCTGCTAAAGTTTGACGTCGCCTGAACGGCCCGACGAGCCGCCAAAAAACACACCGCCGAGGGAGCACGACATGAATGAGCGCGCCGCACAAATCATCTCACTGAGCGCCGTGACGCTAACCGTAAGCGACATCGAGCGTTCGGCGGCTTTTTATGCGGCGCTGGGTTTCGCGCGCAAGCCGGGGCCGGCCGTGGAAGGCTTCGCGTCGTTCGTGATGGGCGGCGGCGCGGACGCGGCGCAGACGTGCTACCTGAATCTGCTGGAAGCGCCGCACGGCGCCGTGGGCGGTTGGGGCCGCGCGATCTTCTACGTGGCGGACGTGGATGCGTTCTACGCCCACGTGACTGCATGCGGCGCGACGCCCGAATTCGCGCCGCGCGACGCGCCGTGGGGCGAGCGCTATTTTCATCTCGTCGACCCGGACGGCCACGAATTGAGCTTCGCGAAGCCGCTTGCGTGAGCCGGCGCGCACGAAACCGCGCGCGGCGACGCATTTGAAATATTCGTGACACTCGCCGCGCCGATAGTGGCGCGAGGCCGCGTCCGCGCGAGTGCGCGATGCGGGTTGCCAGATACCGAACGAGGAGAGAGTCGCCATGAATGAAATCGACCGCGCAGCGAGTGCCGAAGCGCAGGACCTCGAACAGCAGCGCCGCCAGCGTCTCAACGAAGAACTGATCGACGCCTACGACGAAGAACTGGAAATGGAAGTGGACGACCGTTTGCAGGAAGGCGGTCTGGAGATCAGCGAGGAAGCGCGCGCGTTGCGCCGCGTGTATTTCCGCGAGCTGATCCGTCTGCAAGGCGAACTCGTGAAGATGCAGGACTGGATTCAGAGCACGGGCCACCGTCTCGTGGTGATCTTCGAAGGCCGCGACGCGGCGGGCAAGGGCGGCGTCATCAAGCGCATCACGCAGCGCCTGAACCCGCGCATGTGCCGCGTGGCCGCGCTGCCGGCGCCGAACAACCGCGAGCGCACGCAATGGTATTTCCAGCGCTATGTGCAGCATCTGCCGGCGGGCGGCGAAATGGTGCTGTTCGACCGTAGCTGGTACAACCGCGCGGGCGTCGAGCGCGTGATGAACTTCTGCACCGACGAGGAATACGAAGAGTTCTTCCGCTCGGTGCCCGAGTTCGAAAAGATGCTGGTGCGCAGCGGCATCCAGATCGTCAAGTACTGGTTCTCGATCACCGACGACGAGCAGGAAGTGCGCTTCCAGAGCCGTATCGACGATCCGCTCAAGCAGTGGAAGCTTTCGCCGATGGACCTCGAAAGCCGCCGCCGCTGGGAAGCGTACACGCACGTCAAGGAAGTGATGCTGCAACGCTCGCATATTCCCGAGGCGCCGTGGTGGGTCGTGCAGGGCGTGGACAAGAAGCGCGCGCGCCTGAACTGCATGAGCCATCTGCTGAGCCAGGTGCCGTACCACGAGATCGAGCATCCGCAGGTCACGCTGCCCGCGCGCGTGCATCATCCGGACTACATTCGCCAGCCGGTGCCGCAGAGCATGATCGTGCCGGAGATTTATTGAGCGCCGTCTCTTCTCGCGCGCCCAGCAAAAAGCCGCGCATTCGCGCGGCTTTTCGTTTGCGCGAGCGGCGGTGTTGCCGCGCCGCCCGCTTACTGCAAGGCGCGGCTCAGAACACGTGCCGGAACGCCCAGTACAGCACGCCCGCCAGCACGATCGACGCGGGCAGCGTGAGCACCCACGCGAGCACGAGGCTGCGCACGGTGCCCCATTGGAGACCCGAGCCGTTCGCGGCCATCGCGCCGGCCACGCCCGAGGAAAGCACGTGCGTCGTGGAAACCGGCAGGCCGTAGACGTCCGCCGCGCCGATCGTTGCCATTGCCACGAGTTCGGCGCTCGCGCCCTGGCCGTAAGTCAGGTGCGTCTTGCCGATGCGCTCGCCCACCGTCACGACGATGCGCTTCCAGCCGACCATCGTGCCGAGGCCCAGAGCGATCGCCACGGCAACCTTCACCCACGTCGGGATGAACTTGGTCGCGTGGTCGATCTGGCCGCGAAAGTTGTCGATGGCCTTCGAATCGGCGGCGGAAAAGGCCACGGCCTTTTGCTTGTCGATCACGCGAATCGCTTCCGAAATCAGGTACATGTTGTTGCGCACGTTGTCGACGACCGACTGCGGCACCGCCGACATCGAGCCGTAGCCGCTCACCTGCGTGGCCACCGTGTTCGAGAGCGCGGCGAGCGCGGGCACGGTGGCGGGCGCGAGCGTGCGCGAGCCGACGAAGCGTTCGACCTCGCCGCGCGCGTCCGCGGGCGCGGGCACGCCGTTCGCATAGTTGCCGAGCGCATGCGTGGCTTCGTGCGCGACCGCGATGAAGGTTTGCGTTTGCTCGGCCGTGACCGCGCGGTTGAGCGCATAGGCCGTGGGCACCGTGCCGATCAGGATCAGCATGATGAGGCCCATGCCTTTCTGGCCGTCGTTCGAACCGTGCGCGAACGACACGCCCGTGCAGGTCAGAATGAGCAGCGCGCGAATCCAGAACGGCGGCGGCTCGTTGCCCTTCGGTTCGGCGTAGAGCGCGGGAACGCGCACCACGGCCTTGAGGACGAGCAGCAGCAGGCCGGCGAGCAGAAAGCCCACGATCGGCGAGAACAACAGCGACTTGCCCACGCCCACGGCCTGGCTCCAGTCCACGCCGCTCGTGCCGTTCGCGCCGTGCAGCATCTGGTTCATGAGACCGACGCCGATGATCGACCCGATCAGCGTGTGCGAGCTTGACGAAGGCAGGCCGAGATACCAGGTGCTGAGATTCCAGATGATCGCCGCGATCAACAGCGCGAACACCATCGCGAAGCCCGCGCTGCTGCCCACTTGCAGGATCAGTTCCACGGGGAGCAACTGAAGAATGCCGAATGCGACGGCGCCCGTCGACGTGAGCACGCCGAGAAAATTCCATGCGCCGGACCACATCACGGCGAGGTTGGGCGAAAGCGAATGCGTATAGATGACGGTCGCGACGGCGTTGGCCGTGTCGTGGAAGCCATTGACGAATTCGAAGCCGAGCGCGATGAGCAGCGCGATGCCGAGCAACACCCACGGCAATACGGAGCTTTCGCGCACGGGCGAGAGATCGTCGGCGAGGTGCATCGCCACGTAGACGGCGCCGGCCACGATCACGAGAAGGAATGCGAGCAGGCTCACATTGCGTCCGCGCGGCTGGGCGGCGCCCGGTTGAAGGGAAATATCCGGCATGGCGGGTGGACTCCTGGGGGATGGAGAAACGGCAAAGGTTTCGCCTTCGATCCTGACCAGCCTTCGTGTCGGTTTAATGACAGCGAGGCGCGGATAATTCCGCGGTACCGCCTGCAAATGCCGTGCAAACGATAGCTAACTCGCGTGAAAACACGAAATGGGGAATGCATGAAGCCCGCGCGGATTGCCGGGCTGTGTCGCGCGGTTGGCCCGCCGCGCATGCAAGTGGCGGGAGGTGCCGGACGACTTAAAACGGCAGGCCGCCGGACGAGACGACGCCGCCCGCGGAACGTGATTCCGCAGGCGTGTCGAAGGCCGGTTGCTTCACGCATGACGATTCGCGCGGCACGCGGCACGCGCGAGCGTGGAACTGCGGTGGCGGTAAAACGTCAACCCGGACGCCGCCTCGGCGTGGCGTGCTCGCGGCGGCCGGGCGAGAGGGCGAGAGCGCGCTCGTTTTCCGCCGATGGCGCCGCGAGCGCGGCGCGGTCAGCGCGCGGATTTCGAGAGACGATGCCCGAGGCCGAGGTTCGAGACGATCTGCCAGGTATAGACGCGCGAATAATGCACGCCGAACTGGCGGCCGATCAGCTCGCGCACGCGGCTGTTGGTCCACGCATCGCTCGGAAAGCCGTGTTCGCGCGCGGAGCCGTGCAGCGCGCTGGCGATCCAGCCCAACGCCGCCTGGTCGAGCACCGAAGGACGGCCGCCCACGCTCATTTGCTGGAGCGCGGCGAGACCGCCGTCCTCGACGATCGTCTTGTAGCGTCGCACTGTCTGGGCAGACAAGTGCAACGAATCGGCGACGGAATTGACAGTTGCGCCTTCCATCAACATCTGGCCGGCGGCCATTCTTCTTGCAACGCTTGGCAAATTCTCGGTTCGGGTAAGCATAGGTTCACTCGTCGACGAAAGATTGCGGTCATGCGGCTTGGTGGCGGCCGCTCCTGTAACCCTCTTTCCTGCAAGCGGGGTTCTGTCGCTTGCCACGCTCCTGCGCCAGCCTGCTGCGCGGTGCAAGATTCATGACGGACGGCGAAATCAACATCCGGCGAAGGATGCCTGTTGCGCAACACTTCGTGTTCCGCAGCGGATATTAATAATTGTTTTTGTAGGGAATGTGTATAGCTGCCGGAAAAATAGTCTGCTTGACTTGTCGTTTATCCTGACCTATCGGAAAAAAACGCCCAACTCGAGTTGCACAATAAATCTCATGACCATTGCATAAAATGCGATTTCGCCATGGCCGATTGGAAGTGGAACCGTTTTACGGGTTATTTACTGAAGAATGCCAAAGCCGCTATTCGTCTAATCGTTGATGCGTCAAATGCGCGATAAATGATGCAGAAGTATCGCCGATGCAAGATGTGCAATTTCCGTGATGGCTTGGCCGTTTGTGGGCACAATAGCCTTTCACTGGCATTACACGAGACAAATGAGCATCGACATCGGGACGAAGATCGAGCGCCTGCTCCGGCGCGCCGCGAGCCGCCGCGCGCTGGTGCCATATAACGCGTTTCATGCGCTGTTCGCGGCCGCGGTGCCGCTGCGCGAGCGTTACGACCGGCTCGAAGCCGTGGCGGCGGCGCTCTGCGAACCGCGCGAAGCCGATTATGTCGCGTTGCTTGCGACCGATTCGGGTTTGCCCGGCCCGGACTTTTTCGTGCGTTTCAAGCGGCTGCATGCCGAGCGTTATTATGCTAGGCGCTGATCGGCATCGCGCATTGCGTCTCGCCGAAAAGCGTCAGCTTGCGAGCGAATCGCGCGAACGCGTTTATGCGCATTACGCACTTCACGCGCAAATCGTTCGCGAACCCGCCGCTGAAATGGAGAAGGCGGAAAGCGTTTAAATGGCGCGAAAACTTACTCGGCCCGGTTGCGGTCGCGCACGAGAATCGACACGTAAATGGCGGTGCAGACAATGATTACCGCCACGCCCGCATACACTTTATTGTTATTGAATTCGATCAGCCCGACCACGGCAATGGCAATGCCCGTTGCGGAGCCGAGCGTGCCGATCGCGGCCACCAGAATGCGCAGCCGGCTCCATACGCGGCGGCGCCGTGCGGGGCCGGCGCCTTCCATAAACCGATGCAGTCGATCGAAGGACATGGTGGCTGTACCTCTGTGAATGCGATGGGGCAAACAGCGGGGAAAGTGCTTGCGTCGATCTCGCATTGATCTCGCATTGATTATAGGCAGCCGTTTTTTCATGCGCGTTCAGAAGCTTGCATTGCATCGGGTTGCTTCAAATGGCCCGGAGCGAGGCTGGAATGCGCACCGCTCGTTTGCAATCTTCTTGCGTTTTTTCGGGGCGTTTAAGTTTGTTTTAATTTTGCGCCGCCATGATGGGTTCGTCGGGTCGATTCGATAGTCGATTCGTGGTTGTTCTCTTCACGTCCCCTGTTGGCCGCCGATCGCATCGGCGGCCTTTTTTTGCGCGGGTTTCGGCCAGCGCCTCGGCCTGCATGGACCCGGCGCCTCAAACGTGCTCGGGAAAGCCGGCTCGGCCTTGCGTGAGATCGCGCAGGGCGTCGCGCGCGGCGTTGACGGCGCTCACGGGAAGCTGGATCGTGAGGCGCACTGTCATCGTGTAATGGCTTTCGGCGAGCGTGAACTGCGCTTGCTCGATCCAGTGGCGCACATGGGTTTCGTCGGGATAGCCGACCTCGACCGTGAGCCGCGCCTGGGCGATGCGCTCGATGCGCGGCGCGTTTTGCAGCGCGCTGGCAATGGCGTCGGTGTAGGCGCGCACGAGGCCGCCCGCGCCCAGCTTCACGCCGCCGTAATAACGCACGACCGCGGCGAGCACGCCGTCCAGATCGTGGTGGCGCAGCACTTCGAGAATCGGGCGGCCCGCGGTGCCGGAAGGCTCGCCGTCGTCGGACATGCCCGATTGCCCGCCCGCGAGCAACGCCCAGCACACATGCGTGGCGGTGGGGTGTTCCTCGCGCAGACGGCGCAACTCGGCCATCGCGGCTTCGCGGTCCGCGACGGGAATGGCTTGCGCGATGAATCGGCTCTTGCGGATGTCGAGTTCCGCGCTGACAGTGTGGGCAAGCGTGAAAGTGGGCAAAGCGGAAAGCCGGCGTACGACGGCGCGGAAGAAACCGTCATGTTAACCGAGGCCCAGCGCAGCGCGGCGGCGTTCCGCGAGCCCGTCCCCATATCTTGTCAGTTTACGTAACGGTTTCTTGCGCGAGATGCTAGTGACGCCCCGGCAGTGTGGGCCGATAATGCAGGACATGACGGGTCTAGCTCTGGCTGGAGCGAAGCCGAACTCCTCATTCGGTGATCCGTCATTCTCGTGATCTCTCGCGGCGCCGTTCTGGCGAAGCGTTTTCCCTAAAAAAATCCCCGGTCAGGACGTAGGGTCCGCCGACCGGGGGTCATAAGGCTCGCCTGTTCTCAAGAGGCGTTGTCACCTTACGTCCGCCAAAATCCGGCCGCAACGGAAAAAAAACGTGCGAAAAAAAGCCCGGCCATTGCTGACCGGGTGAATGAGAATACACCGTGCGCTCCGGGGAACGAAACGCTCGTCTACGTTACTCGCCGCTCGCGCGGGCGGCAACGTGTGCGCATTACCTGCAATTACCGACGACGGTCTTACGCACCGTACCGCGCGGCGCGTCCGTGGGCGATACGGGCGGAATGAAGCGCGATAAAGCGGAATAAAGCGAAATAGGCGGGAAAATGCGGCCGCAGCGGCGATTCGCGCCGGGACTCGCGGAAAGACTTGGCAAGATACGCGCTGGAGCGCCACGCCAATGCCAGGGAACATGCGCGGAAAATGCGCCGAGGCCGGTTTCCCTTATCGGGAAAACCGGCCTCGGTGTCTGCCTTCGGACGGCTCGCCGTCACGATCTCATGACGGGCGGCCATCCGGTAGCGCGACTCATGCGTGACTCATCGCCATGCGATCAGTAACGCGGGGGCGGCGGCGGACGGTGATCGTCGTGCCAGCGCTGCGGACCCGGATCGTGCGGATGACGGTGCATCCATTCGTCATGCTCCCAGTAACGGTGGCCGTCCCAGTAACGGTTGTCGTGCCAGCCGATCGACAGTTGCACGCCCACCGGCATCATGTGCGGCTCGCCGTATTGCGGCGCGGATTCGGCCCGTAGCGCGAACGGCGCCGACTGTGCGAATGCCGACGATGCGCCCATCAACGCGCCACCGGCGACAAGCGCGGCGGCCAGAGCGCGGGCGGGGGTCTTCCAGCTCTTCGTGTTCATGTTGTTACCTCCTCTGGGTTTCGTCGCCGCGTCGCAGCGGGTGCGTTGCGTTCGACCATGGAACGAAGCTTATCGGCTGAAAGCCCGCGAATACGTGACCACTTGTAAGCTTTCATTTCAAACGCCGCGCCGCGAAAACCCCCGTTTCTGACAGTTCGGCCTTGATACAAAACGGATTACCGCGTGTTTCTGACAATTCGCCCCTGCGCTTCGCGGCGCTGTTTGTCAATTGACGTTACATTCGCGGACCGGGCGTTGTCACGCAGACCGGTCGCATCAGTCCGATTCGGGTTCCCGCGCTGCGCCTTGAGCCGCGTCCTGTGCGGCCTCCTGGTCGATTGCGCTTCGCGATTTCATCTGCGCTCGCAGCTCGTATTTCTGGATCTTGCCCGTGGCCGTGCGCGGCAATTCGCCGAATTTCACGGTGCGCGGCACCTTGTAATGCGCAAGAAATTGGCGGCAATGCGCGACGATTTCTTCGGCGGTGGCGCTCATGCCGGGCCGCAACTCCACGAACGCGCAGGGCACTTCGCCCCATTTCGCGTCGGGCGTGGCGACGACGGCCGCGAGCGCGACCGCCGGATGGCGATACAGCGTGTCCTCGACCTCGATGCTCGATATGTTCTCGCCGCCGGAAATGATGATGTCCTTGCTGCGATCCGTGATGCGCACGTAGCCCTCGGGCGTCATGACGCCCACGTCGCCGGTATGGAACCAGCCGCCGCGAAACGCTTCCTCCGTCGCGCGCTCGTTCTTGAGATAGCCCTTCATGCAGATGTTGCCGCGGAACATGATTTCGCCGAGGGTTTCGCCGTCGGCGGGCACGGCTTCCAGCGTTTGCGCGTCGCGCACGCTCACGCCCGCCTGCAAGTGATAGCGCACGCCCTGACGCGCGGCGAGCTTCGCCTGCTCGTCCTCGGGCAGCGTTTTCCAGCGTTCCTGCACGGCGCACACGGCCGCCGGGCCGTACACCTCGGTCAAGCCGTACACGTGCGTGAGTTCGATGCCGATGGCCTTCATTTTCGCGATCACGGCCGGCGCGGGCGGCGCGCCCGCGACCATCGTGCGGACCGTGTGCGAGATGCCTTCGCGGTACGCGGCGGGCGCGTCGGCGAGCGCGCCTTGCACGATCGGCGCGCCGCAGTAATGCGTGACGTGCTCGTCCCGAATGAGATCGAACACGAGTTTGGCGTCAAACTTGCGCAGGCACACGTTCACGCCCGCGCGCGCCGCGACGGTCCACGCGAAGCACCAGCCGTTGCAGTGAAAGAGCGGCAGCGTCCAGAGATACGCGGGGTGCTTCGGCATGTCCCATTCGAGAATGTTGCTCACCGCGTTCAGGTAGGCGCCGCGATGGTGATAGACCACACCCTTCGGGTCGCCGGTCGTGCCCGACGTGTAGTTGAGCGCGATGGCGTCCCATTCGTCGCGTGGCGGCTTCCACGCGTAATCGGCGTCGCCTTGTTCGAGGAACGCTTCGTAGTCGATGGCGCGCGGGAAACACGCGGGGTCGGCGGGCGCGACATCGGCCACGCTGATGATTTTCAGCTCGGGAAATTCGAGCGCCGCGCGCTGCGCGAGCGAGGCGAATTCGGTGTCGACGATGAGCGCCTTCGCTTCGCCGTGGCGCAGCATGAACAGCATTGTGGCGACGTCGAGCCGCGTGTTGAGCGTGTTGAGCACCGCGCCGAGCATGGGCACGCCGAAGTGCGCCTCCACCATCGCCGGAATGTTGGGCAGCAGCACCGCCACGGTGTTGCCGCGCCCAATGCCGGCGCGCTCCAGCGCGCTGGCGAGGCGGCGCGTGCGCGCATAGGTTTCGCGCCAGTTGCGGCGCACGTTGCCATGAACCATCGCGAGGCGGTCGCCGTAGACTTCGGCGGCCCGCGCGATGAAGTCGACGGGCGTGAGCGGCACATAATTGGCTTCGCATTGCGCGAGCCCTTGTTCGAACGGATGCGGCATGGCGGTGTCTCCTTGAGCGTCGCGCGACGGGCGACCCTGGTTTTGTGAGTATGATGCGCGCTAACGTAGCAGGTCCGCGCGCGCCAGTCTGTCGCGGGCGCGACAGAGCGTGGAGCCGCGGGTCCGGCGCTTGTGCGTGCTTATGCTTGCGGTACGTGGCTCTGCGCCGATGTTTGGCTGCTTCGCGATGTGCCTGCTTCGCGATGTGCCGGTTTCACGCAACGTCCCATTTTCAACCGCCAGGAAGCCCGCAATGCCACCGACGATTTCGCATTCCGACGCCGCGCCGTTTCGCGAACCGGTGCGCGAAGGCGAACGCATCGACGCTTCGAACGCGCCGCGCTTGCGCACGCTGTTCGAGCGATGCGCGTGGTTTCGCGCGCTAACGGACAAGCATCGCGATTGGGTGATCGCCTCGTCGCACGCACAGGGTTATGGCGCGGGCGCCGTCGTGGCCGCGCGCGAGGCGCCTTCGGACTGGTGGCTCGGTGTGAGCGCCGGACTCGTGAAGCTCGCGATCTTCAACGCCTCCGGGCGCGGCTGCACGTTTTCGGGCGTGCCGCACGGCGGCTGGTTCGGCGAGGGCAGCGTAATCAAGCACGAGCCGCGCAAATACGACGTGATTGCGCTGCAACCGTCGCTGGTGATGGCCGTGCCCGCCGGGACGTTTCACCGGCTGATGGACAGCAGCCTGCCGTTCAACCGCTTCGTGATTCATCAGCTCAACAACCGCATGGGCGAATTCATCGCGCTGATTCAGAACAGCCGTTTGCTCGATGTCGATGCGCGGGTGGCGCAGGCGCTCGCGCAAATGTTCAATCCCGATCTTTATCCTGAAACGGGCCGTGCGTTGGACATTTCACAGGAAGAGATCGGCATGCTGGCGGGCGCCTCGCGGCAGCGGATCAACCAGGCGTTGCAGACGCTCGAGCGCGACGGTCTGGTCGCGCTTTCGTACCACCGCGTGAACGTGCTCGACCTCGACGGCTTGCGCGCATTCGGGCGCGAGCAGATTTGAGGCGAGCGATGATCGGTAATCGGTAATCGGTAATCGGTGAGCGATGATCGGTGAGCGAGGCGCGGTCGCTCAGCGATCGAGCGCGAGCCGCGCGCCGATACCGACCAGCACCACGCCCATTGCCGCGTCGATCGGACGGCGCAGCTTGCGGTAGCCGCGCTGCACGCGCTCGGTGGAGAACAGCAGCGCCATTGCGGTGAACCAGCAGATGGACACGCCCGCCACCGTGACCACGGTGGCCGCATGTACCCAGCCGGGCGCATGCGCGGGCAGCAGCGTGACGAACAGGCTGCCGAAAAATGCCGCCGCTTTCGGATTCGTGAGGCCGACCAGCAGGCCGCGCCGGTACGAATGCGCCGCGCCGGTTTGCTTCGCGGCGGCCGTGGGTTCGGCGGCGCGCGCGCCTTGACGCAGACTCATGAGAATGCGCACGCCGAGATAAAGCAGATACACCGCGCCCGCGATACGGATGCCTTCATAAAGCCACGCGAGCTGCGTGAGCACGATGCCGAGACCGAACACCGCGAGCAACGCCCACAAGCCGTGCGACGTGGCGATGCCCGCCGCCGCGAACAGACCGGCGCGGCGGCGCGCGAACGCGTGCGAGGTGACGGCGAGCATGTCCGGGCCGGGGCTCGCGCAGGCGAGCAGCATGACGCCGGCAATGGCGGCGAGTTGGGGCAGGAAGTTCATGGTGTGACGCTTTCGGGCGGTTGTGCAACGGAGCGATGAATCAGCGAGCGTCGAGGATACCGCGAACGCCGGCGCCGCGCTGTCGAAATCCGGTAATCCGGCGATTCAGCGATCCGGCGATCCGGCAATCCGGCGATTGGGCGATTCAGCGATTCAGCGATGCGGCGATGCGGCGATCAAGCGATGCGGCGATTGGGCGATCCGGCGATCCGGCGACGCGGCGATCCGGCGACGCGGTGATGCGGCGATGCGGCGATGCCGCGATCCGGCAATCCAGCGATGCCCCGATCAAGCGTCCGGCGGCACGCCCAGCAGTTGCAGCGTGCCTGCCGTCACGCCCGAGAATACCGGCCCCGCCACCGTGCCGCCGTAGAACGAGCCGCCCACGGGATCGTCGATCATCACGGCCACGATCACGCGCGGCGCGCTCATCGGCGCCATGCCCACGAACAGCGCGCGGTAGCGGTTCTTCGCGTAGCCTGCGCCGATCTGCTTGCGTGCCGTGCCCGTTTTGCCGCCCACGCGATAGCCTTCGACGTTCGCCGCGCGGCCGGTGCCGCCGTCGCCCGTGGCCATTTCGAGCATTTCGCGCATGGCGGCGGCCGTGGCCGGCGTGGTGACGCGCTGCGGCGCGCGCGCGGGCGCGGCGCCGTGTATCAAAGTGGCGGGGTGGAGCGTGCCGTCGCCGGCATACGCGGTGTAGACCTGCGCCATTTGCAACAGCGACGCGGAAAGGCCGTAGCCGTACGCCATGGTCGCTTGCTCGATCGGGCGCCAGCGCGCCCACGGCCGCACGCGCCCCGCCGCGACGCCGGGGAACGTCACGCCGGGCCGCTGGCCGAGCCCGTATTCCTGATACTTGTCCCAGATGGTTTGCGCCGGCAGGTTGAGCGCGAGCTTCGCGAGCGCGATGTTGCTCGACTTCTGGATGGCTTGCGCAACCGTCATGCGGCCGTGGTTCGAGGTGTCGTGAATCGTGGCCGGGCCGATGCGGTACGTGCCCGGCGTGGTGTCGATCACCGTGTTCGCGTTCACGCGCCGCAAGTCCATCGCGAGCGAAACGACCACGGGCTTGATCGTCGATCCGGGCTCGAACGTGTCGATCACGGCGCGATTGCGCAACTGCCTGCCGGTGAGGCGCGCGCGGTCGTTCGGGTCGAACGACGGCCAGTTGGCGAGCGCCAGAATCTCGCCGTTGCGCGCGTCGAGCACGACCACGCTGCCCGCTTCGGCGCGGTGTTTCGCCACGGCCGCCTTGAGCTGCGTGTAGGCAAGCTGCTGCACGCGGCGGTCGATCGTCAATTGCACCGTTTCGCCATTGCGCGGCTGCACGGGCGGCACGGTTTCGGAGATCACGCGGCCAAGCCGGTCGCGGATCACTTCGCGCTGGCCCGGCGTGCCTTGCAGACGCGCTTGCGCGGCGAGTTCGACGCCTTCCTGGCCCGCGTCCTCCACGTCGGTGAATCCCACGACGTGCGCCGCCGACTCGCCTTCCGGGTAATAGCGCCGCGAGTCGGCGATGAGCGTGATGCCGCCGGTTGCCATTTCGTCGATATGCGCGGCGGTTTCGAGGTCCACCTGGCGTTTGAGCAGCACGAACGAGCGGTCGCCGGCAAGACGCCGCTCCAGTTCCTTCAGCGGCATCGCCAGCATGCGCGCGAGCGGCGCACGCGCGGCGGCGTCGAACTGTTTCGGCGTGGCCCAGACCTCGAAGGTCGCGAGGCTCACCGCGAGCAGCGCGCCGTTGCGGTCGGTGATGCGCCCGCGCATGGCGTCGAGTTCGAGCGTGCGCTGGTAGCGTTTTTGCCCTTGCTTCACGTAGAAGTCGTGATTGCCGACCTGCACCCAGAACGCGCGCCCCGCGAGCGCCGCAAACGCCGCGAACGTGACGAACACGAGGAACCGCGAACGCCACGCGGGCAGGCGCGGCGCGAGCATCGGATGACGGGTCGCGGTGGCGTGCGGGTCGCGCGGTGGTTTGCGGATTCGGTTCATGGAGAGCGTGGCGGCGCGAAATGGAATTTCATTGTAAACAAGATGTAATTTAAATGAAACGATGCGGGCGCGGCGGCGGCGCGCACCGAGCGCCGTCATCCGAAGAAACGGCGGAAAGGAGAAAGGCGAGCGGAAAAGAAGCGGAAAAAAGAAACGGAAAAAGAAGCGGAAAAATACGCGGAAAAAGAAACGGGCCGCGGAACGCGGCCCGAAATCGCAAACACCTCGCGCGCTACGACTGCACGGCGGCGCGCCGCGCCGTTCTCATGCGCTGGCCGGCAGGCGGAAGCTCGCGATCGACTCGCGCAGCCCGCTCACCTGATCCTTGAGCGAATGGGCGGCCGCGGCGGCTTCTTCCACGAGCGCCGCGTTCTGCTGCGTGACTTGATCCATTTCGCCCACGGCGCGATTGACCTGCTCGATGCCCGCGCTTTGCTCGCGCGACGCGTTGCTGATCTCTTCGAGAATCTCGTGTACGCGGCGCACCGACTGCACGATCTCGCTCATCGTCGAGCCCGCGTTGGTCACGAGCTGCTGGCCTTCGGTCACGGTGCCCGTCGACTTTTCGATCAGCGCCTTGATTTCCTTCGCCGCCGTCGCCGAACGTTGCGCGAGGCTGCGCACTTCGCTCGCCACCACCGCGAAGCCGCGCCCTTGCTCGCCCGCGCGCGCCGCTTCCACGGCCGCGTTCAGCGCAAGGATGTTGGTCTGGAACGCGATGCCGTCGATCACGCCGATGATGTCGCCGATCTGCTGCGAGCTGGTCGTGATGTCGCCCATCGTGCGCACCACGTCGTCGACCACGGCGCTGCCGCGCGTCGCCACGTCGGCGGCCTGGCTTGCGAGCGTCGCGGCGTGCTGCGCGCTTTCGGCGTTCTGGCGCACGTTGGCCGTCATCTGGTCCATGCTCGACGCCGTTTGCACGAGCGCCGCCGCCTGCTGCTCGGTGCGTTGCGAGAGGTCGGTGTTGCCCGCGGCAATCTCGTTGGCGCCCACGTTGATGTTTTCGGCGCCGCTGCGCACGCGCCCCACGGTTTCCACGAGCGAGCCCTGCATCGTGGCGAGCGCGCGCATCAGGCTTTGGCCGTTCGCGCCTTGCACCGCCAGATGCAGCGTGAGATCGCCCTCGGCAATGCGGTTCGCCGCATCCACGGCCACTTCCAGCTCGCCGCCGAGACTGCCGCGCACGCTGCGCACGACGAGCATCATCACGGCCGTCGCGGCGGCGCCCAGCACGAACGTCACCGCGAGCCAGCGCAGCAGGCTGCCATAGAATTCGGCGCTCACGTCGTCCATGTACATGCCTGTCACGATGATCCAGTCCCACGGCGCGAAGCGGCGGCCATAGCTCATTTTCGGCACCGGTTCGCTGTGGCCGGGCTTGGCCCACAGGTAGTCGAGGAAGCCGCCGTTCGGCTGGCTGCCCTGGCGCACGAGTTCGCTGAACACGTGTACGCCCGCCGGATCGGCGAAATCGGCGAGCAGCTTGCCGTCGAGTTCGGGCTTGATCGGGTGCATCAGCATGACCGGCTTCGAGTCGTTGATGCTCAGATAGCCGTCGGTGCCGTAGCGGATCGCGCCGATGGTGGCGAGCGCCTGCTTCTGCGCTTCGGCTTCGCTCATCACGTTGCGTTGCGAGAGCGAGTAGTAGTAGTTCGCGATGCTGGTGGCTTCGTCGACGAGCGCGGTTAGCTGCGCGCGCCGTTCGCGAATCATGCCGTCGCGGCTTTGCCAGGCGCCGAAGGCGACGATCAGCAGCAGGCCGATCCAGAGGATCGCAATCATCGAGCGGAGTTTCTTGTTGAGGGTCATCGTCTGCATGGTCGGTCGGTCTTTCTCGTGGACGGCTTGTGCGGCGTATGGCCGTATCTCGGTGTGCGGCGTTGCGAGGGCGCCAGACTGCTTTAACGGCGTGCGCGAACCCGCGCGAGAGTCAGGGGGAACCCTGCCCAGGCAAAGTTTCGTCATATGAATCAGCCGTTTGCAGCGGTGCGGCCCGAGCGTGGCGCGAGCGCGGCGTGCCAAATGCGCCGACAGCTTGCGACAGCGTGCTGAAACGCGCGCGCTTCCCCGCGTAAAAGCCACAAATTTCCCTGCAACACCATGATTTGCCACGATTGGCGGCGAACGGCGACGGTCGGGAATCATTTCCGCTATAGTCGCGACTTCGGCCCCGCGCCGGCGTGGCTTTGCGGCCAGCTTCATGGCCAGCTTCACGGCCCGCGGCAAGCTTTTTCGCGAGGCGTTGCGCCCGCTTTCGGTTTGAATGCGAATCGCTTTGAAAGCAATTTTCAAGGCGGCGCGGAAAGCGCATGCACGGCCTCGCGAACGCCGGCGCCCGAACCGGATTTTTCCAACGATGCTTGGCAACGAGCGACGCGCGGCACGGCACACGCCAGTGCCGCCGCGACGCCACATGGAGTCTCACACATGAACGCACGCGAACCTGCCCTGGTTCCCGCATCGCGCGCCGCACGGCTGCGCCAGATGCTCATCAGCAACGAACTCGAATTCCTGATGGAAGCGCACAACGGCCTTTCCGCGCGCATCGCGCGAGAGGCGGGCTTCAAGGCGATCTGGGGCTCGGGTCTGTCGATCTCCGCGCAATTCGGCGTGCGCGACAACAACGAGGCGAGCTGGACCCAGGTGGTCGACAACCTCGAGTTCATGGCCGACGCGAGCGACCTGCCCATCCTGCTCGACGGCGACACCGGCTACGGCAACTTCAACAACGTGCGCCGTCTCGTGAAGAAGCTCGAGCAGCGCGGCATCGCGGGCGTGTGCATCGAAGACAAGGTGTTCCCCAAGACCAACAGCTTCATCGGCGGCGAAGCGCAGCCGCTTGCCGACATCGACGAATTCTGCGGCAAGATCAAGGCGGGCAAGGACTCGCAGACCGACGAAAACTTCTCGATCGTCGCGCGCGTGGAAGCGCTGATCGCGGGCTGGGGCATGGACGAAGCGCTCAAGCGCGCGGAGGCGTACCGCCTGGCCGGCGCGGACGCGATCCTGATTCACAGCAAGCTCTCCAAAGCCGACGAAATTCTCACGTTCGCGCGCGAATGGGCCGGCCGCGGCCCGCTCGTGATCGTGCCGACGAAGTACTACAGCACGCCGACGGACGTGTTCCGCAAGGCCGGCATCAGCACGGTGATCTGGGCGAACCATCAGATCCGCGCGGCGGTTTCGGCAATGCAGGCCGTCACCCGGACGATCTACGAAACCCAAACCCTCGTGGACGTGGAAGACCGCATTGCCACGGTCAACGAAATTTTCCGCCTGCAAGACGCCGACGAATATTCGGAAGCCGAAAACCGCTATCTCTCCGCCACGTCGCGCGGCGCGGGTTCGGCGATCGTGCTGGCCGCGAGCCGCGGCTCGGGCCTCGACGCCTTCACCGAAGACAAGCCGAAGGTCATGCTGCCGGTCGCGGGCAAGCCGCTGCTGCGCTGGCTCGTGGACGCGTTCAAGAAGGAGTCGGTCAACGACATCACCGTGGTGGGCGGCTACAAGGCCGACGCCATCGACACGGCCGGCATCAAGCTCGTGCGCAACGAGCGCTTTGACTCGACGAACGAACTCGCTTCGCTCGCGTGCGCCGTGGGCGCGCTCGACAACGACACCGTGATTTCGTATGGCGACCTGCTGTTCCGCAGCTACATCCTGCGCGATCTCGTGGAAACCGAAGCGGACTTCAGCGTGGTCGTCGATTCGTCGCCGGCAACGGAAAACAGCAGCGTGCGCGACTTCGCCTGGTGCTCGGCCGCCGACGAACGCGAACTGTTCGGCAACAAGGTGGTGCTCAAGCGCGTGTCGAGCGAACAGGACGCGAGCGGCGCATACAGCACGGCGCCGCACGGCCGCTGGATCGGCTTGCTGAACGTGCGCGGCGCGGGCCGCGACAAGCTCGCGAAGAAACTTGCGCAACTGCAAACGCGCGCCGATTTCGACACGCTCGACATGCCCGCGCTGCTCAACGCGCTGATCGAAGACGGCGAGCAGATCGAAGTGCAATACGTACACGGCCACTGGCGCGGCGTGAACGATCTCGAAGACTTCCGCCGCGCGGGCGATTTCGCGCACGCGCAAACGCCGCTCGGCAGCGATGTCGCGACGCCGGACAGCGCGGAGGGCAATGCATGATCGAAGCGGCGCAATTCGTCGAAGCGGCGCGCGAGCGCGGCTTCGAATGGTATGCGGGCGTGCCGTGCTCGTACCTCACGCCGTTCATCAACTATGTGTTGCAGGACGAGTCGCTCCACTACGTGAGCGCGGCGAACGAGGGCGACGCGGTGGCACTGACGGCGGGCGTGGCGCTCGCGGGCAAGCGCGGCATCACGATGATGCAGAACTCGGGCCTCGGCAATGCGGTGAGCCCGCTCACCTCGCTCACGTGGACGTTCCGCTTGCCGCAATTGCTGATCGTGACGTGGCGCGGCCAGCCGGGTGTGTCCGACGAACCGCAGCACGCGCTGATGGGGCCGGTCACGCCGCAGATGCTCGACACGATGGAAATTCCCTGGGAGCTGTTTCCGACCGAAGCCGAGGCCATCGGTCCGGCGCTCGACCGTGCGCTCAGGCATATGGACGAAACCGGTCGTCCGTACGCGCTCGTCATGCAAAAGGGCAGCGTCGCGCCGTTCGAACTGAAGGGCGGCGGCGCGATGCCGGCGAAGCACGCGCTGGCGGTTGCGAAGTCGAACTGGAACGGTCGGAGTCCTGAGCAATTGCCGACGCGTCATCAGGCGCTAGAGCGCGTGATCGCGGCCACGCCGGCCGAATCCACGGTGGTGATGGCTTCCACCGGTTTTTGCGGGCGCGAGCTATACGCGCTCGACGACCGCGCGAATCAGCTTTACATGGTCGGCTCGATGGGCTGCGTCACGCCGTTCGCGCTCGGCTTCGCGCTCGCGCGGCCGGATCTGAACGTGGTGGCCGTTGACGGCGACGGCGCGGCGCTCATGCGCATGGGCGCGTTCGCCACGCTTGGCGCATATGGTCCCGCGAATCTCACGCACGTTTTGCTCGACAACGGCGCGCACGATTCCACCGGCGGCCAGGCCACCGTTTCGGCGCAGGTGTCGTTCGCGGCGGTCGCGGCGGCGTGCGGTTACGCCGATGCCGTGGAAGGCGACGACCTCGCGACGCTCGACGCGGTGCTGGCGGCGGCGCGCGAGCGCGCGGCGGGCGCATCGGGCGTCGAAGGCACACGTTTCGTACGCCTGACGATCAAGCGCGGCACGCCCGACGGTTTGCCGCGCCCGACCATCACGCCGCCCGACGTCAAGACGCGTCTCATGCGCCACATCGGCGCGCTCGCTCACTAAGCGGGCTTTACAAGGATCAGTCGATGCTGTTGCTCAATCCCGGCCCGGTCACGCTCACGGAACGCGTGCGCCGCAGCCTGCTGCAAGAAGACCTTTGCCATCGCGAGAGCGAGTTTTTCGACGTGCAGGAAGAGGCGCGCACCCGTCTTGTCGGCGTCTACGATCTCGATCCGGCCCAGTGGCAAGCCGTGCTCATGACGGGCTCGGGCACCGCCGCCGTCGAAAGCATGATCGCCTCGCTCGTGCCCGCGAACGGCAAGCTGCTGATCGTCGAAAACGGCGTGTACGGCGAGCGCATCACCGCCATCGCCGCGCAGTACGGCATCGCGCATGAAGTCGTGAAGCACGAGTGGATGCAGGCGCCGGACCTCGCGCGCATCACGGCTGCGCTCGACGCGGGCAAGTCGTTCACGCACGTCGCGATCATTCATCACGAAACCACCACGGGCCGCCTGAACGATCTGCGCGCGCTGGGCGAGGCGTGCCGTGCGCGCGGCGTGCAAATGCTCGTCGACGGCGTGAGCAGCTTCGGTTCGGAAGCCATCGACTTCAACGATGCGAGCATTGCCGCCGTGGCCGCGACCGCGAACAAGTGCCTGCACGGCGTGCCCGGCGCGGCGTTCGTGATCGTGCGCCGCGCGGCGCTCGCGACGGCTGCGAGCCGCACGTATTACCTCGATCTCAAGCGTCTCGCCACGTTGCAGGATCAGCGCAATACGCCGTTCACGCCTTCGGTTCACGCGTACTACGCGCTGGTCGAGGCGTTGCGCGAACTTGCGGACGAAGGCGGCTGGCAGGCGCGTCACGCGCGCTATGCGGCGCTTTCGGAGCAGGTGCGCGCGGGACTGGCCGCGCGCGGCATGGAAAGCGTGTTGCCGAAGGACGCGTCGTCGGTGGTGCTGCGCGCGTTCCGCTTGCCGGCGGGCGTCGATTACCCGAAGTTGCACGACGCGCTCAAGGCGCGCGGCTTCGTGATCTACGCGGGGCAGGGCGGTTTGTCGAAGGAGTTGTTCCGCATTTCGACGATGGGCGACATTCACGCCGCCGACGTCGAGCGTTTGCTCGCTTCGTTCGACGAGATCGCGCGTTAAGTTCGTCGCGTTTCAAGCGATGAACAAAGGGCTTGCCGCGCGGCAAGCCCTTTGTTTTTGCGGTTGCCGCGGCGCGCGCGTGGCTCAGTGAAGGGCGCGTTCGCGCGTCGTGCGGGCGGTTGCCGTGGCCGTCGCGGCCGCGGCCGCGAGCTTCGCCGCCTTGGCCTTTGATGCGATCTTGCCGGCGCGCCGCGCGCGCGCCTTCTTGAGCCAGATGACGACGCCCGTCGCGCTGAGCAGCGCGACGAACAGCCCTGTGAAGCTGACGGCGATGCGTCCCGGCAATCCGGCGATACGGCCCGAATGCAGCGGAAATTGCGCTTGAATGAAGATGTCGCCGGCGCTGCCCCGGCCGGGAATCTGGCGCGCGAGCACATCGCCCGTGCGGCCGTTGAAGATGAGCCACGGATTGCCGAGGCCCGCGTCGCCGTGATCGTTGCCCGCCGCGAAGTAGCCCACGGCGTAAGTGCCGGCCGAGGGAATCGCGAACAGGCCGCCCGGCGGCGCGACGATGCCTTCGCGGCGGCCGGCTTGCGCGGCGAGACCGGCGACGCGGTCGCGCGCGGCATCGGCTTCGGCGGGCATGAGCGCGGGGCCGGGCGCGGCGGTGCGGAACGGATCGGGCGCGAGCGTCGAGAACACGGAAACCACGGGCCGCACGATCTGCGCGCCCAGATTCATCGAAATCGACGTGACGGCCACGACGATCAGCAGGCCCCACAACCACACGCCGCCCGAGCGATGCAGGTCGAACGCGAGCGTATAACCGCCGCGCTTCACGCGAAACGCGAGCGACTTGCGCCAGCTTTTGAGATTCGGAAACGCGAGCACGATAGCGACGAAACCGTCGAGCAGCCAGACCATGCCGACCACGCCCATCGTCCACACGCTGAAGTCGATGCCCATCTTCGTCGGCAGAAATAGCGTGTAGTGAAGCTGGTAGAGGAACGGGACGAGATTGAGCGGCCGCAGCGACGGCGCGCCCCACATGCGGCGGCCTTGTTCCGCGCCTGTCACGGGGTCGAGCGCGACTTGATTGAAGTCGAGTGCATACGGCGCGCCGGTTTTCGGGTCGAGACGCGGGGAAACGCGCGCGATCCACGTTTGGCCCGGTTCGACCGCGAGCGGCATGTAGGTTACTTCGGCGTGCGGTTCCTCGGCTTCGAGGCGCTTCGCGAGTTCGAGCGCGGGCAGCGGCGCCCCCGGCGTCGCGCTGTGGAAGAACGCGGGATTGAGCAGCGCGTCGAGTTCGTGGTCCCACGCGATCACCGCGCCCGTGAATCCGGCGAGGAACAGAAACGCGGCCGTGCCAAGACCGAACCAGCGATGCAGGCGGACGAGCAGCGGTCTCATGGGGGAATCCGGCACGCCGGCAAGCGGGGAATAAAGAAAGTGGTCACGGCGGCGGTTACAGCGGCGGTCACGGCGATAGGGAGCGGAAAAACGGCAAACCGGCAGGATGAACGCAAAGAATAAGCGCGCAAAGGATAAGCGCAAATAGGAATCGTTTGCATCATACGGGTCGCCGCACCGTGATGCAAGGTATACGAAAGGATAACGGTGGAGAGCGTGCGGCGGCGGGGGATGACCGCCGGTTGCAACCGGCAACGGCGGAACGGGATAGGCGAGATTCACCGTACCCCGCTCGCTGCGTTTTATCGTGGACGTCCGACTGACTTGACCTCAGACGGGGTCTTTGTCCGGCGGCCCTTCCGGCTGCTGCGGCTCGTCGTTGTGATGGCCCGGCGAGGGCGGCGAAAGCGGATCGCGTTCGGGATCGCGCGTGGGATCGGCGAGCGGATCGGGAAGCGGGTTGGTATGCGAGCAGATCATCGCGGTGTCCTCGTGCGTGTGCGGTTGAACGTGGCCCGTGGCGGGCGCGTAGCTTTCAGCTTCTAGCGTAGACGATCGCTACGCAGCTTGCGCGCCTGCTCCGCGCGCTGCGGATTCACGCACAAATGACGCAGGATGGACGCGCGATGCCGCAATCTTGCGCGGCATTGTTGCAGTCGGCGAAACGCTGTTTGTATCCGCCTGGCGTTTCTGGATGTCTTCCCAACCCTTACACTTCCGCTTTCTCAAAAAAGGAGCGGTGAGAGACCGCTCCATTCGTCCTTGCAGGAGTGGTGTCATGGGTGTGGCGGTCATTGCGGTGGTGTTCGTGGCGGGCTTGTTCGGCGTGCCGACACTTTTCGGTCACGGAACGGCGCACGCCGGGCAGACGCAGACGCAAACCGCTTCCGCGCAGGAACAATCCGCCCATGCCGACGCGCAAACCCGGCCGCCCGCACCCGCTACCGAAGTGGCGTCGGACGGCATCGTTCACCCTTGAAACCGGCGGTTGCGTTCAGAGCCCGTTGAGATCGGCGGGCGTGTCGATATCGCGCAGCACGCCGGGATCGTCGACGTCGATGCGCGTGAGCGCCTGCGTGCTCAATAGCGCTCGCGCGCCCGCGTCGCCGTCGAGCGCGCCCAGCGCCTCGCGATGCACGTAGCCGAAGCCGACCGGATGCCCGCGCTGCCCGCGGTAATACGGCGCAACGAGCGATGCGCCGGTGTCGAGCGTACGCGCCACGGCTTCGATCGTCGAAACCGCGATGCACGGCATGTCCGCCAGCGCCACGATCCAGCTTTCCGCTTCGTGATCGGCCTCGATGCCGGCGGCGAGACTCGCGCCCATGCCGCGTGCGGCGTTGGGCGCGAACACCACGTCGCAGCCCGCGTCGTTGAGCACATGCGCGAGCGTTTCGGCGCCCGGGCGCACCACCGCGATCACGCGCGGCACGACACGCAGCAGCCGCTGCGCGGATTCGCGCGCGACGCAGGTGCCTTCGGGAAGCGGGGCGAGGAGCTTGTTGCGCAGACCGTTGGGATCGAAGCGCGAACCGGTGCCGGCGGCGAGCAACACGCCGGTGGCAAGCGATGCGTAGGCCATGGGGTGTACCGCGCGGGAGAGGAACAAGCGCCGATTGTGCGGGGCATCCGTGCGCAGCGCAAGCCCTCGGCACGCCATTCTTCCGGCGCGATAAGACCGTTTCTTGCAAGCATGAAATGGAATGCCGGACCGGCAATGCAGATCCGGCAGTGGAGAGAGTCAAGTGCCGTCGATATGCCCAACGACGCCGACATGCAGTGCATGAGTTGCAGTGCAGATCATGCAAGCGAATTCATCTGCGGCACGACTTTGTCGAGCGTAAGCGGCAAGTCGCGCACGCGCACGCCGGTTGCGTGATACACCGCGTTGGCGATCGCGGCGGGCACGCCGGTAATGCCGATTTCGCCGATACCGCGCACGCCGACGGGATTGAAGCGCAGGTCCGGCTCGCCGACGAACAGCACGTCCAGCGTGCCCACATCGGCGTTCACCGGTACGTGATACTCGGCGAGATTGTTGTTGGCGATGCGGCCCATGCGCGTGTCGAGCAAACCCTCTTCGTGCAGCGCTGTGCTCATGCCCCACACCATGCCGCCCATCAACTGGCTGCGCGCCGTTTTCTCGTTGAGCACGCGCCCCACGTCGTAGGCGCCGACGATGCGCGCGACGCGGATCGTGCCCAGTTCCTCGTCGACATGCACTTCCGCGAACACTGCACCAAACGAGTGAAACGCGTATTGCTGCTTCTCGCTGCCGGGCTTCGCGGAAACCGTCGCCTCGACAGGCTGGCCGCCCGCGCGCGCGATGACGGCGGCAGCCGGATCGCGGCGCGATGCGTCGCTGCGGCTCACGACCCAGCCGTCCTGCACGGTCACGTCCTCGGCGGCGAGGCCGAATACCGGCGAGGCGCGGTCGGCGCGGGCAAGCGCGACGAGCTTGTCGCGCGCGGCCATGGCGGCGGCCTGCACGGCGGGCGACACGCTCGCCGCCGACTGCGAGCCGCCCGAAACCGGCGCGGTCGGCAAGGTCGAATCGCCGAGCGCGTCGGCGGCCACCTGCGTCATCACCGTGTAGGTGCCGGTGCCGATATCCTGCGTGCCCGACGCAACCATCGCGCTGCCGTCCGGCAAGATGCGTGCGACGGCACCGGCTTCGCTGCGGTTCGCGGGATAGGTGGCGGTCGCCATGCCGAGGCCGATCAGCGTATTGCCGTTGCGCATCGCGCGTGGCTGAGCCACGCGCCGCGACCAGCCGAAATGCTGCGCGCCCGCCGCATAGCAGTCGCGCAACGCCTTCTCCGACCACGGCTTGCGTTCCTGCGGCTCGCTTTCCGCATAGTTCTTCAGGCGCAGCGCAACGGGGTCCATGCCGAGCTTCCACGCGAGCTCGTCCATTGCCGATTCGAGCGCGAACGAACCCGTGGTTTCGCCGGGCGCGCGCATGAAGGTCGGCGTGCCAACATTTAGGGCTACTATGCGATGGCTCGTGGTGAGATTGGGCACGGCGTACATCATGCGCGTGATGAGCCCGGAATATTCGAGCCAGTCTTCGAATGTCGACGTATGCGCGAGCGTGTCGTGGCGCAAACCCGTCAGCGTGCCGTCGGCGCGCGCCGCGAGCGAAACATGCTGCTCGGTATGCGGGCGCGAGCCCACCGGCCCGAACATCTGCGGACGCGCGAGCACTAGCCGCACCGGACGTCCCGTTTGTTTCGCGGCCATTGCGCACAAACTGACATGCGACCACGACGAGCCCTTGCAACCGAAGCCGCCGCCGAGGAATGGCGAGATCACGCGCACGTTGTCGGGCGGCATGCCGAACACCGCGGCGACCGCCGTGCGCGCGCCGCTCACGCCTTGCGTCGCGTCGTAGAGCGTGAGCGAGGGGCCGTCCCAGCGCGCCATCGTCGCGTGCGGTTCCATCGGGTTGTGGAACTGCGTGGGCGTGGTGTAGACCGCGTCGATGCGTACCGCGCCTTCGCTCAAGCCCGCCTCGATGTTGCCGCGCGACGACGCCACGGGCCGCCCCATCGCGCTCGCGGGCACGCGCGACTGGCTTTTCGCGCGATCGAAATCGAGCGTGGCGGGCGTGGGCGCATACGTGACGGCGACGTGATTCGCGGCGTCGGCCGCGTGTTCGAGCGTATCGGCGACCACCACGGCAACGGGCTCGTTGCTATAGCGCACCGCATTGTCCTGCAACAGCGTGAGGTGACGGCCCGCGGGCGGCTTGAGCGGCGTGCGGCCGCCGTTGGGCAGGCGCATTGCGTTCTCGTACGTCATCACGAGCAACACGCCCGGCATCGTTTGAGCGCGGCGCGTGTCGATCGAAGCGATCGTGCCGCTGGCAATCGTGCTCGTCACCAGCACCGCGTGCGCGAGCCGCGCCTCGGGAAAATCGCCCGCGTAATGGGCGTCGCCCGTCACCTTGAGCACGCCGTCGATACGGTCCATCGGTTGTCCGGTGAAGGTGCTCATGCGAGGTCTCCTGCGGTGTTGGCCTGCGCGCCGGCCGCGAGCAGCGTCGCGCGAACGATCGCGCGCTGCGCGAGCCCGACCTTGAACGCATTGCCGTCGAGCGGGCGCGCCTGCGCGAGTTCAGCGCTCGCGGCTTCGCGCAGCGTTGCGGCATCGAGCGTGCGCCCGGTCAAGTGCTGCTCGGCGATGCTCGCACGCCACGGCCGATGCGCGACGCCGCCCAAGGCGATATGCGCGGTGCGAATGCGGTTGCCGTCGAGTTGCAGCGCGCTCGCCACCGAAACCAGCGCGAACGCGTAGCTTGCTCTATCGCGCACCTTGAGATAGTGCGCATGCTCGCTGAACGCGGGCGGCGGCAGATCGACGGAAGTAATCAGTTCTCCGAATTGAAGCGTGGTGTCGAGATCGGGCCGTTCGCCGGGCAGACGATGAAACGACGCGAATGGAATCGCGCGCGCGCCTTGCGGTCCGCTCACTTGCACCGTTGCGTCGAGCGCCGCGAGCGCGACGCTCATATCGGAAGGATTCACGGCGACGCACTGCGCACTCGCGCCGAGAATCGCATGCATGCGCGTGAAGCCGCCGATGGCCGCGCAGCCGCTGCCCGGCGCGCGCTTGTTGCATTGTGCGAACGCGGTGTCGTAGAAGTACGCGCAGCGTGTGCGCTGCATCAGATTGCCGCCCACGGTCGCCATGTTGCGCAGTTGCGGCGAAGCGCCCGCGAGCAGCGCCTGCGAAAGCAGCGGATAACGCGTGCGCACGAAGGTGTGATTCGCGGCGTCGCTGTTGCGCACGAGCGCCCCGATGCGCAAGCCGCCGTCGGCCAAAGTGTCGATGCGGTCGAGCGAACCGATGCGCGTGATGTCGATGAGCGTCTGCGGATGCGCAACGCCGCCTTTCATCAGATCGAGCAGATTCGTGCCGCCGCCGATGAACATTGCGCCGGGTTTTTGCGCGGCCGCGATGGCGCCATTGACGTCGGCGGCGCGCTGGTAGGAGAGAGCGTCCATGCGTGCTCCTTCGCTTACGCGCTGGCCGCATGCGCGTCGCGCACGGCGGCCACGATGTTCACGTAGGCGCCGCAGCGGCAGAGGTTGCCGCTCATGCGCTCGCGTATTTCGGCGTCGCTCAGTTGCGCGGGACGCGTGCGCACGTCGGCGGTAACGGCGCTCGCGGTGCCTGCGGAAAACTCGCTCAGACATGCCGTGGCCGAACACAACTGGCCGGGCGTGCAGTATCCGCACTGGAACGCATCGCGCTCGATAAACGCGCGCTGGATCGCGCTCAATTGACCCGTTTGCGCCAGACCTTCGACCGTCGTGATGCGCTCGCCTTCGTGCATCACCGCGAGCGTGAGACAACTGTTGATGCGGCGGCCGTTTGCGAGCACCGTACACGCGCCGCATTGCCCGCGATCGCAGCCCTTCTTCGTGCCGGTCAGGCCCGCATAGTCGCGCAGCGCGTCGAGCAGCGTGACGCGCGGTTCGAGTTGCAGCACATATTCGCGGCCATTGATGTCGAGCTTGACCGGTTGCGCGGGAACGGGCGGCGGCGCGGCAGTGGTGGCAGCCGCCTGCGGCCTGTTCTGCGCGTGCAAGTGCGGCGCGGCGTTCAGCGCCGCAGCAGCAGCAGCCGATTGTAAAAAGCGCCGGCGTTTGACGTCGGCGGGCGCCGCGGCGTCGGCATTGGTCGATTGAGTATTCGAGGATGCGTCGCGTGAATCGCGCGGCGCGTCGTGGGGATTGTGATTGGACATGGCGTTCGGCAGACTCCAGGACGAAGACGGAACGAAGCGCATGGCCGCCTGAATCACAGGGGAAAAGCGGATGCGCCGTGCATGGGTAGAGCAATTCCGATGCCGCTTGCTGACTCATAACTGTCACAGCGAACTGTCACAGCGTTGGATTGGCGCGGGTTGCAACTCGCGCCAGAACAGCACGTTGCGCCTGTGGGGCGACAAAGTAAAGCATTAACGCAGAATGCGATAACTCGCTGGCGCGTGACTGACGCGAAGATGGCGCGTCAGTCAGGATCGGATTCGAAGCTTGCCGGCTGCCGTCGATAATCAGGATGACGAAGTAATTGCGTGAAAAAGAAACCGGCTCGCCTGCGCGGCAACGCAGGCGAGCCGGTGCGTTCACATTGGAACGAAGGCGTCAGTCGATGCCATGAAACACGGCGTCGTCCAGGCCGAGGTAGGCGGGCGGACGCCAGGCGGCATCGCGCATCGAATGCTGGACGAGATTTTCCACGCCCAGCAGCACCGCGAAAATCGCCATGCGCACCGGAATGCCGTTGTCGGTCTGGCGGAAGATCGCAAGACGCGGGTCGTGGTTCAGGTCCGTCGAAAGATCGTTGGCGCCGGGGCGGCTGTCGCGCGGCAGCGGGTGCATCACGAGCGTGTCCGGGCCGCAGCACTCGTCCAGAATCGCCTGATTGATCTGGAAGTCGGGCGTATAACCTTCGAACGATTCGTCGGTGAAACGCTCTTTTTGAATGCGCGTCGCGTACACCACGTCGGCGCCGCGCAAGCCTGCCTTGAGATCCGTTGTCTGCTCCACCACGTGGCCGTTGGTCGAAATTTTATCGACGATATAGGCGGGCATTTCGAGCATCGGCGGCGAAACGAGCGTGAACTTGATGCCGCGATACAGCGCGAGCAGCTTCACGAGCGAATGCACCGTGCGGCCGTATTTGAGGTCGCCGACCAGCACGATGTGCGCGCCGTCGACGATCTTGCCAAGACGCGAGAACTCGCGCTGGATCGTGTAAAGATCGAGCAGCGCCTGGCTCGGGTGCTCGCCGGGGCCGTCGCCGCCGTTGATGACGGGAATGTTCACGGCGCGCGCGAATTCGGCCACCGAGCCTTGATCAGGATGCCGAATCACCATCGCGTCGACGTAACCCGCCATCACGCGGCTCGTGTCGTAGATCGATTCGCCCTTCGCCATCGACGAAAACGTGAAGCCGGTCGTGTCGCACACGGAACCGCCCAGCCGGCAGAACGCCGCGCCGAAGCTCACGCGCGTCCGCGTGCTTGCTTCGAAGAACAGGTTGCCGAGCACGGCGCCTTCGAGCACGCGCGAGATTTTCCTGCGCCGCGCGATGGGCTGCATGATGTCGGCCACGCGAAACAGCGCTTCCACGGAGTCGCGCGAGAACTGATCGACGGAAAGCAGTTGCGGCTTGCCTTCCACCTGAATCTGGCTCGCGAGCGAACGCGGATCTACGCTTTGCGTATAGCTTTCGCGCACCTCGCCGTTGCCGACGATTTCGGAGACGAAGCGCTCCACGATTTCGGGCATGGCGCGCGATTCCGCCGATTCCTCGGGCAGCAGCCACGTATCGAGCGCCCGGCGGGACACGCCGATGCGGCTCGCGAACAGGTCGCGGGTCATGTTCAGACGCCGCATGGCGTCGCGAAGGAAGGCTTGTTGCGGAACGCTCATGCTGGCACCCGTTGGTTCTGGTTTGTGTACGCGGTGCGTATATTAGTTCGGTGGCGGGAGAAGTCAAGCGGTTTGTGCGGTGTCGCCGGCCGGTGCGGCGCGGGCTGGCTCGAACGGGATAAAACTCGCATCGCGCGGCGAATTGTGCCTGCACGGCACGCACTATCGTGCCGCTGCATCGAGTGCAGGAAATTTGGGATGGCGATTTCGCGAGCGCCGCGATAATCGACGCTTTGATTTTTTCGAGGCCGCCGTAACGCCGGCCTCCGTTGCCGAAGATGTTTGCCTTGCCGCCGTCATTTCACCGCCCGGAGCACCAGTCATGAAGCTGCCGTGGTCCGGCGCCGCCGACGATCTCACCAAGGGCGATCTGCGCTTCGTCACGCAGCACGCGGCGCGGCGCTCGGCGATTGCGTGGGCGTGCGCGGCCGCGGTGCTGGCGCTGGCGAGCGGCGTCGCCATCGGTCATTTCACCGCCAGTGCGCCGGGTGCGATCCCCGGTCCGGCGGGGTCGAGCCAGCATCACTACGTGGTGGGCGAGATCGGGCGCATGGATGCCTCCATCGCGCTGCTTGATCCGCGCATCGAACGGCTTTCGGCGCAGCTTGCCGAACTGCGCAAGTTCGACGAGCGGTTGCGCGCGCAGCCGCCGCGTGCCGGCGTGCCGACCATAACGCCGGCGCACCCGGGCGACGAAGGCGAAGGCAACGAGGGCAACGAGGGCGATGGCGAAGGCGGCCCGGCGCTCGCGCCGCGCAAATGCGTGGAGCGGTCGGCGGCGCGCGACAACGCGAAGGCCGTCAGCGGTGAAGTCGATTGCATGAGCGCGACGCTTTCCGCGCTCGAAGCGGCCACGGCCGAGCACGAGGCGGCGTGGGCCGCGTTTCCGGGCCGCCGCCCGCTCGACGGCGGCCGCAACGGCTCGCCGTTCGGCAACCGCGTCGACCCGTTCACGCATCAGCTCAGCTTTCATCCCGGCGTCGATCTCGTCGCACCCGCCGGCACCGCGATTCTCGCGGCTGCGGGCGGACGCGTGATTTTCGCGGGCCCGAAGGGCGGATACGGCAACGCCGTGGAGATCGACCACGGCAACGGCTTCGTCACGCGCTACGGCCACGCCTCGAAGATCGACGTCGAAGTGGGCCAGATCGTGTTGCCGCGCGAGCATATCGCCGACGTCGGCTCGACCGGGCGCTCGACCGGCCCGCATCTGCATTTTGAAGTGCTCGTGCATGGCCAGCCCGTGAATCCTGTCGATTACCTCGCGTTGTTCCCGAGCCTCGCGCCCGGTGCGATGCCGGGCGCCGAAGACGGTGCGGGCACCATCGCCATTTCGACGGCGGGTTCTCACCATGGCTGATCCGCGACGCACGGCGCGCGTGCGCACCAACGCCGATCTCGCCTACGAATTGCAGCCCGTGCGCTCGCGTGTCGTGCGCGTGGCCGGCGTGGTGCTGTGGACCACGCTCGCGGCGACGACCGGCGCCGCTCTCGCCGCGTGGTGGCTCATGCCGCACGAAGCGCCGAGCTGTCCCGTGGTGTCGCCCGACGCGCTGAGCCGCGAGTTGGGCGAAACGCAGTTGCGGCTCGAACAGGAACGCGCCGCTCGCGCCACGCTCCAGCAAGCCGCCGAAACGGCGCAGGCCAGCATCGCCAAGCTGCAAACCGAGCTGCTGTTCGTGCGCAACCATCGCGCCGCAACGCGCTGATCGGCGCGGATTTCCAACCGGTGCCGCGCGCCCTTTTTCATTCGCTACGGTAGTTTTTTATGTTCAGCACCAAGAAGAAGCCGCAACCCGCCATCGAGCAAACGAAGCTGGCGACGTTGATCGCCCAGGACATCACGATCTCGGGCAGTCTCGAATATGCCGACGGCCTGCGCCTCGATGGCCGCGTGCAAGGCAACGTCACCGGCAAGCCGGGCGCGAAAACGCTGCTCGTGCTGAGCGAGCGCGGCTCGATCGAGGGCAACGTGCATGGCTACGACATCGTCGTGAACGGGCGCATTCATGGCGACGTGATCGCCGATCACTTCGTCGAATTGCAGGCGAATGCGCATGTCGTGGGCAACATCTACTATCAGCAATTGCAGATGGATTGCGGCGCGTCGGTCGACGGCAAACTCGCGAAGCGCGACCCCAACGAGGCGCCGAGCCTGATGCTCGATTCGCCCGACATCGAGATTCTGCCGCGCGAGTGAACGCCCGCGGCGCGGCGCGCGCGTTGGGTGCGTGTTGGCCCTGCCCGCTGACTTCGCTGACTCCGCTGACGCGCGCGGCCGGTCGATCCCGGTTACACTGCGCGACATGACCGCTCACCCGCACCGACACGCTCTGCCTCGCGCCGCCGCCTTGCGCGCGGTGTCGTCGGTCGCGCCCGCCTTTGGGGCGCCGGTGGAAGTCAAAGCTAAAAAACAGCCGCTCATCTGACCGGAGCTTGCTGTTCCGTCAGATGTTGCGACGGAACAGTCTGCCCCGGCGTCTCCGCCTTCCTGGCTCTCTTTTCCTGCGCACCGCTGAATGGACTTCGATACGGTCGTGTTCAAGGGAAAAGTCATGTCTCACATTTTCGCGCCGTCCGCGCGCTTCTCGGGTATCTGGATTCCGCTCGTCACGCCGTTTCATGCGGGCGTCGTCGATCTCGGGGCGCTCGACGTGCTGGTGCGTCATTACGCCGAAGCGGGCGTGGCCGGTTTCGTCGCACTGGGTACGACGGGCGAGCCTGCGGCGCTCGACGATCGCGAGCAGGACGCCGTGCTTGCCACCGTGCTCGCGGCCGCGGGGGCGTTGCCCGTTGTGGCGGGCGTGAGCGGTAACCATACGGCGAGCGTCTGCGAGCGCATCGCGGCGCTCAACGAGCAGCCCGTTGCGGGCGTGCTGGCTGCCGCGCCGTACTACATCCGGCCTTCGCAGGCGGGCGTGATCGGCCATTTCGCCGCCATCGCCGATACAAGTCGCAAGCCCGTGATCGTCTACGACATTCCGGCGCGCACGGGCGTGGGCATCGAGTTGCCGAGCCTGCTCGAACTCGCGTCGCATGAACGTATCGTGGCCGTGAAGGACTGCGGCGGCGCGCTCGACAAGACGCTTGCGCTGATTTTGGACGGCCGTCTGGACGTGCTGTGCGGCGAGGATCTCGATATGTTCGGCGCGCTATGCGCGGGCGCGAGCGGGGCGATTGCGGCGTCGGCGCATTTGCGGCCCGAGCGTTTCGTGGCGATGGAAAAAGCGTTGCGCGAAGATCGGCTCGGCGAGGCGCGCGAGATCTGGCATACGCTCGTGCCGCTCGTGCGGGCAGCGTTCGCGGAGCCGAATCCTGGGCCGGTGAAGGCGGCACTTGCGTCGATGGGTCGCATGCGCAACGAACTGCGCGCGCCGATGACGCGCGTGAGCGGAGAACTGGAGGAAACGCTCGCGCGGCTAATGGCGTGACGGCGTGACGGCGTGACGCGCGAGCGCGAGCGGGCCGGCGACTGGCGTCAGCGCGCCGCGTGGGCGCTCGCGGTGCTGCGCGCGCGGCGCCGACGGCTGCGCGGGCGTTCGCTGACGGCGGGCTCGCCGTTGAGCAGAATGCGGCGGCCGGGCACGTGCTGCGCGACGAGCCGCGCGATTTCGAGGGCCGTGCTTTCGGCGGGAACGACCTGGCGGCGCGCGCCTTCGTCGAGCGGCGTGGTCCATTCGACGAGACGATACGGCCGTCCCCACGGATGCTGAAGCGGCGTGGAAACGCGGCACGACGCGATTGCGGAAACGCCGCCATCGCGCAGCAGGGACTGTAGGTGCATCAGCACGTCGTCTTCAACCATCGCCTCGCTCCTCGCGGTTCGCCGCATAAAAAAACGCCGCCGATGCTCCGGCGGCTCAACAGGGGTTGAGCATATGGTTGCAGCGAAGAATTAAAAGAGACTTAAGAGCGCATGCGTAAGGCTGCGGCGTGCGCGCTCGACGAGCGCGCGACCGGAATGAAACGGAATAACGGCGGGGATAACGGCGGGGATAACGGCGGGACTCGAAAGACCAGCGCGGGGAGCAGCGAGGACGACGGAAAAACGCGGGCGGAGCAAGAGGAAGCGCGCGGCCTCAGTGCGGCTTCGAGCCGTTTCGCCGCAGCGTGGCGCGCACTTTTCTGGCGGCGAACAAGGGCAAATAGTCCTGAATGCGCGCTTCGGCCCGATATTCGTCGAGCGTGCTGGCGTAGATGCGGGCGACGGTTTCCTCGGGCGTGTTGGTTTCCTCGGCGATCGAATGGACGATCTGCTTGAGGTCCTCGGTTTTCGGCATGACGAATCTCCGGATAGGCGGGCGGGGGGGCTGACGGAATTACGGACAAACGAGTCTGAATTCAAGGACATCCGCACGCGGGATGCCAATTGAAACCGCCTATCGAATTGGGCGGAATTGCGCCGAATTACGCGGCGCGAGACGCGCGTTACCGGCGTTTCCGTTTGAACGATGCCGCCATCGGCGCGAAATGCCCGTTCATATGGGCTTCGCCATGAAAAAATGGCCACGGCCGGACCCATGTCCATGCCGTGGCCGCGTGGCTGGCGGCGCGCCGTGCTGCGTCGACTGACCGCAGGCGCGCGCCGCGAACCGCTGCGCTTTTATGTCGCGCTTATGCCGTGTTCATGCGGCATTTTCGAGCGACGGATAGTCGGTGTAGCCCGTTTCGCCGCGCGCATAGTACGTTTGCGGATTCGGCGCATTGAGCGGCGCGTTCAGTTCGAAACGGCGCGGCAGGTCCGGGTTCGCGATAAAAAGCTGGCCCCACGCCACGGCGTCGGCTTCGCCTGCCGCGAGCGCGGCTTGTGCCGATTCGAGCGAAAACTTTTCGTTGGCGATGAACGGGCCGCCAAATTCGGCCTTCAATTGCGGGCCGAGGCGATTGTCGCCGACCGACTCGCGTGCGAACAGGAACGCGATCTTGCGCTTGCCGAGTTCGCGCGCCACATAGCCGAAGGTGGCCGCCGGATTCGAATCGCCCATCGTGTGCGCGTCGCCGCGCGGCGCGAGGTGTACGCCCACGCGACCGGCGCCCCAAACTTCAATGCAGGCGTCGGCGATTTCGAGCAGCAGGCGCGCACGGTTCTCGATCGAGCCGCCGTAGGCGTCGGTGCGATGATTCGTGCTGTCCTGAAGGAACTGGTCGATCAGATAGCCGTTGGCGCCGTGGATTTCGACGCCGTCGAAGCCCGCTGCCTTCGCGTTGACCGCGCCCTGGCGGAACGCGGCAATCACGCCCGCGATTTCGTCGAGTTCGAGCGCGCGCGGCGTGACGTATTCGCGCTGCGGACGCACGAGGCTCACGAAGCCTTGCGCCGCAATGGCGCTCGGCGCGACCGGCAGGTTGCCGTCGAGGAATACGGGGTCGGAAATGCGGCCCACGTGCCACAGTTGCAGGAAAATGCGGCCGCCGGCGGCGTGTACCGCATCGGTTACGATTTTCCAGCCTTCGACTTGCGCCTGCGACCAGATGCCGGGCGTTTCGGCGTAACCCACGCCTTGCGGCGTGACCGAGGTCGCCTCGCTAACGATAAGGCCGGCCGAAGCACGTTCGGCGTAATAACGCGCCATCAGCTCGTTGGGCACGCGTTCGTCGCCCGCGCGCTGCCGCGTGAGCGGCGCCATGATGATGCGGTTCGGGAGCGTGAGATCGCCGATCTGGATAGGGTCGAAAAGCGTTGCCATGGTTCACCTTGTCTGCGGGCACGGCCCGCGGGCTGTAAAGCGATTCGGAGATAAAGCGGAGTTAGCGGACGATGCGAGCCGCGACACGCTACAACTGCGCGTTCATGTGGGCGAGGAACGCCTCGATGACGGGCTCGTTGCGCTTGAAGAACACCCACTGGCCGACCCGTTTCGACGTGACGAGACCGGCTTTTTGCAGCGCGGCCAGATGCGCGGACACGGTGGATTGCGAAAGCTCGCAATGTGCGTCGATCCGGCCCGCGCACACGCCGTGGTCCAACGTCAGTTCCTGATCGCCGAAATGCACCTGCGGTTCGCGCAGGCACGCAAGAATCTCCCGGCGCACGGGATTGGCGAGCGCCTTGCAGATTGCGTCGACGTCGAGGGTCGGAGTCGTTTCTTTCATCGCTAGTGCATCGTTACTGAGCGAATCTTATATCGTATTTTTCCGATATGTGCGGATGCCATTGATGAAAGCAGGGTTGTTCGACGAGCGTAAGCAAACGGCTCGCGCCCGAATGGCGGCGCGAGCCGTTGTCACAGCGCGCGCTCGACGACGATTTCCACGCGGCGGTTGCGGGCGCGCCCCGCGAGCGTGCGGTTGTCGTCGAGCGGCGACGATTCGCCGCTGCCGCTCACGGACATCGTGTCCAGCGCGACACCCGCGTCGGCCTGTGCGTCGCCGGAGGTATCGGCGCTGCCCGTCACCATTTCGCGCAGCGCGGCAAAGTGGCTGTCGACCAGTTCGCGTTCGATGCGCTCCTCGGCGCGAATGCCGAGCGCCTTGTCGGCGTTCTTGCCGAGGGCGTCGGCGTTTTTCTGAAGCAGCGAACCGTCTCACTGTCGACGCGTGGCTCACCAACCGCGACTTGCCCATGCTCGTGCCGCGCAACGGCATCAGCGATCTGTCTTCCGACGGCACCGACGCGCTGGACGGCATCGCTTCGATCGGCCTGATCCGGCCGCCGAGCGCGCCGAAAGCGCCGTTCGCCGAGCGCGAACTTGCGTGGCGGCTGATCCGGCAACTCAATTTCAATTATTTGCCGTTCAGCGATATGGACCATCGCGCGGGCGGCCAGGGCTTACGCGATCTGCTGCGACTTTTCCTGAGCCGAGATGACGTCGACCAGCACCGGCAAGTCGAAGCGCTGATCGGCGTCAAAACTCGTCCCGTAAGCCGTATGTTGCCAGGCAACGGACCGCTTGTTTTCGGGCGCGGTATCGAATGCTCGCTGACTGTCGACGAAAGCGGGTTTTCGGGCACCAGCCCGTATTTGCTCGGAATGATTCTCGAGCATTATCTTGCGCGCCATGTTTCGATCAACGCATTCACGCAGACGGAACTGCATTCGATGCAACGGGGCAGGGTTGCGCGCTGGCCGGTTCGCATGGGTGCGCGAGGCGCGGCATGAATACGAGAGCGAAACCACCGATGGTCGCGACGGAGTAAACGATGAACGATAGAAACCACGCGCTCGCGGCGGCAGTGAAGGCCGGCGCGCAGCCGGTTCATGACTGGCTGATGCCGGTCACGCCTGAACTGCCCTGCGGCGCGGATCTCGAATACGACCCGGAATTTATCGTGCTGGCGGGGCGAATCGCGGCGAAAAGCGACGCGCAGTATGGCGATTTTGTCGGGATTCCCGAGCCGGTCAACTGGGGCGAAGTGGATCGCGAATGCCGGCGCTTGATGATGCGCAGCAAGGACATTCGTCTTGCCGTCATCTTTACGCGCTGCCGAACACGGCTGAGTTCGGCGGCGGGGCTTGCCGAAGGATTGCGCGTGCTTTCGGCCTGGCTCGCCGCATTTCCCGACGACGTTCATCCGCAGCTCTCCGTGGATTCGGATCGCGACGCCGCGCTGGAAATCCGCATGAATGCGCTGCAAGCGCTGACGGACACCGATGGCTTGCTGTCCGATATTCGAGAGATATCGCTGACGAAGTCGAGCGCAACGCGCCTGCAATTGAGAGATATCGAGCGCGCGTTCGCGCATCCCCGACCGAGCGATGCGCTGGCGCCGGAATCGGTTTCGCTCCAGCTGGACGATCTCAGCGTGCAACAGCCCGCGTTGTTTTCGGCGCTCGACGAAGCCGTCGCGAGCGTCGAGGAAATGGAAGCGTGGGCGCGCGTGCATCTGGAAGGGTATGAGCCCGATTTTGCTTCGCTGAGGCGCATCTTGAAGCATGTTTCCGGGCGCGCGACGCAGCATCCGGCGGCCGCGCCGCTGGTGCAAGGTTTCGACGACGCGGCGCCTGCCGCGAACCACGACGAGCCCGGTGTCGAGCCGGACCTGAGCGCCGTGGAGGTGCCGCCGCCGGTCGCGGAGCGCAACGCGCCGCGCGCGGAGGCGGGCGTGTCCGGGCGAGAAGAGGCGCTCAACGCGATGCGCGCCGCCCGGCATTGGTTCGAGCGTCACGAACCCAGTAGCCCGATTCCCGTGTTGCTGCGTAGAGCGGAGCATTGCGTCGGCAAACGGTATTCGGAACTGGTTCACGCCGTTCCCAACGAACTGATCGCTCAGTGGGAAAGCGAGTAAGCGGTTTTCGCGCGGCTCGGCGAGAGCGATACGAGAAAACCACGCTGCCTTGACCGCTCTCGTTCGCGCCGATTTTGTTACATGTCTTACTGGCGTCAATTCCGGCGGTTACATAAACCTTACATTTGCGCCCTATACTCAGTGCCATCTCAAAAACAGATGAGCACTGCGATGTCGAACAAATTCCTCCGCATGATTGCCGTTGCTACGCTGGCTGCGGCGACGTCCTTGCCGGCGTTGGCCGGCGACATGAACAACGCTTTGGGCGGCGCGCTGGGTGGCGTGGCCGGCGCCGCACTTGGCGGGGCCGTGGGTGGCAGCACCGGGTCGGTGATCGGCGGCGCGTTGGGTGGCGGTGCGGGCGGGGCGGTGACCTCCAGTCGGCGCGAGCGCACCGGAGCGATCATTGGCGGCGCGCTCGGCGGCGGCGCGGGCACCGCAGCGGGCAATGCGATGGGCGGCCGCGGCGGCGGCTTGATCGGCGCGGCGGTAGGCGGCGGCGCGGGCTCGGCGCTGGGCGGGAATCTTTCGCGCTCGAATTCTTATTCCGACGACTACTCGCGCGGCTATCGCGGCCGGCATCATCACGGCAAGCATCGCCGCTGGGACTAATCGCGTGAAAGCGTGAAATAGCGTGCATGGAAAGGCGGAAGTGTCCGCCTTTTTTACGCTCGGCGGCGTCTCACGCCTTGCCCTGGAAAAATGCGTCGAGCTTCGCGTTTTGCGCCGCGCTTTCGAAACCGTCGAAGCGGCCCTCGGCGAGCCGTTGCGCCGCATGCATGAAGCCGCCCCCGGCCACGCGCACGAGCGCGCCGCCTATGCTGATGCGCCGCACGCCATGCGCTCTCAAATCGTCGAGCGAGACTTGCGCGACGCTGCCGTTATCATAGGCGCTCTTTTTATCAGATCGCCGCCGCCGATGTCCAAACCCGCCGACTCCAAAGCCGCGCCGCCCCGCATGTCCGATGTGGCGCGTCTCGCGGGTGTCTCGAAGATGACGGTCTCGCGCGTGATGGCCGGGCAAAGCGCGTCGGAGGCGACGCGCGAGCGCGTGCAACGCGCCATCGACGAATTGGGCTATGTGGCGGACGCCGCCGCGGGCGCGCTTTCCTCGGGGCGCTCGTCGTTTGTCGCGGTGCTCGTGCCTTCGCTCTCAAGCTCCAATTTTTCGGATACCGTGAGCGGCCTCACGGCGGTGCTCGAACCGCGAGGTCTCGAACTGCTGATCGGCGACACCGATTATCTGCCCGATCGCGAGGAGCGCCTCGTGCGCCAGATGCTGCGCCATCAGCCGCGCTGCATCGCGCTGACGGGCTCGCGGCACACGGAAGCCACGCGCACGTTGTTGCTGCGTTCGCGCGTGCCCGTCGTCGAGATGTGGGATCTGCCCGCCGAGCCGATCGACATGGCGGTGGGATTTTCCAACGTGAACGCCGCGCGCGAGATGGTGCGTTATCTCGCGAACAAGGGGCATCGGCGCATCGGGTTTTTGGGCGGCGCGAGCGAACTGGATCGGCGCGGGCTCGATCGTCTCAAGGGTTTTCAGCTCGAAACGAAGGCGCTCGGGCTCGAGCACGACCGCGTGGTGCGGCTCGGCGAGTCGCCGATCACGTTGAGTCACGGTGCGCCCGCCATGGCCGAATTGCTCGCGCGTTGGCCCGACACGCAAGCGGTCATGGGCGTGAGCGATCTGTCGGCGTTCGGCGCGATCATGGAGTGCCAGCGGCGCGGTCTGCGCGTGCCCGGCGATATCGCGGTGGCGGGCTTCGGCAACTTCGAGATCGGCGCGTGCTGCCATCCGTCGATCACGACCGTTTCCGTCGACGCCTACGGCATCGGCCAACGCGCGGGCGAAGCGATCCTCGCGGCGCTCGCGGCGGGCGAGGGAGCGCGCCGCCGCGCGAAAACGCGCATTCAGTACGCCGTCGTGCCGCGCGAAAGCGCCTGATTCTCACCCGAAATCGCGGTAATTTTCCTCGCTGCGAGAGCGAGCGTCATCGTGCTAACATCGTTGATGTTATCGGTAACAAACGACAAAAGCGAAAGGCGCGATCGAGCGACGTTCCCGCGACGAGCGCCGCGCTGATCGCGCAATATGGAAGGAGATAAGCGCCATGACCACTTCGTCCCCGCGACGTCTGCGCAGCCAGGAATGGTTCGACGACCCTTCGCACGCCGACATGACCGCGCTCTACGTCGAGCGTTTCATGAACTACGGCCTCACGCGCGAAGAGTTGCAGTCGGGCCGGCCGATCATCGGCATCGCGCAAACGGGCAGCGATCTCGCGCCGTGCAATCGCCATCACATTGCGCTCGCGGAGCGCGTGAAAGCCGGCATCCGCGACGCGGGCGGCATACCCATGGAATTCCCCGTGCATCCGCTCGCGGAGCAGAGCCGGCGGCCGACCGCCGCGCTCGACCGCAATCTCGCGTATCTCGGGCTCGTGGAAATTCTGCATGGCTTTCCGCTCGACGGCGTGGTGCTCACCACCGGCTGCGACAAGACCACGCCCGCGTGCCTGATGGCGGCGGCGACCGTCGATTTGCCCGCCATCGTGCTGTCCGGCGGCCCGATGCTCGACGGCTGGTACGAAGGCAAGCGCGTCGGCTCGGGCACGGTGATCTGGCACGCGCGCAACCTGCTGGCGGCGGGCGAGATCGACTATGAAGGCTTCATGGCGTTGACCACGGCGTCGTCGCCTTCCATCGGCCATTGCAACACGATGGGCACCGCGCTTTCGATGAATTGCCTTGCCGAAGCGCTGGGCATGTCGTTGCCCGGCTGCGCGAGCATTCCTGCCGCGTACCGCGAGCGCGGACAAATGGCTTATGCCACCGGCAAGCGCGCCGTCGATCTCGTGCGCGACGACATGCGGCCCTCGCGCATCATGACGCGCGAGGCGTTCCAGAATGCGATCGTGGTGGCTTCGGCGCTGGGCGCGTCGACGAATTGTCCGCCGCATCTGGTTGCAATCGCGCGGCACATGGGCGTCGATTTGAGTCTCGAAGACTGGCAACGCCACGGCGAGCAAGTGCCGCTGCTCGCCAACTGCATGCCGGCCGGCGAATATCTGGGCGAAAGTTTTCATCGGGCGGGCGGCGTGCCCGCGATCTTGCGGCAACTCGACCGCGCGTCGCTCGTGCATCGCGCGTGCGAAACCGTCTCGGGAAAGAGCATGGGCGAGATTGCCGATGCGGCGCCCGAAGCGGACGAAGAAGTGATTCGTACTGCCGATAATCCGCTCATGCACGGCGCGGGATTCATGGTTCTCTCGGGCAACTTTTTCGACAGCGCGATCATGAAGATGTCCGTGGTCGGCGAAGCGTTCCGGCGCACTTATCTGAGCGAGCCGGGCGCGGAAAACGTGTTCGAAACGCGCGCGATCGTGTTCGACGGCCCCGAGGATTACCGCGCGCGCATCAACGATCCCGCGTTGCAGATCGACGAACGTTGCATGCTCGTGATTCGTGGCTGCGGCACGGTGGGTTATCCGGGCAGCGCGGAGGTCGTGAACATGGCGCCGCCCGCGCAGATGGTGAAGCGCGGGATCACGTCGCTGCCGTGCATGGGCGATGGGCGGCAGAGCGGCACCTCGGCGAGCCCCTCGATTCTCAACATGTCGCCGGAAGCGGCGGTGGGCGGCGGCCTCGCGCTGTTGCGCACGAACGACCGTATTCGCGTCGATCTGAACGCGCGCAAGGTGGACGTGCTGCTCGACGCGGACGAACTCGAACGCCGTCGCGCCGAAGCGCAATACGAAGCGCCGCCCTCGCAAACGCCGTGGCAGGAGTTATATCGCAAGACGGTTGGCCAGCTTTCCACCGGCGGCTGCCTGGAACCCGCGACGCTTTATCTGCGCGTGATCGAGCAGCGCGGCGAGCCGCGCCATTCGCACTGAGGCGCTGGGACGCCAGGACAGCGAGGCGCGTGCGTTACAGCGTCTTGCCGATGCGGTGCGCCATCTCCACCACCGCAATCGCGAGACGCTTCTCCCGGCGCGCGTCGAGCCGCTCCAGCGGCATGCTCGTGCTGACCGCCGCGCGTTTGCCGAGCGCCGTCACGCCGACGAATGCCGCGAAGCAGGTGAGGCCCGCGGTGACTTCCTCGCGTTCCTGCGCGAGTCCCGTGCGGCGTATCGCGGCGAGCGCCGCGAGCAAGTCGGTTTTACGCGTGATGGTGTGATTCGTGACGGCGGCCAGTTGACGCGGCAGGATCGTGTTCACTTCGTCGTCGGGCAGGCTTGCGAGCAGCGCCTTGCCGAGCGCACAACAGTGCGCGGGCAAACGCGAGCCGAGATCGGAGACGAGCCGCACCGGTCGCGCCGCGTCTTCGCGCGCGATATAGACGACTTCCGCGCCGTCCAGCACCGCGAGTTGCACGACTTCGTTGTGCTTCGCGACGAACGCGGCGGCTTCTTGCCGGAACACATCCTGAAGGCGATCGTGCCGCACATAGGCGCTGCCCAGCTCGAACAGCGTGACGCCGACGATATAACCGTCGGCGCGCTTTTCGATCCAGCCGCGCCGTTCGAGCGAATCGAGCATCAGATAAAGCGTGCTGCGCGAGAGATTCGTCATCTCGCCGATCGCGGCCGCGCGCACGGGGCCTTGCGCGTGAGCGAGCACGTCGAGGATGTCGTGAATGCGCCGCAGCGCGGGGACTTCATAGGGTGACGACATGGGCGCGATTGCGTGAATGCGGGAGTCTCCAACAGGTTGGAAATAGTAGCATCAGGCTGGACACTACCGCGAGCGGTGCGGGTTTTCGGCGGCAATGTTCCTTGGTATCGTGGGGGTCGTGGGAGAGGCGCCGCAAGCGGTGCGTAGCGAATCGACGAAACATGGCGAATGCACCAGCGCGCCGTCACGGCAAAGCGCAGTCGCGTTCGGGAAATCGAGGTGGACGATGAAGTATGCGAATCTGGTCGAGCGGTTGCAGGGCCGCCGCACGACAGCGTGGGAAATTCATCATGCGGCGGTGCAAGCGGCCGCGCGCGGCGAGGACGTCATCGTGCTGAGCGTCGGCGATCCCGATTTCGCCACGCCGGAACTCGTGATCGAACGCGCCGTGACCGCGCTGCGCGAAGGCGATACGCATTACACGCCCATCATGGGCCGCGAGCCGTTGCGCGCCGCCATCGCGCGCGAGCATTCGAAGCAAAGCGGGCGTACGGTCGGCGCGCAAAACGTGATTCTGAGCGGTGGCGCCCAGAACGGGCTGTTCGCATCGTCGCTGTGTCTATGCGAGGCCGGCGACGAAGTGCTCGTGCCCGAGCCCATGTATCTGACGTACGAAGCCGCGATTCGTGCCTCGGGCGCGACGCTGGTGCCGGTTCCCGTCGATCCGGCGAACGGTTTTCATCTCGACTGCAATGCGCTGGAAGCGGCCGTGACGCCGCGCACGCGCGCGATTTTCTTCGCGACGCCGTGCAATCCTACGGGTGTCGTGATGCCGCGCGAGGATCTTGAACGCATCGCGCGGCTCGCGAAAAAGCATGACCTGTGGGTTCTCTCCGACGAGGTTTACGCCGACCTCACGTTCGAGCGCGAGCATGTGAGCATTGCGGCGCTGGACGGCATGGCGGAACGCACGGTGACGGTCGGCAGCTTGTCGAAGTCGCATGCAATGGCGGGCTGGCGCATCGGCTGGGTCATTGCGCCGGAAGCGCTCATTGCGCATCTCGCGCGGCTCGCGCTGTGCATGCTTTACGGTTTGCCCGGATTTATTCAGGAAGCCGCGCTGGTGGCGCTCGATCATCGCGAGCGGATCGTGGCCGAAGTGCGCGAGATTTATCGGCGCCGGCGCGACATCGTTCATGCGCGGCTCGCGAACGTGCCTGGCTTGCGCTGCCTGTTGCCCGAAGCGGGCATGTTCATGATGATCGACGTGCGCGGCACCGGCCTCGATCCACACGCGTTCACCTGGCAACTCTTCGAGGCGCAGAAAGTTTCGGTGCTCGATGCGAGTGCATTCGGGGAAACGGCGAGCGGCTATGTGCGGCTAGGTTTTGTCGTCGATGAGCCGCGTTTGGTCGAGGCGTGCGAACGCATTGCGGCGTTTGCGCGGCAATGCGTTCAAACGCGGCGCTAGGTTAAGCCAGGGCGTTCGAGGCGCGGTTGCGCGAGGGCGTCGAAATACAAACGCGTCGGCTCGAAAAGGTTCGCGGGCAAGGCGTCGCGCGTGAACCATGCCCAGCGCTCGCACTTGTCGGGCTCGGCCACCACGGGCGTGCCTTCCGCTCGCGCTTCCACGAACAGCGTGACGTGACGCACGCCGCCTGCTTCGAGCCAGCCGCTTGCCCAACCGGCCGCCTGCGCCTGCGTGGCCTCAAGGCCGGTTTCCTCGTTCAGTTCGCGCGTGGCGGCGGCAAGCGGATCTTCGCCGGGTTCGATCTTGCCGCCGGGAAATCCCCATGTGCCGCGGCCCCACGCGCCTTTGCGCAGTCCGAGCAGCCAGGCTGGGCCGTTGCGCACGACCACGCCTACGCCAAGCACGGTGACGGCCGCGTTCATGCCGGCGCTATCGCTCATCGCTCGCCGTCGAGCAAATCGTTGAGCATTTCGTCGAACGCGGCTTGCGCGTCCTCGAGTTCCTGGAGCGCGGCGTCGAAAGTTTGCAGCGCGAATTGCGACGGCTTGCCTTCGCCTTCGGGCGGAAACTGCGATTGCAGCGAAGTGAATGCCGACTTGACGCGCTGCGTGGCTTGCAGCACGCGCTCCATTGCGGCCGATTCTTCGGCTCGTGCCTGTTCTGGGCTCATCGAAAACTCCGGTTGATGTCGATATGTTGACGCGGGCGCGGCCGTTCAGGACAGCGGCAGCCCGCTGTTCGCCTTCACTTCGCGCAGCGAGAGCGCCGATTCGACCGACGTCACGCCCGGCAGGCTGCGCAACTGGTCGCGCATGAAGGTGCCGTAGTCGTCCAGATCGCGCGCCACCACCTGCAAAATATAGTCCGCCGTGCCGGAGATGTTGTGGCACGACAGAATGCGCTCGATGGCGCAAACCTCGCGCTCGAAGCGGTCGGCGAGCGCCCGGTCATGCACGGCAAAGCGCACCGAAACGAATCCGACCACGCCGTAGCCGAGCGCGCGCCGCGAGAGCACCGCGCGATAGCGGTCGATATAGCCTTCCTGCTCCAGACGCTTGAGGCGGCGCGCGCACGGCGTTTCGCTCAGGCCGACGGTTTCGGCGAGGCGCGAGACCGGCATGCGGCCGTCGGCCTGCAAGGCGCCGAGGATCGCGCGATCGAGTTTGTCGAGGTCAGTCATGGTGGTACGCGCCGATGGTGAGCGACATTCTTTACGGACATCGCGAATCGTAGCGCATTCCTCTACGGCGTGGCGATGAAGGCAGGAAAAACGCCAGAAAACGCTCAGGCGGCAGCGGCAAGATAGAGCCTCTTTTCTGCGAGGCCAACATGATTTCCGCTCACCTGCTGTTGATGTTCATCGTCGCCCTGATCATCGTTTGCGCGTTGCCCGGCGCGGACATGGCGTTGGTCATGCAGACGAGCATGGGTCGCGGCGTGCGCAGCGGGTTCGCGGCGGCGGGCGGGCTCGGCCTTGCGCGCGCCACGCATGTGACGCTTTCCGCCTGCGGCCTCGCGGCGCTGCTGCGCAACGCGCCCTGGCTCTACGAAATCGTGCGCTATGCGGGCGCCGCGTATCTCACGTGGATCGCCGTGCAAATTTTCCGCTCGCCCGCGTTCGCCATGCCGGATACGGCGACCGAAACCGGCGCGCGCGGCCATCGCACCGATTTCGTGAAGGGCCTGCTCACGAATCTGCTCAACCCGAAGGCGCTGCTGTTCTGCTCCGTGCTGCTGCCACAGTTCATTCGCCCGGCAGCGGGGTCGGTGTGGTTGCAGGTGAGCGAACTGGGCGTCGTGCTCGTGATCGTGTGCGCGCTGTTCGACGTGATCTACGTGCTGGGCGCGGCGCGCATTGCCGTGTGGCTGCGCCGGCACCCGCTTGCCCAGACCGTGCAGAAGTGGGCGTTTTCGTCCGCGCTAATTGGCTTCGCCCTGCGGCTTTCGCTCGATTGACGCGGGTTGCCGCCGCTGGCGGGGCGCGGCGGCTGGCAGCACGCGCGGCGCGCAAGGCGCCGCGCTGGCGGCGTCTTAACGCGTGCCGAGATAATCCATCTTGCCCAGCTCCACGCCGTTGTGACGCAGGATGTCGTACGTCGTGGTGATGTGGAAGAAGAAGTTGGGCATCACGAACGAGAGCAGGTAGCTCTGGCCCGTGAGTTCGATCGGGCCGCTGCGCATCTTGAGCGTGATGCTGCGATCTTCCGAACCGTCGATCTGCTCCGGCTTGAAGGTGTTCAGATAGTCGATGGTTTTCTGGATGCGCGCGTGTAGTTCGTCGAACGTCACCTCGACGTCCTCGAACTTCGGCGCTTCGACGTCCGCGAGGCGAGCGGCGCATCCCTTGGCGGTGTCCGTGGCGATATGAATCTGGCGCGCGAGCGGCAGCATGTCGGGAAAAAGGCGCGCGCCGGTGAACACGGACGGGTCAATCTGTTTTTCCGCGGCGTGAGCCTGTGCCTTGCCGATGATCGCTTGCAGATTCGTCAGGCCGCGCACGAGCACGGGCACCGACGCTTGAAACATGGAAATGGACATGGGGTTTCCTCGATTCTTCGAATGTACGCGATGCGCTCCGTGCCGGAGCTGATCGGGCGGCCCATTATGCGCCATCGGAGTGCGCGCTGCCATCTACCGAACGGCTAACGCCAAGCGCATAAAATGCCGGGTTTTAATCCGTGTCGAATGCCTGGCACAGCAAAGCGAAATTCCCTTCTGTTTTCGCGAGGTTGCGCGCCGCCGCCCCGTTCGGCGACGATCGTCGCGCAACCGCGTGCTTTGCGCGCAAATGCGCACTTCGAATTTCGAATGTGTTTTAATAGCCCGGCACTCACCATTCAATCCGCATCGTGATTGCGATGCGCTCAACCATGAACGCAGAACAGGCAGCAAGACGCCGCATCGCGCGTCGCATGGCAACCGGGTTCGCGCGAAGCGGCGGCGCACCACGTTGGCGCAGGCTGCGCGTATCGCTGCTGGCGTTCGCAGCCGCCGGCGCGGCGCACGCCGCCGTCGCGCAAGACGCGCAACTGCTCGACGCGCGCGTCACGCAGCAATCCGTCGCGCAGACCATCTGCCGTCCGGGTTATGCCGACACGGTAGCGCCGCCGTTTGACGAGACGATGGCGCTCAAGGACCGCTTGCTCGCGGCGCGCGGCATCGACGCCGACGACGGCGTGGGTTACGCGCTCGACCGTCATGTGCCGATCGTGCTTGGCGGCGCGCCGGACGCCACCGCGAACTTCGATTTGCTGCCGTGGGGTGGCCATGGCGGCGAGCGCCGCAAGTCGCTGCTGACGGTGCGCCTCAAGCGCTGCGTGTGCGCGGGCCGCATGTCGCTTGCCGAGGCGCAGGCCGCCATTACCGGCAACTGGTCACATCAGTACGAACGTCTCACGCGCATGGAATGCGGCGCGGCCGGTCCCGACGATACGACCTCGGCAAGCCGTGACGGCGGCTCCTGAGCCGCGCTGTTCCGTCACCGCGTTGTGACGGGCACGCAGGTTGCGTCTTGCCAGACGTATGCAGCGTCGCGCCGACAATATGCCGCAGCGCGCCGTTCGCCGAATGCGACTATTCTGATGATGATCAACGAAAAGGAGTTGTCACGATGCTAGCGTCTAGTCTTTTGCTGCTTTCCGTTGCAGCGCTGCTCGGTCAAATCGCATGGAATCGTGCCCGCGCACGCGCGAGCTTGCAACCCGTGCGCGTGCGCGCATCGCAACCGCGCCGTTTCCGCTGAAATTCCGCTGAGCTTTTCACTTCGAGATCGAGTGTCTCGCCAGGTAGGCCGCCATGCATCTCACTGTCTGGAACGTCCCGGAAACTTGTAGCGAGCAGGACGTCCGCACCTTTTTCGAGCGCGAGCTTGGCCATTACGCCAAGGGCGTTACCGTGTATGACGCCGGTACTCCCAACGCGCACGCGGACCTCGAACTCAATTCCGAAGTGCCCTATGTCGCCGAAGCCGTGGCGCGCGAACTGCAAAGCCGCCGCCTCGCGGGCGTGGCCTTGCGCGTGAGCGCCGCGCCGTTCGACGCCGAGGAGCCGCCGCGCGAGTGACGGTTTCGCGCCGTCGCCACGCTCTCTTTGCGTCGCGCGGGCGTAGCCCTTTCGCGTTCCTTGCTTCCATCGCACCGTCGGCCGGCTCGACGTGCGCGGCATCCATCGTTCGACTTCCCCGCAAGATTGCGCAAACAGCCGGATTCACGATGAACGACATCTTTTCGCGCCGCTCATGGGCGCGCGCGCTGACGCTTGCGGGCGCGTTCGGCATCATGTCGACGACGATGGGCGCCGCCCGCGCCGCGACCGACGCTGCGGCCGTTTCTGCTTCTACCTCCAGTTTTGCTGCGTCCGCCGCTTCTGCCACCACGCTGACTCCGGCGGCGAGCGTGCCGAAACCGGTAACGGCGGCCAGGCCCGGCGCGGCAGTTTCCGCGTCTACGCCGGCCCATGCGGTTCCGACGATTCCCGGCGCCAGCGCGGCGGCTTTGGCTCCAGCTTCGGCTTCGACATCGACATCGACATCGACGGCGGCGGCGGCGGCTGCATCGGCGGCTTCGACGTCGGCTGCATCGGCGTCCGCACCGCTTGCCGCGTCCGCGCCGCCGCTCACTTTGCCCGCGCGCACGCCGTTTACCGCGCAGCAAGCCTCCGAGGCCACGCGCGCCGCGCTCGACATGCGCGCGCGTTTCGACAGCGAAGTGACGCGCCGACTGCGCGTGCCGGCCGCCGACCAGCGCGCGTACGGCGATCGTCTCCAGGCCGCGCTCGACGCGAAAGACCTTGGCGCGCTGGCGGGCGAGTTCGTGATTCTCGTCGATCGCGCGCCCAACGTGCAGGCGCTATTCGTCTATTTCCGCGCGCAGGCGAAGGCGCCATGGACGCTGATCGGCGCTTCGCCGGTCGCGACCGGGCGGCCGGGCGAGTTCGATCACTTTCTCACGCCGCTGGGCGTGTTCGAGCACACGCCGCTCAACATGGACTATCGCGCTGAAGGCACGATGAATCAGAACGGCATTCGCGGATACGGCAAGCACGACATGCGCATCTACGATTTCGGCTGGGTGGATGGCGAGCGCGGCTGGGGCAAGGGCGGTTATTCGCAGATGCGCTTCCAGATGCATGCCACCGATCCCGACCGGCTCGAGCCGCTACTCGGCATCCGCCATTCGAAAGGCTGCGTGCGGATTCCGGCGGCGCTCAACGCGTTCATCGACCATCACGGGATTATCGACGCCGAATATCAGGCGCTCGTCGACGAAGGCAAGTCGCTGTGGGTGTTGCACGCCAATCGGCAGGTCACGCCGCTGGCCGGGCGCTTTCTGGTCGTGATCGACACGCAGCGCAAGACGCGGCCCGCGTGGTCGCCCGCGCCGGGCAGCAAGGCACGCGCGAAAATGCCGGCTTCGGCGGATACGGCTGATTGACGGGGGACTTGTCGGTCGCCGTTAGTCGTTGGCCGGTTGCGGTGCCGTATTCGCGCTGGACGTGGCTTCGCGCGTGTGCAGTGTCGTGGGCCGCTCGCGATTCGTGCGCTCACCACAATTGTCGTTGGTCCGTTTTGCGAGAGCTGTGGTGTTCGGCGATGGTTAGGAACGTCTGCACAAACCGCTGAACTGCCGACCCGCCGACCCGCTGAACCGCTGAACCGCTGAACCGCCAGCCGCCAATCGCCAACCCGCAACCCCCCGTCGACGCACCAGCGCTTTTCGCACAACGCCGCCGACCCTCTCACTACACTACCCGCGCCGCGCCAACATCACGCCCGCGAGCGCGATGGCGAAGCCGGCGATCTGGATCGGCGAAAGCGTTTCCCCGAACAGCCACCAGCTTTCGAGCGCGGCGAGCGGCGGCGCAAGAAAGAGCAGCGCCGTCGCGCGGGCGGCGTCGCCATTGCGCACCATCCAGACGAGCAGCGTCACGCCCGCGCCCGAGAGCATCGCGATGCCCCAGGCGAGCGACACCCAGAGCGTCGTCGATGCGATCCAGCGCGTTTCGCCGAGCGCCAGCGCGAGTACGACCGCGACGAGCGCCGCGCCCGCGTTCTGCACCGCGCTCGCGCTGCGGATGTCGGACTGCGCGAGCGACGTCTTTTGATAGAGCGTGCCCGCCGTGATCGATATGACCGACAGCACCGCGACGATCACCACGAGCAGCGGCGCGGCGTGGCCGGGTGCGGCCGCGCCTGCCGGATGCCCGATCGATTGCAGCTTCGGCAGCAGCACGAGCACGACGCCCGCAAGACCGAGCGCGAGGCCCGCCCAGCGGCGCGGCGTGAGGCGCTCGCCGAAAAGCCGCGCGGCGACGGCGGCGGTCAGCAACGGCTGAAGCGCGCCGAGCAGCGCCATCACGCCCGCGCTCACGCCCTGTGCGACGGCCCAGTAGCCCGCGCCAAGATACACGCCCTGAAGCAGCGCGCCCGCGAACAGATGCTTGCCGACTTCCCTGCCACGCGGCCACGGCGCACGCACGGCCAACGCGATGCACGCGAACAGCGCCGCCGTGCCGCCGAAGCGCGCGAGCAGGAACAGGTTGGGATCGGCGAAGGGCGCGATGGCGCGCGCGACGACGAAACCCGTCGACCAGAGAAACACGAAGAGAGCGGGGACGAAGGAGGCGAGCATCGGTAACGAGGAAAGGGCGCGTCGGTGGCGGCGCCGGGTCGCGAAAGGCTCGGAGTATCGCGCGGCGAGGCGGCGGCGGTCTTGTTTGGGACTGCACTGCGCAGGTAACGCAGCGCTCGATGGCGCAGAATCGGCGATTGCAACTAACAGCCTATTCTGCCCGCCGTGGACCAGCGGGAAAGTGCCGAGTTGCGGGTTTTGCGGCGCGGGCCGCGTCGCCCGGCGGCGTTCAGTTGAGCAACATCGTCGTCACGCCGATCAACCCTCCGCACAGCGCGCACGCGACGAGCAGCATGCGCGTGCGCCGATGCTCGCGTCGCCAGGCGTCGATCAGCGCGGCCTGCGACGCGGCTGCGTGGGGCGCGCCGGCCGCCGGATGGCGCGCCACCTGACCACGAGTGACCTTCGCGTGATGCTCGAAGTAGCGGAAAACCATTTGCGGCACGCGCGGCGCGATTTGCGCAAGATGCGGCAACTCCTGCGAAATCCGCCGAATCCAGCCGTGAGCGCCCATGTCGCGGCGCGCAATGTCGGCGAGCGTGTCGCGCGCGATGCCCCATGTGTCTACGCCGGGGTGAATCTCGCGTGCCAGCGCTTCCGCCTGGCCGAACGCGCGCTGTGCCGCCACGAGCCGCGGCGAAACCGTGCCGCCGAACGGCTGCACCGCATGCAGCAAATGATGGAACAGCGAGCCGGCGCTGCGCTCGTCGCTCTCGCTCGCGAAATGCGCTTCGCTGCGCGTGCGCAGTTCGGCTTCGATCTGCTCGGTGCGCGCGTGCTCGGGTACGTGGCCCGCCACGTGATGAAGCGTCGCAAGCCGTGCGTAATCCTGCTCGAACAGCGCCGTCGCGCCATGCACGAAAAATTCGCGTTCGGGCGACGAGAGGCTCGTCATCAGCGCGGCGCTCGCGAGCACGAGGCGGCCGTGCGATTCGGGCTCGACGCTCACGGCCACGCGGCGCGTATCGAAGGCCGCGTGAAAGAAGCCGTGCTCGAACGCCTGGCGCGCGACCACTTCGACGAGATTCGCCGCGACCTGTGCCACGTTGATGCGATGCTCGGCGAGCCCGGCCACGTCAATGAGCCGCACGGTGTCGATATGCTGCACGGCGAGCGTGTGTACGCTGCAAAAGTCCCACACCACGTCGGGCACGACGATGCGCGGGTCTTCGGCGAGATGGTGGCCGGTCTGGCTCAGGTTGGCCGCCTGGCCGCGCAGATCGAAGCGGCGTTGCAGGTCCTCGCGCAAGGTTTGCGCAAGCTTGCGCAATTGCAGGCGCCGCGCCACGCGCGAAAACCGCTCCATCCAGCGCGCGAGCACGCAAAGCAGCGCGGCATCGTCGTCGACTTCCTGAATCTGCTTCGTGCGCAGCACGCGCAGCGTGATCGTCCGATGCCCGTTGGCCGGCAGCGGGAGCCGCGCAAGGTGCGTTTGCTCGCACCAGCCGTTGTGGACCGGAGCCGGGTCGATCCATGAAAACAGTTCCTCGGGCGGCTTGCCGAAGGCGGCGTGCAAGGTCTTGCGCAATTCGTCGGGCGTAAGCGGCGCTTCGAAGTGCTCGATGGCGTCGATGGCGTCGTGCAGCGTGGCGCCCGCGAGTTCGGGATGCGTCGTGAGCGTTTGCGCGAACGCGGCCGCGAGCGGCGCGAGACGCGGCAGCGGCCCCGCGAGCCGCGACGCGAGGCGCGGGTCGCCGTGCAGGTTCGAGACGAGCGTGACGAACCAGTGCACCTTGTGATGCTCGGGCGCCGCAAGCCAGATGAGTCTCAGGCCGTAGCGCAACGCACAAAACAGCAACCGCAATTGACGAAGTCGTGAACGCATAAATTCCGGGGATCGGCGAAACAAGTGCCGCGTTTCACGCGCGAAGGCGCTTCGCGCAGCCCCACGAGATTAGCAGGGATGCGCGCGCAGATGGCGAAACGCGGCCAGTCGGGCCTTGGTTGGCTGTCGGACGAAGCGTGCAGCGTGCGTCGTGCCCGGCCGGCACGCGTAATACAATACGGCGGCTTTCGAACCCACCGAACTCCGATGCTCGCCGAACAACGCCATCAATACATCCTTTCGCAAGTGAACCGGACGGGCGCGCTCTCGGTGGCCGATCTCGTGCGCGAGCTGCGGGTGTCGCGCGAAACGATCCGTCGCGATCTCAATACGCTCGCGGCGCGCGGGCTGCTCGTGACGACGCACGGCGGCGCGCTGTCGAGCGATCGGCGCGAGCCCGATCTCGACGTGCGCGAAGCGGCCAACGCCAGCGCCAAGCGCGCCATCGGCGAGCGCGCGGCGGAGTTCGTGCCCGACGGCGCGTCGGTCATCATCGACTCGGGCAGCACCACGCATGCGCTCGCGCGCGCGCTCACGGACCGGCATCGGCTCACGGTCTATACGAACGACTGGCGCATCGGGTTGCTGCTCGGCCGCCGCAACGAGAATCGCGTGACGTTGCTGGGCGGCGAGCTTTCGGACCACGAAGAGGCGACGTTCGGCCTCGATACCGTGCAGCAGCTCGCCCAGTATCACGCCGACTTCGCTTTCGTCGGCGCGGGCGGCATTACCGCCGACGGCTGGCTCACCGATTATTCACGCATGGTCGCGGAAACGCGCAGCCGAATGCTCGCGGCCACGGCGTGCGCGATCATCGTCGCGGACCATTCCAAGTTCGGGCGCGTCACGCCGGTGCGCATCAACGGCTTCGAGCACGCACGCTATGTGATCACCGAGCTTTCGCCCGAAAAGAGCATCGCGCGTGCGATCACCGCGCGCGGGCCGGAACTCGTCATCGCCTGATTTCTTCGGTCGGCATAGCGCTCGCGTGCTCGCGCGAGCGGTGTTGTCGTACCCGTTACGTGTTCATTCGCGTGCCAATTATTGGCAATTTGTGGAAGTTTGTGTCGAACGCCGCCGTCGTCACGGCACTGTCACGAAAACCTGTGATTCTTGCCCAGCCCGTTCAGGCGAGTCGGCAAGCGTGCCCATCGGCTTTATCGCGCCGCTTGCGCCGGCCGGCTCACGCAGAAAACGCACGATTGCAGACGATCTGCAACTCGCATGCGAGTCGCACGCAATGCGCAGCCACAAACCGTCAGGGCAGTTCGCTTCATCCCAATCACATATGCAAACCAAACGCATCGGGTATCCCGAGCATGAGTTTTTTGCCTTCGGAGAGTGACATGAACCACACGAATTTCCATCGCGCGGGTTTTGCACGCAAGCTGCTGCCGATGCTGGCCACGGCCGCGCTGCTGCAAGGCGCGGCGATGAGCGCGCATGCCGCCGGCGCCGTCGTGCTCTACACGGCCGACGGCCTCGAAAATCTGTATCGCGACGTGCTGCCCGCGTTCGAGAAGCAGGAAGGCGTGAAGGTCAACATCGTCACGGCCGGCAGCGGCGAAGTGGTGAACCGCGCGAACGTCGAAAAGGACGCGCCCAAGGCCGACGTGCTCGTGACGCTGCCGCCGTTCATCCAGCAGGCGCAGCAAAGCGGCCTGCTGCAACCGTATCAGAGCGTGAACTACAAGAACGTGCCGGCGATCGCCAAGTCGGCGGACGGCTCGTGGGCGACGTTCGTGAACAATTACTTCTCGTTCGCGATCAACCCGGAAATCGTCAAGACGCAGCCGAAGACGTTCGCCGATCTGCTGCACCCGGACTACACCGGCAAGGTCGCGTATTCCAACCCGGCAACGGCCGGCGACGGCATGGCCGTGATCATTCTCACGACCTCGCTGATGGGCGAAGACAAGGCGTTCGATTACCTCAAGAAGCTCGAGCAAAGCGCCAGATTCCACACGAAGGGCACGGGTTATCTCGACGTGCTGCTCTCGCGCAACGAAATCTCGGTGGCCAACGGCGACCTGCAAATGGATCTCGACGACGCGGCCAACGGCGGTCTCTCGCTCAAGCCGATCTTCCTCGCCGCCGACGCGAACGGCCGTCCGACGACGTTCCAGCTTCCGTACGCCATCGGCTTGATCAAGAACGGCCCGAACCAGGCGGAAGGCAGGAAGCTCATCGACTATCTGATGTCAACGCAAGTGCAATCGAAGGTGCCGGACATCTTCGGCATTCCGGGCCGCACGGACGTGGCGCTCGCGGGCAAGAACGGCGCGGCCGTCAAGCAGGCCATTCAGGGCGTGAAGCTGATTCCGGTGGACTGGAACCAGGTGATGGCGAAGAAGGCCGACTGGACGACGCGCTGGAAGAACGACGTGATCGGGGCTTCGGGCAAGCAGACGGAAGTCGTGAAGCCGCAATAAGCGGTTGAAGGACGCGGCCGCGCGCTCGACCGCGCGCGGCCGTGTCATCGCACCTCGGTTTTACGTAGGAGATTCACGGTGAATACCGCAAGCCTTGCGCCGGCCGGCATGACCCGCGCGCTGCCGGACGCATCCGGCTTGACCGACGCGGCCGACGCGGCCGACGCAGCCGACGTTCACGCAGGCGTTCGGATCGACAACCTGAGTGTGCGTTTCGGCGCGCGCACGGTGCTCGACGATCTATCGCTCACGATCCGCCGCGGCGAACTGCTGACTGTGCTCGGCCGCAGCGGCTGCGGCAAGACCACCTTGCTGCGCTTCATCGCGGGCTTCATCGAAGCGGACGGACTCGCGGGCTCGCTGACCGTCGCGGGCCGCGATCTCACGCACGTGCCGCCGCATCAGCGCAATCTCGGGCTGCTGTTCCAGAGCTACGCGCTGTTTCCGCATCTTTCCGTATTCGAGAACGTCGCGTTCGGGTTGAAGGCGCGCCGCGTGCCGTCGCGCGAGATCGCGCGCCGCGTGGCCGACGCGCTCAAGCTCGTGCAACTCGGCGACGCGGGCCACATCATGCCCGCGCAGCTTTCGGGCGGCATGCAGCAGCGCGTGGCGCTCGCGCGCGCGCTCGTGATCGAGCCGGACGTGCTGCTGCTCGACGAACCCCTTTCGGCGCTCGACGCCAATCTGCGCGCTTCGGTGCGCTCGGAACTCAAGGCGCTGCACGAACGCTTGCCCGGTCTCACGATCGTGTGCGTGACGCACGATCAGGACGACGCGCTCGTGCTTTCGGACCGCACGCTGCTGATGCGTGACGGCCACATCGCGCAACTCGGCACGCCGCAGGAACTCTACGACGCGCCCAAGGACGCCTACGTGGCGCGTTATCTGGGCGCGGCGAATCTGCTGCCGCCGGGCGTGGCGTTCCCCGTCGGCGACAAGCGTCACGGCGTGCGCGATAAGCTCGCGTGCTTGCGCCCCGAGAGTCTGCGCGTCGCGCCGCTCGGCGAGGGCGTGCTGCACGGCACGATCGAATCGGTCGAATGGTACGGCTCGGTGCTTTCGGTGCCGGTGCTGCTCGACGCGATGCCGAACGAACCGGTGCTCGTCACCATGCAGCGCGGCCACGGCATGACGCCGGCGAAGGGCATGCGCGTCTCCCTGCGCTACGAGGCTGACGATGTCGTCCTTATCGACCCCTGATTCCGCGCTGAGCTTGCCGGGCGCGCAAGCCCACGCGGCCGCCGTGCGCCGCCGCGAACGGCGCGCGCAGTGGCACATCGCGTTCTTGCTCGTGTTCGCGCTCGGTCCGCTCGTGGTGTATCCGCTCGTGCGGCTCGTGCTGCTGAGTTTGTCGGGAGCGCACGGTTTGAGCTTCGGCGCCTACGCCACTTTCTTCGGCAACCCCGATTCGCGCGGCGTGATCGGCACGACGCTATGGATTCTGTTTCTGAGCGCGGGACTCGCGTCGATACTGGGCGTGGCGCTCGCGGCGCTGTTGTTCTTCAAGCCGTTTCCCGGAGCGACGCTCGTCACGCGATTCCTCGAACTGTTCGTGGCGTTCCCCTCGTTTCTCGTCGCGTTCACGCTGATTTTCCTGTACGGCTCGCAGGGCTCGGTGAGCATCGCATTGCAGCAGCTCTTTCATTTGCAGGCGCCGCCGCTCGATTTTCTGTTCGGCGTCGGCGGCGTGGTGCTCGCGGAAGTCGTGTTCTACGCGCCGTTCGTCGTGCGCCCGACGCTCGCCTCGTTTGCGTTGCTCGACATGCGTTTGATCGAAGCCGCGCGCAGTCTCGGTGCGAACGGCTGGATGGTGGCCGCGCGCGTGATTCTGCCGCTCGCGTGGCCGGGCATCGCCGCCGGAACGATTCTTTGCTTTCTGCTCACGCTCAATGAGTTCGGCATTCTGCTCGTGCTCGGCAGCGCGCATCTCGTCACGTTGCCCGTCGCGATCTACAGCTCGGCCACCGTCGATCTCGATCTGCCGACGGCTGCCGCGGGCGCCGTGGTCATGCTGGCGATGTCGCTGTCGTTGTATGCGCTGTATCGGCGCGTGAATCGTCGTGGTCAGGGAGGCGCGCGCGATGCCGGATAATCCGCCGACTCCTCCCGCCGCGCAAAGCCGCGTGGCGTTGCCGCCGAAGCACAAGCGCGCGCGTCCCGTCGAGCGCGGTCTGGCCGCACGCGCCGCGAGCGGCGTCGTGCTCGCGTTGGCCGCGTTGCTGTGCTTCTGGCTGTTCGTCTTGCCGGTGATCGTCGTTGCGTTGTCCAGCGTGGCGTCGCGCTGGTCGGGCACGATCTTCCCCGACGGCTTCAGCATGCGCTGGTTCGAGCGTCTGGGCTCCAGCGACTTCGACGCGCTCACCACGAGTCTCGAAGTCGGGTTCGGCGTGGCGGTGCTCGGTACGGCGCTCGGCTTGTGGCTCGCGCTGGCGCTCGAAGGGCGCGACCGGCGCGGACTCGGCGCGCTCGTCGACATGCTGGCGATGGTGCCCAACGGCGTGCCGAGCGTCGTGCTCGGCCTCGCGGTGCTGATCGCGTATCACAAGGCGCCGGTCGATCTGTCGAGTTCCGCGGCTATCGTCGTATTCGTGCAGCTCGCGCTGGTGTTGCCGTTTTGTTATCGGTGCGCCTCGGCGGCGCTGCGCCCGGAGTTGACGGTGTTGCGCGAAGCGGCCGCGAGTCTCGGCGCGCCGCCGTCGATGGTGCTGCGCCGCGTGGTGCTGCCGCAGCTCGTGCCGGGGATCCGCGCGAGTCTCGCGCTGGGGTTTGCGCTGTCGCTCGGTGAACTGGGCGCGACGCTCACGGTATATCCGCCCGGCTTCGCGACGGTGCCGATTGTCGTCGTGGGTGCGGTCGAGCGCGGCTATTACTTGCCGGCGTCGGCGCTCTCGCTGATTTTGCTGATCGTGTCGCTGGCGGCGCTGCTGCTGATCGCGGCGCGCGTGCCGCGCCGGCGTGCGGGCTGAGAGAGACGCGATGCGGTTCGACGCGCCGCCCGCGCCCGCCATCGACGAAGCGACCGCGCCGCTCGCGATGGTGCGCCGCCATTCGCTCACGGCGCTGGTGCGCGACGAAATCGGGCGATGCATTGCGACGGACCAACTTGCGCCCGGCGACAAACTCAACGAAGCCGAGTGGGCCGAGCGGCTCGCGGTCTCGCGCGGCCCGGTGCGCGAGGCGTTTCGCGTGCTCGAACAGGCGGGGCTCGTGCGCAACGAAAAACATCGCGGCGCGTTCGTGCGGCGCGTGTCCGAAGCGGAGGCGCGCGAAGTGTGCGAAGTGTGCGCGGCGTTGCGCGAGGCGGCGTGCCGGCTGCTGGCGGCGCGCATCGACACGGCGCGGGTCGCGCGACTGCGCGAGCGGCTCGATGCGATGCGCGAAGCGCTAGCCGGTGCGGACGGCGACGCGTTCCTGCATGCACGCGATGCGTTTCGCCCGACGCTGGTGGCGTCGGCGGGGAATGCGCGGTTGCAGGAAACCTATGCTGGCGCGGTGCGCGAGTTGCGGCTCGCGGTGCGCTGCGCGGTGCTTGAGAGCGGCGCGATGGAAATCGCGTATGCGGGCCATCGCGCGTTGCTCAGTGCGCTGGCTCCGCGCGACTCGGACGAAGCGGCGCGACGCGTGCGCGCCTCGTGCGAGGACGAATCGTAGTTAAGGGCGGCTGTTGGCCGTCGACATGAAACAAGGAGTGGTGAAGATGGCACTGAATCTTGCGGACATTCGCCAACTGTTCGAGGCACACGGCGCGACCGCGTATAGCGGCGAGCCCGTCACGCAACTGGAGCATGCGCTGCAAAGCGGCGCGCTCGCGCAGGAAGAGGGTGCGAGCGACGAACTGGTGGCGGCGGCATTTCTGCACGACCTCGGGCATCTGCTGAATCGCCGGGGCGAAACGCCCACCGAACGCGGCATCGACGATCTTCACCAATACTATGCGCTGCCGTTTCTGCGGCCGATTCTGCCCGACAGCGTGCTGGAGCCTATTCGCTTGCACGTCGACGCGAAGCGATACCTGTGCGCGACCGATGCGGGGTATTTCGATCGACTTTCGGCCGATTCGGTGCGCAGTCTGGAACTGCAAGGCGGTATTTTCGATGCCGATCAAGCGCGCGATTTCGCGGCGCGCCCCTATGCCGACGACGCGGTGCGCCTGCGCCGCTGGGACGATCTCGCCAAAGTGGCCGGCAAGCCGACGCCGGACCTCGCGCACTATCTGGAACTGGTCGAGCGCGTGATGCAACGTCATGCGTGAACCGTGTTTTCGACGGGCACTTTTACGACTATTTGCG
>NZ_CAJMZE010000032.1:0-76003 GCF_905220235.1 Paraburkholderia sp. J41 | reverse complement strand
ACGTGGCGTTTCCAGCATCAGATGGTCGATCTGGTCTATGTCCAGATGCTGATGCAGAAAGAGGGCATCTATTCGTTTATCGAGGAGTGTGAGTACGGCGACCAGGTCGTGTTCGCGGATGACATCGACCACTATCTCTATGACGAACCCCAGCGCATCGTGCCGTACCGCGAGGCGGCAGGACTCGAATCGGGTGGCGTGGAAGCGGTCACGTCACTGAAGACCCACGCGAAGACGGTGCCGAAGTCGTACACCGTGGCCGACTACAACCCGGAATCGGCCTGGGAGAGATTTAGAGACAGCGCCAACCTCGCCCCGCAGGACCCGACGACGTATGGCCGGCCCTACATCTACGGCACCCACCACCTCGACCAGGCGGGGGCGAAGTGGGAAGCGCAGCTTCGCCACGAGGCCGCTCTCGCTCGGCAGATTATCTACGAGGGCGAGAGCAACGTACTGGCGTTGCAGTGTGCAAGTGTGCTGGAGACGGATATTGTCCTGCCCGATGCACCCAAAGGCCAGTTGGTGATCGAGGTCACGCATAGCGGCGGGCGCAACACACCCTATACAAACCGTTTCAGGGCCATCCCCGCTGACCGGCGTTTCCGGCTTCAGCTCAAACCGGAAACCTGGGCCCGTATATCGGGCACCCTCAGCGCGAGAATTTGCAGTCCTGACAGATACACCTACAGCTTCCTGAATTCTGTCGGATATTACGTCGTCCGTCTGGACGCCGACTTCGGCACCTGGCCGAAGGGTGGCGAGAGCGTGCCGATGCGGCTGGCGAAACCGTTCGCGGGCAAACTTCAGACCGGCATGCACTTCGTCGCGCTGGACAACGACGAGGCAGTGATCCGATTTCGAGATGGCGACCCTGACAAGCCGGAAATTTGCGGGTTTCATCATCACAGCCAGGCGCGCGACCTGGTGACGAACGACCGGCGCTGGCTTTCACGCAACATGATCCGCACGCAGGCGAACAACAAGCTGCGCATGGAAGACTGGGCGGGCCAGGAAGGCGTCAAACTTAGCACGGAACATTCGGGCAAGTTGCAACTGAATCTCGGCTACCTGGTTAACAACAAACTCGAATACCGGGGCGAAGGCTTCGAAGCGCGTACATCGGGTTACGGGGTCAATCGCGCGGGCAAGGGCATGATGCTGACGGCTTATGACCGTCCCGCCGCGACCGGCAAGCAGCTTGACATGCAGGAGACCATTGCGCAGCTCGAAAGCGCGCTGGCGACCGCGAAGGCGCTGGCGGCGTCCGCCAGCAGCGCGAAGGCGGAACCCGCCGACACCGATGCACAGCAGCAGATGAAAGACGATTTCGACGGCCTGAAGCAACCGGGCTTGCTGATGAGTACCCCGGCATCGGCGGGCATCGTCGCGGGTCAGGGCATTCAGTTCGCAACGCAGGGCACTATCTCGACTGTGGCAGGGAAGAATGCGGACTGGAGCGTGCTCGAGCGTTTCACGGTGGCGGCGGCCGAGAAGATTTCGCTTTTCGTGCAGAAGGCTGGCATCAAGATTTTTGCGGCTAAAGGCCCCGCCGAGATACAGGCGCAGGGCGGCCCCATGTCGTTCGCCGCAGACAAGGACATCAGCATTGCGAGCGTAAACGGCGTGACGCGCATCGTCGCAAAGACCGAACTCACGCTCGAATCGGGCGGCTCGTTTATCCAGATGAAGGACGGCAGCATTACGCTCGGCGGTCCCGAGGATCTGTTCCTGAAGGTCATCACGATCCAGAAGCAGGGCAAGGCGACGCTGAACCAGCCGCTGGACCTGACCCATCCGGCGCTTTCTGGCCTGCCGACCGTGCCGCTGTCGCTGAATACCGCAGCCTCGCCAGCTTCGCGGGCGGCAATTCCCGCTGGCATGCCCTACAAGCTGTTTGTGGGCAACACCTTGGTCAAACAGGGGGTATTCGATGAAACCGGGCTGCTCCAGGTCGATCATCATCCGACCACGCAGCAATACAAACTCGAAGTGGCGAGCGGCGTGACATACACGATTCCTGTCGCGAAGGTATATCGCGGCAACGCAGCGAATGGTGATCTCGCGAATCAGGGCTTTCACTTCCATGAGAGTCAGTCATCCGCTGATATCAATCCATCGGGCGACCGCGCGCTGAACAGGCAGCGTTACAGCAAGTTGCTCAATCCTGAAGCGGAGCAATGAAACCGTGGGCAATCCTTCATCTATTGTTACCCCGATTGCACTTGATCAGACCACCTCGGCTCTGATCTGTGCGCCGTGGTTTGTGCAGTTGACTGAGTATCCGCCGATGCAGGCGTCCTACCGCCCATTGGTCAACGGCGAGGAGGCGTTTGGCGCTCTATACGATGCCATCGATAGTGCCAAGCACACCATTGACTATATTTGCTGGGGCTTCCAGCCGTCGATGTATTTCAGGCGGGATGGTGGCAAATCGCTCTGCATTGGCGATCTGCTAGCCAGGAAAGGCCGGGAGGGCGTTAAGGTCCGCATCCTGTGCTGGGCAGACAGCTTTGCGGTCGGGCAACTTCTCGAAAACGAAAATCCGGGCTATGACCTCCTGCGAAGCGTCAAAACACAAAACGAGAATAACACCCAGCGTGAATATGATCGTGCCTGGTATTACCGTGCACGAATCGCCGCCTCGCCGGAACAGGATGCCCTGTCGGAGGAACTGCGTGCGCACATGAAAGCCGCCTCGTCAAGCTCGGCGTCTGCGCCGGGATTGGGCGTGCAGCCACTGACAAACATACAGCTCGTTACACGTGACTTCTCACTGGCGGACCGTGCCGAGATCATGTACCGGGAAAGCTTGCGGCGAGCGGACAAGGGCCTGAGTGAAAAGGCGGTTGCAGTCGGCTTCGGTGGCGGGCCGTCGCACCACCAAAAGATGGTGATAATTGACTACGAAGCACCCGAACATGCGGTCGGGTTCGTCATGGGCCATAACACGCTTGATGCCTATTGGGATACTGACGCGCACCAATACGCACGGATGAACGCCCGCTTTGGGCGCAACGGTGAGACACCGCGTCAGGATATGTCGAGCATTGTCACGGGACCGATTCTGGAGTGCCTGAACGCAAATTTCTGTAACGCGTGGAAGCACAATACAAAGGTCGATTTGCTGACGAAGCGTAAGCCCCTGGCGAAACAGTTGAAGGTGCGTAGTGATTTTGGCACTCCCGTCATGGCGCAGATTACGCGTACCCAGTCCCAGGAAGGCAAGCAGGATATCAAGTCGCTTTATCTTCAGGTGGCGTGCAACGCGACGAAGTTCATCTATATCGAGAATCAGTATTTTCGCTGGGAGCCGCTGGCGGAAAAGATCAAGGAAGCCGCCGCAAAACAGGTCGCGTGGGGGCGCGATCCTAAAAAGCACGGCTCAATCTATCTCTTCGTTGTGACCAATTCAAGCGACGACGGGATGGGCGTTGGGACGGTAAGCACCTACAGGATGCTGGATAGCCTCGGGCAGGCAAATCTCATGTCCGGCATGGCGAAAGAAAATCAGGAAATCCCCCAGCAACAAGATGTCATGAGTGCAGTGAATGAACTCGCGCTAGCACGGATGAGTTCAGGTCCCGATGCGGCTACGCGTCAGCAGGCGGCACAGAAGAAACTTGATGAAGCCCGGCAGTTCCGTAAAGGGCCACTCACACCGAAGGATATCCCCGGCCTGAAGATTCATATCTGCACACTGGTTGCGCCGGATTCGCCAGGCGACAACTGGATGCCGGTGTATATCCACAGCAAGGTCATGATTATCGATGATGTGTTTCTGACGCACGGCTCGGCGAATATCAACACGCGCAGTATGGAGGTGGACAGTGAACTGAACATCTGCCACGAACACATGAGCGTGACGCAACCGCTGCGTAGAAAATTGTGGGATATCCATACTGCAAACGCGGGTGCGCATGACGACCCGAAGAAAGCTTTCAGTGTTTGGGGGGATATTATTACGCAAAATTCGAGCAATCAGATAAATCGAAAGCCACCCGTTGCTTCGCTCATAGGTTTTTCACGTGAGTCAGCACAACGCAGCAACATGGATTAGTCCATGAGAAAAACTTCGACGGTTATCTGTCTTGCTTTGCTTTTGTGTGCCTGCTCAAAAAAGGATACGACTACCGTGGCTTCTGCCTCCGATATGTCTGCTGTGCGTGCCAAGCTGGCCTTTACCTGTACGCACGAAGCAGATCGTTTGCCTCCACTCGATTCGAACGCTGACGTGCTCTTCAAGTACGGTCGTTCCTTGGAAAAGAAGGAAGGCCCGAAGAACTTCGATGACATCGCCCGCTACTACCGGATAGCGGCGGCTTTCGGCCACTACAAGGCTAACAACAATCTTCAGGGTCTTTTGACTTCCGGTTTGGCGTCATCGCCTGATGCGGCCACGGAGGCCGTCGATCTGGCCATACAGCTAATCAAGGCTGGTGTGCCGGGTGGTTACTACGACATGGGCCACTATCTGGAACAGGGTTATGGGATTCAACAGGATGCGGACCAGGCCCGGCGCTATTTTCGAAAGGCCGCGGACTTGGGGAGTCCAGACGCACAGTATTACGTAGCGGAATTACTTGCTCCGTTGGACAAAGCTCCTGATATTGCCAAACAGATGCGCCAGTGCGCGACGGATCAGGGCTTTGGTAAGGCGGCGAGCGCGTTAGGTGTCGATCTCAAAACCAACAACAATTATGCTGATGCTATTAAGTCATTTCAGAAAGGCGTAGAGGCTGGCGATTCGCAATCTGCGTCGTTCTTAGAGAACGGCTTTGGAGGGCAGAAACCCTCGGCGCCGTTGTACTACATGGCGCTCCCCTACGACGCCGAGCGCTCACGGCGCTACGGGGCGGTCTGGGAGTTTCTGACCGACCACGAAAGCCTCAATCCCAAGGTGCCGGACATCGACCAGATCGTGCCACTGCCGCCCGCGAAGCTGCCGGAGTGGGACGGCACGTTCCAGTGGCAGAAGGAGCGGGACGCCGCCACGCCGCCGCCGAAGCCTGCCGAATCGCTCGTCACCAAACTGGCCCGCGAGAAGGACCTCGACCCGGCGACGGGCCTGCCGCTCAAGCCAGCCAAAACCGCAGAGGCCGAACGCGTGCCGCTCGGCACGACGGCTTACACCAAGGAGGTCTGTCCGCAGGACGGTGTGTGGTGTGCGAAGCAATGGACATACTACAGCCAGGAAGCCACGCAGCACTTTAGCAAAGGGCAAACCATGCCGGATCTGCTCCTCCGCTATCCCCGCTCGATGAAAATGCTCGATGCCCTGCTTGGCGTGCGTGAGAGTCGTACCCCTACGACGTGGAGCCTTGTGGCCTACCCCGACGAGGCAGTGTGAAGCCGCTGACGATTGGAGACATGCAGGCCATTGCAGCTACACGGGGCGGTCGGTGCCTGTCGGAGACATACACCGGCAGCAGGACGCCGCTCGAATGGGAATGTGCCCTGGGGCACCGATGGTGGACCAGCGCCACTAACGTAAAAAGCGGAACGTGGTGCGGAGTCTGCGCGAGAAAGGAGCGGTGCGGAACCCTGGCTGACATGCAGGCCATCGCCGCTGCGCGCGGTGGTCGCTGCCTGTCGGCAGAGTACGTAGGCAGCTATACGCCGCTGGAGTGGGAGTGCACCCGGGGGCATCGCTGGTGGGCACCGGGCAAGCAGGTCAAAAGTGGCACTTGGTGCGGAGTCTGTGCGAAGGAAGAGCAGTTTGGGACCCTGGCAGACATGCAGCGCTTGGCCGGCGAGAGGCGGGGGCGGTGTCTGTCGGTGGAATACACAAACGCCAGGACTCACCTGGAGTGGGCGTGTGCCGAAGGGCACCGGTGGTGGACGACGCCGAAAAGGGTCAAGGCTGGCACCTGGTGTCCGGCCTGTGCACGCAAGCGCAGACGCGTGCCGCTGGGGGAAATCCAGGCAGCGGCGGAAGCCATGGGCGGGCGGTGCTTGTCGCAGGAATACGTGAACGCGACCACGCCATTGCAGTTTGAGTGCGCAGCGGGGCACCGGTGGTGGGCGTGGCCCCGGAACGTGCGCAAAGGTCACTGGTGCCAGTTGTGCCAGTTTGACAGGATGCGTGCAACGATAGGCCAGATGCGGGCGCTCGCGGCCAGCCGTGGTGGGCGCTGCCTGTCGGACGTGTATGTCTCGACAAGACATCCGCTACAGTGGGAGTGCTGGCTGGGGCACGTCTGGTCAAGCAAGCCGGGGGTGGTATGCCAGGGGAAATGGTGCCCGCTCTGTGCCAATCTCAACCGTTCGAAGAAGCGCAGCAAGCGTCTGAAATACGACTACGAAGGATGAGGATCGCGTGTGCCATACCGAGCCGGAAAAATCACAGGGTGTGATTTATGGAAACAACTAACCTGGCTTGCGGCACCTGGAAGCTCATCGAGCACGGGATCGAAGCCTATGTCCGCCAGCACGGCTCAAGCCCGCCGCGCTCGTCGTGCATCCCGGGCATGTACCGGCGCTGCGTCGCGAGATGGACCCCGCGACGACGCTGCTCGACGGGGGAGCGTGATCGTGTCGCCGCCGTTCGAACTGCCGGTGCTGGTGGACGGCCAGGGCGAGCACCACGCGCAGTAGCCCTATCATCGTGCGCCGTGGGGAATCCCCGCAGTATGTCTCGTCATGTGTGCATCGCAGCGTGAACAGATAAGCTGTACGCGCTGTTGGTGTACAAGTGACTTGTCAGCATGACCCGCAACGGTCACTCGCTTGAAAGTTTTACAAAACACCTGTCTAATACACAGGGCCGTCCCCGCCATGGGGAACGGCAGGTTTTCCCGCACCGCAGCGTGAGGGGAAACGTGGGGGAATGATGTTTGGCGGCGTGGGGGAATGCTCTATTTCCCCACCACATAGCCCGCAAAGCCCTGTGGCGTGGGATTCCGCGCTGTGGGGGAAGAGTTATCCACGGACTTGTGAACAAAAACTGTGGAAAAGATTTGCCGGTAGCGTGCAAGGCCCTACAAACATCTGTTTTGTTTAGATTCGACGGGTTGGATGTGGATTCGGCACTGGCTGGAACGTTTTCACGCCCTCAGGGGAGCAATGCTCCTGAGGCTAACCGCCGTCGATCATGGCGCATGCTGAATGACGGTTGCGGTCTGTCGGGAAGGTGCGCGCCGGAGCAAAGGGCGTCAGTACCCGCTACCGCTTCGGCGAGGAGTCGTGTGAGATGGCGCTGGGTGCTTTGCCGCGTGTCCCGCTCGACGCCATCCTTGCGAACTTCGATGAAACGAAACTGCGCGTCGGGCGCGGTGGCGACCCGGTAGGCCAGAAGCAGGCTGTTGCCAAGAAGATGCAGCTTGAACAGGGTTCTTCACGCCACCGTTTCCCTATGACGTAGTCAGGCGAACGGCAAGTGACTTGACGTTCGCTGCGTGATTGACGAAGTCAGTCAGTTTTCCTGGCGATCATCTTCAGATGTTTCCTGTTTGATGCAAGGTTTCGTCCACGCTTGGGCGCCCTTTCCTATACCCCGCAGGGCAATATCTGACGTCGATTGATTGCAAATACCTTTCAGATTGAGTGTGCGGTTGATCCATCCTAACTTTTGGCGTGAACGCCCCGTAATTCCGTACTTTTCTGCTGGCCAGGAGTTGGTCTTTTATTAGGGATCGATTAAGCTGCCAATATTAGGGATCGATTAAGTTGTAAGTATTAGCAATCGCTTAGCACTTGGTGTCACGCGGACTATGTCTTTTCGTCGCGCATGGTTTTCGATGTGAAGCGTCAATTGCGGCAGCATCCCTCGGGCGCGGCAGACCAAGCCTACCCCAGGAGAAGTTCGTGAGCTTTCAGTTGAATGAATTTAAATCAGTATAACGAAACAAATGCAATTGACGATCACGGGCTTTTAGCCCTCGTCACCATCGCCCGCTTCCACAATATCGCTGCCGATGCGGCCCAGTTGAAGCACGCTGCTGCAACCGGTAGCGACCGGTTCAGCAGCAAGGACCTCGTACTATCTGCCCGCAGTCTCGGACTGAAGGCGCGCAGCGTGCCATTGCGCGTGGAGAAGCTGGCAAACACACCGTTGCCCGCCCTCGTGCTCGATCGGGATGAGCGGCACTTCATCCTTGCGAAGACCGATGGCAAGACCGCGTTGATTCTTGAACCCGGTTCGCCTGCGCCCGTCATCAAGCCACTTGAAGAGGTGATTGCCCGTAGCACCGGTGAAATGCTGCTGTTCGCCTCACGGGCGTCCCTCGCCGGCGAACTCGCACGCTTCGACTTTTCGTGGTTCATCCCGGCCATCGTCCGTTACCGGAAACTGCTGCTGGAGGTGCTGGGCGTCTCGCTCGTGCTTCAGCTTTTCGGTCTGGTGTCGCCCCTGATGTTCCAGGTCGTCATGGACAAGGTGCTCGTGAACCGCACGTACAGCACGCTGAATGTCGTGTGCATCACCTTGCTTGTGGCGTCGGTATTTGAGGTGCTGCTCACGGGCCTGCGCAACTATGTGTTCGCGCACACCACGAACCGCATCGACGTCGAGCTGGGCGCGCGCCTGTTTCGCCATCTTGTCGCTTTGCCGTTGAGCTACTTTGGCGCCCGCCGCGTCGGCGACACGGTCGCGCGCGTGCGCGAACTCGAGAACATCCGCAATTTTCTGACCGGGCAGGCCCTCACCGCGGTCATCGACATAGCCTTCTCGTTTGTCTTTATCGGCGTGATGTGCGTATACAGCGTGTGGCTGACGTTGCTCGTGGTAGCGTCGCTGCCGGTCTACGGCGCGGTTTCGGGCGGACTGGTGCCGGCTTTTCGTGCGCGCCTGAACGAGAAGTTCGCACGCGGCGCGGACAACCAGTCCTTTCTCGTGGAGTCGGTCTCGGCCGTCGAGACGGTCAAGGCGATGGCTGTCGAGCCGCAGTTCATCCGCCGCTGGGAGACGCAGCTCGCCGCCTATGTGAGCGCGGGCTTTCGTGTGAACCAGCTCGGCAACGTCGGCCAGCAACTGATCCAGCTCGTCGGCAAGCTCGTCACACTTGGCACGCTCTTCGTCGGTGCGCGGCTTGTGATCGACGGGCGGCTTTCGGTGGGAGAGCTGGTCGCCTTCAACATGATGTCCCAGCGTGTGAGCGCGCCCGTGCTGCGCCTCGCGCAACTGTGGCAGGACTTCCAGCAGACCGGCATCTCGATGCAGCGTCTGGGCGACATCCTCAATACGCGCACCGAGATCCCGCAGGCGCGCCAGGCGCTGCCGCCGATCCGCGGCGACGTGCAGTTCCAGAACATCCGCTTCCGATACCGGCCTGACGCGCCGCCCGTTATCGACGGCGTATCGCTCGATATTCGCGCGGGTCATGTTATCGGTATCGTCGGGCGTTCGGGTTCGGGCAAGAGCACGCTCACGAAGCTGCTGCAACGGCTCTATCTGCCCGAGCAGGGTACCGTGCGCATCGACGGCCAGGACCTGGCGCTGGCCGATCCCGCCTGGCTGCGCCGCCAGGTAGGCGTGGTGCTGCAGGAGAACCTGCTCTTTAACCGCAGTGTGCGCGAGAACATCGCGCTCACCGATCCGGGCGTGCCGCTCGAAGCGGTGATACACGCGGCGAAGCTCGCGGGCGCTCACGAGTTCATCTGCGCGCTACCCGAAGGCTACGACACCGTGGTGGGCGAGCACGGCAGCAATCTCTCGGGCGGCCAGCGCCAGCGCCTGGCCATTGCCCGCGCGCTGCTCACGAATCCGCGCATTCTCATCTTCGACGAAGCCACGAGTGCGCTCGACTTCGAGACCGAACGCATCATCCGGGACAACATGAAGGCGATCTGCGCGGGGCGCACGGTCATCATCATCGCGCACCGCCTGAGTGCCGTGCGTCACGCGGACCGCATCGTCGCCATGGACCACGGGAAGATCGTCGAACAGGGCAACCACGACGCGCTGCTCGCCCACGGCGGCTATTACGCCCACCTCGTTTCATTGCAGGACGGTTGAGCATGGGCACGATGAAACTTCAGGCGTTCGCCGATCTGGTGAAACGCTACGCCGCCGTATGGCGCGAGGTCTGGCAGATCCGCGCGCAGCTCGAGCGTCCATCGCGCGATGCGGATCAACTCGCCTTCCTGCCGGCCGAACTGGAACTCGTCGAGACGCCGGTTCACCCGGCGCCGCGCTGGACGATGCGCGTGCTGGTGGCGCTCACCATTCTCGCGCTGCTCATCGGCATTCTCGGACGGCTGGATATCGTGGTGACGGCCAGCGGCCAGTTCATTCCGGACGCGCGTGTGAAGACGATCCAGCCGGCGATTACGGGCGTGGTGCGCGAGATCGGGGTGAAGGACGGTCAGCGCGTTGCGGCAGGACAACTGCTGATGAAGCTCGACACGACACAGGCCGTGGCCGACACCGACAAGGCACGTTCCTCGCGGCTGGATGCCGAACTGGCGGCGGCACGCGCGAACGCGCTGCTCGCGGCGCAACATGACAGCAAGGTTCCAGTGGTGGCGAAAGTCGATGATGCGCCCGCAGCACGCATGGAGGATGCGCAGCGCCAGGCCGAAGGGGCGTGGTTCGAATACCGGGACCAGTATGAAGGCGAGAGGGCCGAACTGGCCAAGCGCCAGGCGGAACTGGACAGCACGCACGCGGAGATCGCGAAGCTCGTGGCGACGGCGCCGCTTGCGCGCCAGCAGGCCGATGCGTACCGGGCGCTCGTCGCGGACAAGTACGTGGCGCGCAACGATTACCTCGACAAGGAGCAGTCGGCGCTGGACAAGGAGCATGAACTCGCCGCGCAGCGCGGCCACGCGAACGAACTGGGGGCTGCCATTGCGGAACAGCGCGCCCAGGTCGCGGCGACGGCGTCGAAGTTCCGCCGCGACCAGCTGGACGAACTGGAAAAGGCCACGCAGCAAGTAACGCAAGCTCGGGAGGATGAAACGAAGGCCACCACGCGCCAGGCGCTCATGAGCCTGACCGCCCCTGTCGCCGGCACCGTGCAGCAGCTCGCTGTCCACACGCTGGGCGGCGTGGTGACGACGGCGCAGTCGCTGATGGAAATCGTGCCCGACGATGCACTCGAGGTCGAGGCGAGGCTGCAGAACCGGGACATCGGCTTCGTGCAGGTGGGCCAGCGCGCGGCGGTGAAGATCGAGGCGTTTCCGTACACGCGCTACGGGCTGCTGAACGGCACCATCACCGAGGTTTCGAACGACGCCGTGCAGGACAGGAAGCTGGGGTTGACGTTCCCGGTGCGCATTCGCCTGGAAACGAACCGCATCCACGTGGACAACCGCTGGATCACGCTCACGCCTGGCATGGCGGTGACGGCGGACATCCGCACAGGCAAAAGAAGTGTGATCGGGTACTTCCTCGATCCGCTGCTGCAGACGGCAAAGGAGAGCATGCGTGAACGGTAAGCAGAAGGCGCAGCTCGCGATCCTTGCGGGCCTCACGGTAATGAGCATGAGCGCTCACGCCTTCGACGTGCTGCGCGCGGAGCAGGGCATCTCCGCGACGGCGGGCGGGACGATCGTGCCTGTCTGCCAGTTCAACACGGCGCCGAGCCGCCCGCTGCGTCTGCAGGAGGCAGTGGAGCGCACCCTGTGCGGCAACCCGAAGACGCGCGAGGCGTGGGCCGCGGTGAAGGCGCAGGCGGCCGGTGTCGGGGTGGCACGGGCGGCCTACCTGCCGCAGATATCCGCGAACTGGCAGGGCGTACGGGAAAACTCGGTGACCAACATCGAAAACCACCCGCAACTGGGTTCGGACATCAATGCGAACGTACGCAGCGCAGGCGTGAGCCTGAACTGGATGCTGTATGACTTTGGTGGTCGCGAGGCGTCGCTGCGAAACGCGAACGCGCTGCTCGAAGCGGCGCGCGCGACGCAGGACGCTACGCTGCAGGATTTTTTTGCGCAGGCTGCTAAGGACTACTACGCAGCGCAGGCAGCGATGGGGGAACTGCAGGCCGCGCAGGAGGTAGAGGCCATGACGCGTCAGGGCATGGAAGCGGCACAGGTGCGGGCCGATAAAGGCGTCGTTCCGATCACCGATGCCCTGCAGGCCCAGACGCAGCACGAACAGGCGGTGTTCAGCCTGACGAAGGCGCAAAGCGATGCGCAGACGGCGCTGGGGACACTCGCTGCCAGCATGAGTCTCGATCCGTCGATGCCTCTGGAGGTGCCGCCGGTGACGGAAGGCGTGATGACCGGAAAGACGTTCAGCGAACCGGTGGCGCAGATGATCCGCGAGGTGGAGCAAAGCCATCCTTCAGTGCGCGCGGCAAGGGCGCAGTACGAGGCCGCGCAGGCGAAAGTGAACCAGACGCGCGCGCAGGGACTGCCCAGCATCAGCCTGGTGGCGAAGTACACCCAGAACAACCAGCCTCAGAGCGAAGGGCTCGGGTTGCCGACATTTCCCGCGACGGGGCATGAGGCGTATATCGGCGTGCAGGTGAGCATTCCGTTGTTTGAAGGATTCGGGCGGCATTACCAGATCGATCAGGCGAAGGCACAGGCCGAGCGGCAGGCGGATGTGATCGACGAGGCGAAGCAGAAGGTGGGGCTGGATGTGTGGGCGAGCTACCAAACGCTGACCGGTGCGACACAGAACGCGGAGAACAGCGCGAACCTGCTGGCGATTGCGCAACGCTCATACGAAGCCGCGCGTCATCGCTATGACGCGGGCGTGGGGAACATCCTCGAGCTGATGAACACGCAGGCGGCGCTGGCCACTGCGAAGCAACGCAGGGTTCAGGCACTAGCGGACTGGGATAACGCGAGGGTGGATCTGGCGGCGAAGTTGGGGGCACTGGGACGCCAGAGTTTTTGAAGCAGATGGCGCCCGTTCGAAGAGCGAGGATAAAACGTAGTCCAGGATTGGGTTTTCGATAGCCGAGCCATTGTGTCCGGCTTTCGTCAGGATGGACCAGAGAATACGTCTCGGTCCGAATTTCGCTCTATTAACATAGGAGTACATATGAGCACGATAAACGTTACGCAACCGGATGTTTCAGTATCGCTCGATAATACTACTTTCGACGTTCAAAGCGGCGCTTCGCTGAACCTGACCGGTACGTCCGATTACGTCATTCTTGAGAGTGGTTCGGGCGGCGGAACGGTCACGGGCAACAACAACACCGTTTCGGGAGCGGCGGTCAACGGTGTAGACGAAGGAGTGAGCGGCACGGGCAATTCGTTGACGCTGGGTGCCAACTGCTCCGCCGAGGACTCGGGCAGCAACAATACGATTACCATCGGAGCGAATTCGCGCTACCAGGGTGAGGGCACGAACTCGACGATCTATGCCACCGCGGGCGGCGACGGGCTGGCGCTTCGTGGCAGTGGGCAGACGGCATATGCGAACAACGATAACATCGCGTTGGGTGCCGATATCGCCACCGTGAACGGGAACGGCAACCAGATCTTGAGCATGGGGTCCTTTGGTGGGCTCCAGACGCTCAATCTGGGTGGTTCGAACAACGTCATTAACCTTGCACAAGGCCTGACGGTCACGACCAATGGTGGTGGTGTGACCGAAAATACGGATGGGACGGTTGTTCTGTCGGGCAATGTCATGCCTGGCAGCGCTACGCTCAGCGGTGGTGTTCTGACGCTGCAGCTTGGCAACGGCAACGTTGCCACGATGTCCGGCGTCAGTTCGGGCACCCAGATCGAATACCTCGACGCGACGGGCAAGGCGAGCTGGACGACCCTCACCGATTCGGGGCTGGGAGCAATTCAGGCGAACCAACTCGCTTCTGCGATGGCATCTTATTCGCCGTCCGCGAGCGCTTCCGCGTCGAACATCGTTATGCCTGTGCCGACAAGCGATCAAATGCTTGCTTGCGCTCAGCACCAAGTTAGCTAAAATAGTTCGCGGATGACCAGGGAAGCGGTGGCCGGGAGTAACGTCCTGTCCACCGCTTCGTTATTTGTGAAATTATAAAAAAATGACGCCTTTTTTCGACGCTGTCAAACACTTTCATTTTCTTTGCGACGAAAATCAGCCTTCCAAGGCACTTGGTGTTTTACGCGCCGCCGAACAGTATCGATCGACTCCTCAGGAGTACGTAGAACAGGGGCTCTGCTATAGCCGCATCGGGATGTTTGGCGATGCGGAGCACGCACTAAATTGTGCATGGCCATCCTTGGTCCCACGTGAAGAAGTCACTATCAGAGCCGTACAGGAAATGGCTGCGGTGAAGCTTCATCTTGAAAAATTCGATGAGGCGGCTGCACTTGAAGGACTCGTCATGAGTCGCGACTGGTGGCGACCTCCGCCCGGCCTCCCATCGGATAAGCAAGACGAATTTCGCACAGTGATTCTGGACAGAATCATCACTCAAGAACAATCTGTGGCCGGGAAAGATATATTTCTGCTATTGGCTGGTGGGGCTGGCGACGTCATTGAGCATTCCCGCTACATTCAATGCCTCATCGCAGAAGGTGTGCGCACAGTTTTCATGGATCCGAACCCACCACTCTGGGAGCTATTTTCAAACAGTTCAATACCTGTGAAACTTGAAAGAGCGACTGTCAATAATATTGCTCGCTGCGATGCCGTAGTATTCGCCAATTTACTGCACTGGCGTTATCGTCACGCAGATCTTTCCATGTTGCCACCTCGGGGATATATGAAATCTACGAGGCAGAGGAAGTTTAGTGTTCGCCTGTCAAGATCAGAAGAAAAAATGAGCGTCGGGATTGTTTGGCGGAGTGTGAATAGTAGCTATCAGTCTTGCCGTCATGAGCCTTTTCGCTCAATGAGCTTGTCATCCCTTGAGCCCATTCTGGCTTCAGAGAAAGTGATATTCTATTCGTTGCAATACGGAGATTACTCGGATGCTGAACGAGGGATGCTTGAAAGGTTTGGCGTTTTGGATGCTTCACCATATATTCGCTCGTTCGCGGATCTTGCGGACGTCATGATGCAACTCGATCTAGTTATAAGCATCGACTCGGCACCGGCACATTTGGCGGGCGCGCTCGACGTTCCGGTGTGGAACTTGCTCGCCAATGTTGCGGACTGGCGCTGGGGGCCAAACGACAGAAAAACCACTTCGCTGTATCCCTCCATGAAATTATTTCGTCAGCGAACGCTTGGTGATTGGACGTCGGTAACCGCCGACATTGCCGTTGAAATGCTAAGAATGTAGTGGTGGAAAATTATCTTGGTTATCGACCTAAAGCGACACTCGTTGCTGGAATTTATTGAATACGCGCGCTGCGTCGCGCTATCACTATCGCAAAGTATCGGGCTCACTGTCGGGCTGAGATTCACGATGAGGGGTTGCGGGGATTTATGCAGCGGCTATGAAAAGGTCTGCCCGCAGCACACAAGGCCGTCAAACGTCTGTGCGCCTGGTTTCAACAGGCCAGATGCTCACCTGCTGGATTCGGGACTGGGTAGATGCTGACCTCGGCAAGGGCATCGAACGCAGCGAGGCACGGCGGGCACTTGCGCAGCATCGACCTGCACCCGCATTTCCAGTCAGCACGGCGACGCGATACGCCCAACAACGACACCACCCGCCACTAGCTTCCCCGCAACGCAATGTGTGGGCAAACATGGGGAACGATGTCGGCGGCGTGAGTGGAATGCCTGATTTTTCCCCACATGGTCCGCAACACCTTGTGGCGTGGGATTCCGCGCCGTGGGGAAATACTTATCCACGGACTTATGCCCAAAAACTGTGTACAACTTTCCCCTACACGTTCTCCACAGTTTCTGTTGAAGCCCCTGTTCATAACCTTGGGATACCGAACTTAACTCCCTGATCCCAAAGCGATTGCCTTCGCGCATCAAGCGTGCAGCACAACGAAGCATCCACGGCTCAAAATACGTCGTTGTAGCGCAACCCGAACGTGCGCGCCTTCGAGCCGTGCGTGTACGTGACGGCCCAGTGCGCGAGCCACGCGCCCGTGAGTGCGCCGATGGCGTCCGCGAAAAGATCCTTATACGAAAAGCCGTCGGTGCGGCAGGTGCCGTCGAGCGTCTCCTTCAGCAGCCCCGGTGCCGTGCCGATCAGCGTGCCGTATATGACGGGATGATCGGTATCGCGCATGAGCCAGCCGCCGATCGCGCCGAACGGCGCGGAAACCGCCGCGTGTTCGAGCTTGTCGGAGCCGGTCCAACTGTCGCCGTTCTGGAAGCGAAAGCCGCCGTGGGAACCGGAGCAGTCAAGGCTCGCGTGCGCGGCGGCGCTCGCAAGGCCGAGCAGGGCAAGGCAAACGCCCCGTTTCGTGCGTGTGAGGTGATGTCCCATGATCGTGATCTCTCAGGTTGTCTAGCGTCGCGCGTGCGCGGCTTTGCCGTCTTTTGCGCGACAGCCTCTCCGATAGGGCTGTGTTTCCAGGGCTGCGTTTTAATTGTGTAGGAATCCGTACGAATTCAGCTAACTGAAGTCAGGAAACGCCGATATGGGTTGAAGTCTACCAGCTCTATCTCTAAAAATGGGGTCAGAAAATCCTGTCAGATTTTGACGATGAGGATGAGCGCAGGGCGCAGAGAAAACGAGAGAGGAAACGTACCGGGAAACGCGAGAAACGCGAGAAACGCATGCAGCCACGCGATCGAACGCGCTGTTTACGAAGCGGCGGAGAGCGCTTCCTCGATGGCGTCCTCCAGCCGGTCGTTGCCCCAGAACATTTCGTCGCCGACGAAGAACGTGGGCGCGCCGAACACGCCCAGCGAGCGTGCCCGCTGCGTGCGTTCACGCATTCGCCGGCGATTCTCGTCGCCGGTGGCCAGCGCGAGAACGGACGCGGCATCGAGTCCGCGCGCTTTCAGCATTTGCGTGATCGCTTCGGGCGATTCCACTTCGCGGTCCTCGCCAAAATTGCGCACCATTACCGCGCGACACCAGGTGGGCAACCACGGCTCGTCGGCGGCAAGCACGGCCACGCGCGTGGCGAGGAGCGCGCGGCGCGGAAACTCGCTCGGCGGCGCCCAGGGCAATGCGTATTTGGCGCATTGGCGCTGCATGTCGCGCATCACGTAGGCACCTTTTTCCTTTTGCGCGACGAAGGGCGGGGCGCTCCAGCCCAGGGCGTCGAAGATCGGGCCGAGCAGGAACGGGCGCCAGCGCACGGCCACGCCCGCGCGCGTCGCGAGTTCGTCGATGCGCATCGCGCTCAGATAGCTGTAGTTGCTGGCGAGGTCGAACCAGAAGTCGACGGAAGGCGCGGACATGACGGCGATTCCTTGAGCGCGGCGGCCAGGCGCCGCCGCGAGTGGGATAGGTTACTCGCCTCGCGCGGCGTCGCCGCTTGGCGAGGCTGCGGAAGCCGCCGCCGGTTCCTCCGCGCGCGCGGTGCCCACTGTGGCCGGATTCACGGGCGGATTGCCCATCGCCTGAAACAGCGCTGCCGTATCCGAAAGCCGCGCACCGCGATCGCGCACTTCGTCGAGCCGCGCATTGCGCCATTGCTGCTCGCTCTGGCGCACGGCATAAAGCGGCACCGCGCCGAGCCGGTAGCGCGCGCGGGTATCGTCGTAGACGCCTTGCGCCGTGCTCGCCGAAGCACTCGCCGCCTCCAGTGCCTGCGCGTCGTGATCGAGCGCCGCCAGGCGATCGGCGACGTCCTGGAACGCGCTCAGCACCGTTTGCCTGTACGTGGCGTTGGCGGCTTCATACGATTGCAGCGCCGCGCGCCGCTGCGCGACGAGCGCGCCGCCATGGAAGATCGGCTGCGTGAGCGATGCGCCGATCGCCCACAGCGCGCCCGCGCCCGAAGTCGCCGCGGGCCAGCTAAAGCCGCCCTGGCCGAGCGCGGCCGAAAGCGTGATGCTCGGATACATCTGCGCCGTCGCGGCGCCCACTTCGGCGGCGGCGGCCATGAGCGCGGCTTGCGCGGCGGCAATGTCGGGGCGCGTGCGCAGCAGATCGGACGGCACGACCACCGGCACTTGCGCGGGCAGCGTGAGGCTCGCCAGCTCCAGATCGGGCGGTGCCTGATCGGGCGTGCGGCCGAGCAGCACCGCAAGCGCATGGCGCATCGCGCTCCATTGCTGCCGCAAGCCCGGCAGATTCGCCGCGAGCGAGGCGGCGCTCTGCTGCGCGCTGAGCACGTCCGTGCGCGACACCGCGCCCAGCGCATAGCGCTTTTGCAGGTCGCCGGCTTGCGCGTCGGCGAGCGCGATCAACTGCACCGTCGTGTCGATCTGCGCGTGCAGCGTGGCCGCGCCGATCGCGCTCGTTACGATGTTCGCCGCGAGCGCGCGCCGGGCCGCTTCGTACTGGAACGCCTGCACGTTCACGCGCGAGGCGAGCGCCGCATTATTCAGCCGCGTCGCGCCGAATACGTCGAACGTATAGCGCACGTCGATCAAACCCGCGAAAAGCGCGTACTGCAACTTGTCGATGCCGAATTGCGGCACGCCCGGCGCGCGTTGCCGCTGCGCCGTGCCGAGCGCGTCGACGGTCGGCAGCAGCGAACCGCCGATCTGGCCGCGCAACTGCTCGCGCGCGCCTTGCAGCGTGTGATCGGCGGCCGCGAGATTGGGACTGTTCGCGAGGCCCTCGCTCACGAGCGCATCGAGCGCGTCGGAGCCGTACAGCGTCCACCATTGCGGCACCGGATGCGCGCCCGTTACGAACTGCTGCGCAACGCCGTCGGCGGCGACGCTCTGCGCGGGCTGTTCCCGCGCCCCGTAATGGTCGGGTTTCGGCATGGCGGGCGGCTCGCCCGTCGGGCCCATCGCGCAACCCGCGAGCGCGAGCGTCGCAAGGCACGTGAGCGTCGGCGTGAGCATTTTCATGATGCGTGTCCTCGCGTCTCGTCGCGATTCGCGCCGGTCTCGCTGCTGCGCACGCGGAACGCGGCCGCATACAGCGGGGGCAGGAAGAACAGCGTGAGCACGGTTGCGATGGTGATGCCGCCCATGAGCGCCGTCGCCATCGGCCCGAAGAAGTTCGAGCGCAACAACGGAATGAGCGCGAGCACGGCGGCCGCGGCCGTCAGCATGATCGGGCGGAAACGCCGCACCGTCGCGCCCACAATGGCGTCGAAGCGCTGATGTCCCGCGCGAATATCCGTTTCGATCTGGTCCACGAGAATCACCGAATTGCGCATGATGATGCCGAACATCGCGATCACGCCGAGCATCGCCACGAAGCCGAACGGCTGCCGGAACACGAGCAGCGCGATCACCACGCCGATCAGCCCGAGCGGCGCGGTCATGACCACCATCAGCACGCGCGCGAGGCTTTGCAACTGGATCATCAGCAGCGTGAGCACGGCGATGGCGAGAACCGGCAACTGCGCGTAGATCGACGCCTGGCCCTTGGCGCTTTCCTCGACGGAGCCGCCCACCTCGATGCGATAACCGCCCGGCAGCGCGCGGCGAATCGCCTCGAGCTTTTTCTCCAGCGCCTGCGTGACGTCGATGCCTTGCGCGCCCCCGCGCACGTCCGATTGCACGGTGATGGTGGGCTGCCGGTCGCGCGACCAGATCACGCCGTACTCGAGATCGTCGGCGAGATGGCCGAGCGCGCCGAGCGGCACGGGACCGTTGGGCGTGGGCATCGCAAGCGTGACGAGGCGCGCGGGATCGACGCGTTCGGCGGCCGGCGCGCGCAAATCGACGCTGATCAATTTGTCGCGCTCGCGGAACTGCGTGACCGTGTAGCCCGAATACTGCATTTGCAGGAAATTGGCGATGTCCTGCGTGGAGACGTTGAGCGCGCGCGCCTTCTGCTGGTCGATCTGGAAATGCAGCGAGCGCTCGGCGGGCTCGTCCCAGTCGAAGCTCACGTTTTCGGTGCGCGGGTCGGCGCGCAGCGTGGCGGCCACACGGTCGGCGATGCCGCGCACGGTCGCGATGTCGTCGCCGCTCACGCGAAACTGCACGGGATACCCGACGGGCGGCCCGTTTTCCAGCCGCGAAATGCGCGTGCGCACGGCGGGGAAGTCGTCGCGCAAACGCGGTTCGAGCCAGTGCGCGAGTTTCTCGCGATCGTCGATCGACTTCGTCGTGATGACGAATTGCGCGAAATTGGGCTGCTGCAATTGCTGATCGAGCGGCAGATAAAAGCGCGGCGCGCCGGTGCCGACAAAATCAATGGCGTGATCGATCTCCGGGCGGCCCTTGAGCAGCGCTTCGAGCCGCTTCGTTTCGCGCAGCGTGGCATCGAACGCCGCGCCTTCGGGCAGCCGCACGTCCACGAGCAATTCGGGCCGATCCGAACTCGGGAAGAACTGCTGCGGCACGAGCGCGAAGCCCGCGAGCGCCACCACGAACAGCGCGACGGTGAGCGCGAGCACGATCCAATGCCGCTCGATGCACCAGCCGATCCAGCCGCGCAAACGCCCATAGAAGCGCGTGTCGTAAATCTCGTGCTCATGGCGGGCGTCATGCTCCGCGTCGGGGTCGCGCTTGCGCTCGGGCAGCAGGCGATAGCCAAGCAGCGGAATCAGCACCACGGCCGCGAACCACGACGCGATCAGCGCGATCGCCGAAACCTGGAAGATCGAGCGCGTGTATTCGCCGGTGCTCGATTTCGCGAGCACGATGGGCAGAAAACCCGAAACGGTCACGAGCGTGCCGGTGAGCATCGGGAACGCCGTGCTGGTGTAGGCGAACGCGGCGGCGCTCGCGCGGCTCCAGCCCTGCGCCAGCTTCACGGCCATCATTTCCACGGAGATGATGGCGTCGTCCACGAGCAGGCCGAGCGCGAGCACGAGCGTGCCGAGCGAGACCTTGTGCAAGCCGATGTCGAACAGATACATGGCGAGCGAAGTGACGGCGAGCACGATGGGAATGGTGATGACGACCACCATGCCCGTGCGCACGCCCAGCGAGACGAGGCTCACGAGCAGCACGATGCCCACGGCTTCGGCCACCGCTTCCACGAAGTCGTCGACGGAATGGGACACCGCCTGCGGCATGCTCGATACCTCGACGAGCTTGAGGCCCACAGGAAGTTGCGCGCGCAACGTGTCGATGCGTGCATCGACCGCCTTGCCGAGCCGGATTACGTCGCCGCCGGGTTGCATCGTCAGGCCGATGCCGAGCACGGCCTGATTCTGGAAGCGCATTTGCGTGGCGGGCGGATCGTCGTAGCCGCGCCGGATCGTGGCGATGTCGCCAAGACGGAACGTGCGGTCGTTCACGCGAATCAGCGTATCGGCGATCGACTTGATGTCGTCGAACTGGCCGCTCGGGCGCACGAACACGCGGTCGTCGGCCGTGGTGAGCGTGCCTGCGGGCGAGACGCTGTTTTGCGCGCCGATCACCTGGCCGAGCTGCGTGGGCGAGATGCCGAGACGCGTGAGCTGGGTGTTCGGAATCTCGATGAAGATGCGTTCCTTTTGGTCTCCGAAATAATCGACCTTGCCGACGTCGGGCACGCGCAGCAGTTGCTCGCGCAGTTTGTCGGCGTAATCGTGCAATTGCGCGGGCGAAAAACCGTCGCCCTCGAGCGCGTAGACGTTGGTGTAGACGTCGCCGAATTCGTCGTTGAAGAACGGGCCTTGCACGCCTTGCGGCAGGTTCGGCGCGATATCGCCCACTTTCTTGCGCACCTGATACCACGTTTCGCGCACTTCGCTCACCGGCGCGGAGTCCTTCATCGTGAAGAACACGAGCGACTCGCCGGGCCGCGAATAGCTGCGCAAAAAGTCGATGTACGGCGTTTCCTGGAGCTTGCGCCCGATGCGGCTCGTCACTTCGTCCTCGACCTGGCGCGCGGTCGCGCCGGGCCAGAAGGTCTGGATCACCATCACGCGGAACGTGAACGGCGGATCTTCGGATTGAGCAAGACGCGTGTAGGCGAGGGCGCCGAAGATCGTTGCGAGGGCAACGACAAAGGTGACGAGCGCGCGATGCCGGAGCGCCCAGGCGGAAAGGTTGAAGCGGCCTTCCTCGTGATCGGAACCCGGTGCCGCGCTCATGAGGCGAAGTCCTCGGGATGCAGCGGCGCGACGGGCCGCACCTGCTGGCCCGCGTGAACCGTGTGTACGCCTTGCACGACAATGCGCTCGCCGTCCCGCAAGCCCGCCGCCACGGTAACGGTGCGTGCGCCGTAGCTCGCGACGGTCACGCGCCGCAGTTGCAGCACGTTGTCCGGCGCATGCACGATCCAGATGGCCGGCGCGGTGCCGTCGTGAAAGAGGGCGGTGGCGGGCACGGTGAACGTGGCGGCGGCGTTATTCGCGCTCGCGGCGGCGAAGGCGATGTCGGCGGTCATGCCGAGGCGCACGTCGGCGTCGGGATGTTCGAGCGTGAGTTTCGCGCGCCACGTGCGGCTTTGCGGATCGGCGGCGGCGGCAAGTTCGCGCAGGCGCGCCGTGTAGCTGCGGCCGGGCAGCGCGGCGAGCGTGACCTGCGCGGTGTCGCCGGTATGCAGGCCCGCGATGGCGGCTTCGGGCAAGTCGCTCACCACGTCGACGTCGCCGCTCCATGCGAGCTGATAGACGGCCTGTCCCGCCTGCACGTTCTGGCCGGTGTCGGCGTTTTCGGCGGTGATGACGCCCGCGTGGTCGGCCGCGAGCTGCGTATAGCGGCGTTGATCCCTCGCGAGCGCGAGCTGTTGCTGCGCCTGATCGCGCTGCGCCGCCGCCGAGGCATAAGCGTCCTGGGTCTGTTCGAGCTGCGCGCGAGCGATGAGATTGGCCTGGGCCTGCGCGGTGTCGCGCTCGAGTTGTTGTCTCGCGAACTGCAAGCGATGCTGCGCGGCGTCGAATTGCGCCTGCGCGCTCGCGGCGTTCCGGTCGAAATCGCTGGGGTCCAGCCGCGCGAGCGTTTGACCAGCCTTGACGTTGTCGCCGAGGCGCACGTTGCGCTCGACGATCTTGCCGTTCACGCGAAACGAGAGCGGCGTGACGTTGCGCGCCTCGATTTCGCCCGGATAACTCGCGCGTGCGCGGCCGCTGCTGTCCGCATGCACCGCCATGGAGACGACCGGGCGCGGCGGCGGCGGCGCCTCGTTCTGCTTGCCGCATGCCGCGAGCAGCGTGGCGCCGAGCGCGGTTGTCAGCGCGACCCTCAGCGCGATTGCCCGCGCGGCCGCGCCGCGCTTGCGGCGCGATGGCGCGAACTTGCCGGACTCGACGGAACCACCGCGCATCCTGCCTGATGCGCCACGACCGCAACGATTCACATGGACCTCGTACGCCTTGCGCGCAGCAGGCCGCGAGCCGGCCTCGCTTGCCGCGGGCCGTTTGCGTCTCCGTTTGCGCTGCCGTTGAGCGAGGGTCGCGCGCGATGTTCGCGTTCGCCCCGGCTGGGATAATGTGTCGAATTCTAATACACAGTTGTATCTGAGTGCGGATTTGAATCCGAGGAATGTTTCAGTGCTAGACTCGCGCCAATGCCAATCGGATCAAATGCCCCCACGCCATGAAGCGCACCCGACTCACCCGCGAGCAGAGCCGCGACCAGACGCGCGCGCGCGTGCTCGACGCCGCGCAGGCGATGTTCATGAAGAAAGGCTTCGTGGGCGCGAGCGTGGAGGACATCGCGCTTGCCGCGGGTTACACGCGCGGCGCGTTTTATTCGAACTTTTCCAGCAAATCGGAACTGCTGGTCGAACTGCTGCGGCGCGATCACGACGCCATGCAGGTCGAACTGCGCGCGATCTTCGCGGGCGGCGCGTCGCGCGAGGAAATGGAAGCGCGGGTGCTCACGTATTACAGCCGCATGCCGCAGGACAACAAGCTGTTCCTGCTGTGGGTGGAAGCGAAATTGCTGGCCGCGCGCGACGCGCGCTTTCGCGTTCGATTCAATGCATTCATGAAGGAAAAACGCGACCGGCTCATGGCGTACATCGACGAATTCGCGGCGCGCGCGGGCACGCCCGTGACAATCGACCCGGAATTGCTCGTGCTGGGTTTGATGGGCTTATGCGACGGCGTGCAATTTCTGGCAACGGCCGACCCGCAGCACGTCACGCCGCCGCTCGTCGAAGCGGTGCTGGGGCAATTTTTCGCGCGCGTGGTATTCGGCCGCGCGCCTTGATGGTGCCTGCCTTGATGATGTCGACAGGAACGGCGACAGTGCGGCCGTTCAGCCGCTCACGCCCGGACCAAAGTTACCGCCGATCAAACGCGTCACCGACGCCACGTCGCGATAGTCCTGCTCGGGCATGCCGTCGAGGATCGCGAGGACTTCATTGCTCGCGCCGGCCGAACGCGCGGCTTCCACGAGATCGTCTTTGTTCGCGGGCCAATGCACTTCGCGCAGCACGTCGGTGAATTGAAGGTCGATGGGTTCGTCGGGAATGCGGGAAGCGGGCATCGAGTGGTGTCCTTGGCGGTTACGTTTCGGGTTACATCCTCGGTACATCCTTGCTACATCGGGATTACATCTCTTCGTTGCGCGTGGCGCGGCTTCTGTCGCCACGAAAGCCACGAAAGCGGCGCGCACACGCAGCCGCGAATCGACAGAAGCGCGAATCAAGCCTGCACGACCGAATCAAGCCTGCACAACCCCTACGCATCGTCATGCACAACGCAGCCACCCGAACCCGCGCGCCGCGCCGTCCGCGACATCGCCGGCAGATTTTCGCCTCGCGGCCGCGCGGCTTAGGTCTGCTGATGGATGTCGGGGCTGAGCGTTTTGTCCAGCCTGCGCGACTTGGGCAGCGCGAGGTATTCCCAGCGCTGCGGCCCGCTCGTGGCGGATACGGGCACGTCGGGCGCGGCCGGTGCGACCGGAACGTCCGCGGCGCTCGAACGCGCGGCCTGGAACGGCGAATCGGATGCGCGGACGCTGACAGGCGTGGCCGGCCCGTCCTGCGCGGTGCGTACCGGAGCGGCAAAACACGATGCCGACAACAGCACGGTGGTCAACACTGTCGAGGTTTTCATCGCTCGACCTCCTTTCTCATGCGGCCCGAAGGACACAGCAAGGCCCGTACCGCGCCCGCCGGACACGCTGCCGGCGCGGCGCGAAACGCCCGCGCCACGGGCCATCCGGCGGCCCCGGGCGCGAAAGCGCGTACGGTACTTGCCATGATGGCAGCATTTGCGATTGCGCGCATGAAGCTTTCGCGCGCGCGGCTTCGAGAAAGGGTCGCGCCCCTTATGGATCGCGAGGCGCATCGCTCGCGCAGGCGCTTATCGCGCGGGATTCATGCGCTGATACGCATCGAGCAGCGACGTCTTGTAGACGACGCCCGCGAGCTTCGGCTCGCGCGTGCTCTCGATCACGGGCAGCCGCTCGCCCTGGAACGACATGAAGTGCTGCAAGCCCACGGCGAGCGGCATGTCGGGCGTGAGCACGTCGAAGGTCGGCTTTAGATAGTCGCGGGCCTGTTTTGTCGACGTATCGCGTTTTTGCAGCAGATCCGAAGTGATGTCGGCGAGCGCGACGGCGCCAAGAAAGCGGCCGGTCGCATCGGTGACGTAGAGATACTTCACCGGGTATTCGAGGAACACGCGCGTCATGTCCTGCACGGTGGCGTCCTCGTGAACGACCGTGTCGGCGGGACGGATCAGCTCGCGCATCTGCGTCATGCGCAGGCGCAGGCGTTCGGCTTCCTCGCGATTGCGATGCAGCGTGATTTCGTACATCGATGCCTTGCCGGTCGCGCGCGCCACGAAATACGCCACCACGCACGAGAGCATGAGCGGCAGCACGACCTGATAACTCAGCGTCATCTCGAAGATCATCAGAATGGCCATGAGCGGCGCTTGCGTCGCGCCCGCGAGAAACGCGCCCATGCCGACCATCGCATAGGCGAACGGCGCCGAGGTGCCATGCGGCCACAGCGCGTGCATGCCCTGGCCGAACAGGCAGCCGAGCACCGCACCCATGAATAGCGTGGGCGTGAATACGCCGCCCACGGCGCCCGAGCCGACCGTCGCGGCCGTGGCCACGAGCTTGAACACGAGCACGGTGGCGAGCGCCGTCCACGTCCAGGGCGAATGGAGGATGGAGTTCACCACGCTGTAGCCGTTGCCCCACACCTCGGGCGTCCATACCGAAAGCACGCCGCACACGAGGCCGCCCGCCGCGAGCTTCACCGGCAACGGCGCTTTGGTGCGCGAGAAGCCGGCTTTCGCGCTATCCATCATCGAAAGGAATTGCGGCGCCAGCACGCCGCAGAGCAGGCCGAGCGCGACGAACAGCAGCACTTCCACGCCCGTCACCGCCGGAAACACCGGCATTTCGTACGGCGGCTTGTAGCCCGCGAATTCGCGCATGGTGATGTTGGCGACCACGGAAGCCACCACGATCGGCCCGAAGCTTTCCATCACGATCGAGCCCAGCACGATTTCGGTGACGAAGAACGCGCCCGCGATCGGTGCGTTATAGGCGGAAGTGATACCGGCCGCCGCGCCGCAGGCGACCAGCAGACGCAGGCGCGCGGGATCGAAGTGAACCCAGCGGCCGATCAGCGAGGCCGCGAGCGCCGCCAGTTGCACCATCGGGCCTTCGCGGCCGATGGAGCCGCCGCTCGCGATCGTGAAAAGTGACGAAATGCTACGCCACAAACTCTTGCCGACCGGCATCACGCCGTCGCCGATCGCCACGGCTTCCACGTAGTCGGTGTGGATCGGCTTGGCGCCGGCGCTGCCCGGCGACTTGCGCCGCGCCATCAGCAGGATGCAACCGGCGACGAAGCCGCCCGCCGTCGGCAGCGCGATGCGCATGGGCCACGGCAAGCGCCGCGCCATTTCGACGAAACTGCCTTCGCTGCCCGTGAAGAGAATCTGCAAATGGGCGATGCCTTCGCGAAACAGCACGGTCGCGAAAGCGCCCGCCACGCCTACGATGACCGACCAGACCAGCATCGTGTGGGCGTCGGAGAGGCGAAAGAGTTCGCGGGCGCGGGTGCGCAGTTTCAGCAGGAATGACAGCACGGCGGGCAGGTCGAATGAAGGGTGAAAGGAAGCCGCGCGTGCAGGGTACGCGAGGCGGGGCGGGAACGCAAAAAAACGCGCCGCGCGTTGAGCGTACGCGCGGCGCGAGCGAAATCACCCGGAGCGGGCCGGGCGCGCGCGTTCAGCGCTTCGCTTTGTCGAGTTCGGGATAGTGCCGGAAGATGCCGGTTTCGTTGAACGGAATGCGCCGTTCCGACTTCAGATACGCCGCGATGTTCGGACGTTTCGCCACGGCATCGCGCACCGCGATGCAATGCGGGTAGTGATCCTCGAAATGCTTCGTCGCTTTGGGAAACGCGTAGCGCAAGCCCTCGACGATCTGGAACAGCGAGAGGTCGACATAGCCGAGGGCGTCGCCGACCAGGTGCTTCGGGCCGTGCGGATTCTGCGCGAGCACGCGCTCGAAATAGCCCATGAACTTGGGGATGCGGTTGTCGATGAAGTCGCTCGCGCGCGCCTTTGCCTCGGCCTTCTGATCTTCGTAATAGAGGCCGCTTGCGATCGGATGATGCGTGTCGTGCGCCTCGGTCACGAGATCGGCGATCGTCAGTTGCAGGCCGTTCGCCACGTAGCGCAAGCCCTCGTCGCGCGGTGCGAGCTTCAGCTTGGGGCCGAGATAGAACAGGATGTTGGCGGTTTGCGGCACGATCAGCTCGCCGTCTTTCAGGAACGGCGGCGCGTAGGGCGGATAGGGCGCCCCGGTGTCGAGCGCGGCCATCAGTGCGTCGGTGCCGAGGCCGTCCCGCTTCGCTCCGCGCGCGACGTCCACATACGGCGCCTGCGCCTCCTCGAGCGCCAGCCGCACGAATTCGCCCCGGCCTTGCAGGCCGTCCCAGTAGTAAAGCTCGTATGCCATCGGTCGTTTCCTTGCGTCGGTTGCCGTGCGCGCCACGGCTTGCGCGGCCGCTGTCCACGCGGCGGTCAGCAGCGTCGAGTATCGCGCGCAACGAGCGGACCTGCGCGGCGCGTGCGCGCCGCCGCGGCATGCAAGGACGCGGGCGCGGCGGCGCGGAATCGACGGAAACCTTCCCGAAAGCCCAGGCGCCGCCCCCCGAGGCAATCCGCGCGGAAACGAACGCCGAAGCGCCGATGCAGCCGCGCACGAAGCCACGCGCCAAGCCACGCACTGAGCCGCACGCGAAGCCGCAGGCAAAACCCGGCGCAAAAGCGCAAAAAGCCCCGCGTCGTGCGGGGCAGGCAAGCGGGGCGGGGCGGCGCGGACGCGCGCTGACTTCGATCATGCGCCGATCACGCGAAGAGACGTTCCACGCCCCAGGTGATCGCCAGGCCGCCGAGCGTGAGCCACAGATAAACGATCAGACCGGCGGAGAGCGCGCGGGGACCGGCCTGGCGAATCTGCGAAACGCGCGTTTCGATGCCGAGCGCCGTCATGGCCATCGTCAGCGCGAAGGTGTCGAGCGTGTTGATCGCATGCGTGGCCGCCGCGGGCAGCACATGCAGCGAGTTGACCACCACGAGCGCGAGAAAACCGAGCGCGAACCAGGGCACCGCAACCTTGCGCACGCCGTGCGCGCCGCCCTTGCCGGCCGCCGCGCCGCGCGCCGTGCGGTTCAGCCAGGTGCCGAGCACGAGCAGCACGGGCACGAGCAGCATCACGCGCGTCATCTTGACGATGGTGGCGATGTGCGTTGCCTCCGGGCTCACGTTGCTCGCCGCGCCCACGACCTGCGCGACTTCGTGAATCGTGCCGCCGAAGAACAGTCCGGCGCCGAGCGTATCCAGGTGGAGCCAGCCCGCGCGATACAGCACCGGGTAGAGGAACATCGAGAGCGTCCCGAACAGCACGACGCTGCCCACCGCCATCGCGCTCTTGTGCGGCCTGGATTGCAGCGTGGATTCGAACGCGAGCACCGCCGCCGCGCCGCAGATCGCGCTGCCGGCCGCCGTGAGCAGCGCCGTGTCGCGATCGAGCTTCATGAGCTTCATGCCGACCCACGTGCCGATCACGAGCGTGCTCACCACGATCACCGCCGATTCCACGAGGCCGGGCACGCCCACCTGCGCGATTTCCTGAAGGCTCACGCGCAGTCCGAAAAAGCCGACGGCGATGCGCAGCAGCTTGCGCGCGGAGAAGTTGACGCCCGCCGCCCAGCTTTCGGGCATGCCGTCGCGCAGCGCGTTGCCGTAAATGGCGCCCGCCACGATGCCGACGATCAGCGGACTCATGCCGAGTTTGGCGATGGCGGGCAGCGCGGCAAGGCTCGTGACCGCCGCCGCGAACAGGGCAACGAACAAGATACCGTTGAGCTGGCCGCGCGTGGACGGCAGCGGATGCGGCGTGGTGTGGGATGGCGATGTGGCGGACATGGCGGCCTCATTGGGCGCCGGCATTCGTGCCGGCGGGAGTTCGGGGTGCGATCGACGTATCGAACGAATGGGCTAATCCTAAATTGAATATATGGATATGAAAAATCGTCATTTACGAAGTAAAATATAACCTCTGCCTATAATTCGCGACGATGACCCCGGAACAACTGATAACCTTCGCTGCCGTCGCCGAACACCGCAACATCAGCCGCGCGGCGCTGGCGCTGCATTTGTCGCAGCCCGCCGTGTCCGGGCAGCTCAAGCTGTTGCAGGAGGAATTCGGCGAGCCGCTGTATTTGCGCGACGGGCGCGGCGTGCGCCTGACGCCCACCGGCGAACAGCTCGCGGGCTATGCGGCGCGGCTGCGCGACACCTGGCGCGACGCGCTCGCGTACCGCGACGCATTGCGCGGGCTCGAGCGCGGCACGCTGCGCATCGGCGCGACCACCACGCCCGCGAGCTACCGGCTGCCGTATCTGGTGGCGCAGTTCCATGGGCGCTATCCCGAGGTCAAGCTGGAAACGTCGAGCGGCAATACGTCGGACGTCGTAGGCATGCTCGGCGCCGTCGACATCGCGCTGATCGAAGGGCCGGTCGGCGAGCGGTTGCCGCCGGATACGGCCGTGCATCCATGGCACGAGGACGAAATCGTCGCCATCGTGCCGCGCGAGCACGCCTTGGCGGCGGGGCTGGAGGAACGGGCGAGCGTGGCGGTCGAAACGCTCGCGCAATGGCCGCTCGTGCTGCGCGAGGACGGCTCGGGCGTGCGCCAGGTCGTGGAACGGGCGTTCGCGCGCGCGGGCGTGCCCATGCGCGTCGCGCTGGAAATCGCGGGCGTGGAGGGCGTGAAGGAAGCGGTGCGCGCGGGCATGGGCATCGGCTTTGTCTCGGCGATGTCGATGCAGCACGAAAACGGCGCGTTGCGGCAGATCCGGCTCGGGCCGCAGACGCTGGCGCGGCGGTTTTCGATTCTCGTGCCGCACGCGGGCGCCGCTTCGCGCGTGGCGCAGCGCTTTCTCGAACTGTGTCTGGCCGAAGTACACGGCAAGTAAGCGGTTCGACCCAGGGCATTCCACAATGGCACGCCTGGGCGGGATCGCGCAGTATCGGTGCTCATGAACGGCGCGCGGGCGCTTTTTTTCGAGCGCGTTTTGGAACCGGTTCCAAAACGAACGGTGCGAAGCGCGGCAACTGGAAGATGGCAATGGCGGAAGTGGCAATCGTGGCGAGCGCGTTCGGCGCGCAGTCGATCCGGCGGGACGGTCACGCGGCGTGGAGCGGGCCGGCGCGGCGCGCGGGCGCGCAGGCGTTCGAGGTGCGGCGCGAACTGATGGACGATGCCGCAGCCGCGCCCGAAGCGCTGTGCGCGCTCGGAACGGCGCTGGCGCGCGAAGGACTGTGGCGCGTCTGGTCCACGCCCGACGCGCTTTACGCCAGCGACGGCGCGCTAAACGAAGCCGCGCTGCGAGCCGCCGTCGCGGCGGGCATCGCGCTTGGCGCGCGCTTCGTCAAGTTGCAGCTAGGCGGTTTTTCGGGCGACGCGCAGGCGGCGCGACTGGTCGAGACACTAGCGTCCAGCGGCGCGCGCACCGGCGACGCGGGCGAAGGCCCGCGCGTCGTCGTCGAAAACAGCCAGCTCGAACAGGGCGGCCGGCTCGCGCAATTCACCGGGCTTTTCAACGCGCTACGCAACGGCGGCGCGGCGGGCGCGATCGGCATGACGTTCGACATCGGCAACTGGCAATGGCCGGGCGAACCGCCGCTGCTCGCGGCCGCCGCGCTCGCGCCGCACGTCGAATACATCCACTGCAAGGCCGTGGCGGGCGAGGGCGCGCGCCGCTTCGCCGCCGCGCCCCGCGACGACGACCGCCTGTGCCGCGCCGCGCTCGCCTTGCTGCCCACGCACGTGCCGCGCGGCATCGAATTCCCGTTCGATCCCGCGCGCCTCGCCGGCGACGCCGCGCACTACGTTCAATGGCTCGGCGCGGCGTGAACTCAACCAGGTTTTTGATGCGGAAGAACGGGAAATTCATGAACGACACCCTCGATGTCATCACCTACGGCGAAGCGATGGCGATGTTCGTCGCCACCGAGCCGGGCGCGCTCGCGAAGGTCGGGCACTTCGCCAAACGCGCGGCGGGCGCCGAGCTGAACGTGGCGACCGGGCTCGCGCGCCTTGGCTTCAAGGTCGGCTGGATGAGCCGCGTGGGCGCGGATTCGTTCGGCCAGTTCGTGCGCGACGTGCTCGCGCAGGAAGGCGTGGACGCGCGCTGCGTGAGCACCGACGCGCGCTACCCGACCGGCTTCCAGCTCAAGTCGAAATGCGACGACGGCAGCGATCCCGCCGTCGAATATTTCCGCGCCGGTTCGGCGGCGAGCAAACTTTCGCTCCACGACTATCGCGCCGACTACGTGCTCGGCGCGCGGCATCTGCATTTGAGCGGCGTGGCGCCGGCCATTTCGGCGTCGTCGCGCGAACTCGCGTTCAAACTCGCGCGCGAGATGCGCGCGGCGGGCCGCACGATCAGCTTCGATCCGAACCTGCGCCCGACGCTTTGGGAAAGCCAGGCCGACATGGTCGCGACGCTCAACGAACTCGCGGCGTTCGCCGACTGGGTGCTGCCCGGCGTGGGCGAAGGGCGCGTGCTCACGGGCAGCGACGACCCCGCCGCCATCGCGCGCTTCTATCTGGCACGCGGCGCGCGCGGCGTGATCGTCAAGCTTGGCGCGCAGGGCGCGTACTACGCCACCGCCGACGGCGAGCAAGGTCACGTGGATGCCGAGCGCGTGGTGCGCGTGGTGGATACGGTGGGCGCCGGCGACGGGTTCGCCGTGGGCGTGGTGAGCGCGCTGCTCGAAGGGCGCCCGCTGACGCAGGCCGTGGCGCGCGGCAACCGCATCGGCGCGCTGGCCGTGCAGGTGATCGGCGATTCCGAAGGCCTGCCGACCCGCGCACAGCTCGACGCAATGGAAGCCGACGCCGCGCTCGCTTCGGCCTGAGCGCGCCCGCGCGGGGCGCCTTCGGCGGCGGCCTCGCCGGCTGCGCCGTCCGGGCAGGCGCCGCCGCAAAGCGCCGCCGGAAAATGCCGACGGAAAATGCCGACGGAAAATGTCGACGGAAATGCCGACGGAAATGCCGACGGAAATGCCGACAAACAGGAGACATCGATGACTTCAACCTCGCTTGCGCCGCGCCGCTGGTGGGCGATCATGCCCATCGTGTTCATCACGTACAGCCTCGCGTATCTCGATCGCGCGAACTACGGTTTCGCATCGGCCGCGGGCATCAATCGCGATCTGGGCATCAGCCCCGGCTTGTCCTCGCTGATCGGCGCGCTGTTCTTCCTCGGCTACTTTTTCTTCCAGTTGCCCGGCGCCGTGTACGCCGAGCGCCGCAGCGTGCGCAAGCTCGTGTTCGTGAGCCTCGTGCTGTGGGGCGGCTGCGCGTCGCTGACGGGCATCGTCACGAACATTCCCTCGCTGATGGCGATCCGCTTCGTGCTGGGCGTGGTCGAGGCGGCCGTGATGCCCGCCATGCTCATCTACATCAGCAACTGGTTCACGAAAACCGAGCGCTCGCGCGCCAACACGTTCCTGATTCTCGGCAATCCGGTCACGGTGCTGTGGATGTCGGTCGTTTCCGGCTATCTCGTGCATGCGTTCGGCTGGCGTCACATGTTCATTGCCGAAGGTGCGCCGGCCATCGTCTGGGCTGTGTGCTGGTGGTTCCTCGTGCGCGACAAGCCGGCCCAGGTGCAATGGCTCGCCGAGGACGAAAAGCGCGCCATCGAATCGGCCATGCGTGCCGAGCAGGCCGCCATCAAGCCAGTGCGCAACTACGCCGAAGCGTTCCGCACGCCGGCCGTGATGCTGCTTTCGGCGCAATATTTTTGCTGGAGCATCGGCGTGTACGGCTTCGTGCTGTGGCTGCCGTCGATCGTGAAGAACGGCTCGGCGCTCGGCATGGTCGAAACCGGCTGGCTGACCGCGCTGCCGTATCTCGCGGCCACGATCGCCATGCTCGCGGCCTCGTGGGCTTCGGACAAGCTCGACAATCGGCGCGCCTTCGTCTGGCCGTTCCTGCTGCTCGGCGCGATCGCGTTCGCGCTCTCGTATGCGCTCGGCGCGACGCACTTCTGGATCTCCTATGCGCTGCTGGTGGTCGCGGGCGCGGCCATGTACGCGCCGTACGGGCCGTTTTTCGCGATCGTGCCGGAACTGCTGCCGAAGAACGTTGCGGGCGGCGCGATGGCGCTCATCAACAGCATGGGGGCGCTCGGCTCGTTCGTCGGCTCGTACGTGGTCGGCTATCTGAACGGCGCGACCGGCTCGCCCGCGGCATCCTATGCGTTTATGAGCGCGGCGCTCGTCGTTTCGGTGGGGCTCACGCTCGCGGTCAAGCCGGCGCGCGAGGCGCGCCGCGGCTATGTCACGCCGGTTCACGGAAAATAGCCGGAAAATAGCCGGAAAATAGCGGGAAACAAGCGGAAAATAACGTCCTCGAACCTACCCAGGCACGCCGATCCATGAAGCAGAAAATCGTTATCTACAAGTCCGTTCCCGACGATGTCGCCGCGTACCTGCGCGAACACGCCGAAGTCGTCGAAGTCGACGGCGCGAACACCGAAGCATTCGCCGCCGCGCTCAAGGACGCCGACGGCGCCATCGGCGCGAGTGTGAAAATCGCGCCCGCCATGCTCGACGGCACGCGCGTGAAGGCGCTTTCGACGATCTCGGTCGGCTTCGACCAGTTCGACGTGCCCGATCTCACGAAGCGCGGCATCGTGCTCGCGCACACGCCCGACGTGCTCACGGAATCGACGGCCGACACCGTGTTCGCGCTGATTCTCGCGAGCGCGCGCCGCGTGGTCGAACTGGCCGACTGGGTGAAGGCCGGGCAGTGGAAGGGCAGCGTGGGGGAGGCGCAATACGGCGTGGACGTGCAGGGCAAGACGCTCGGCATCGTCGGGCTCGGGCGCATCGGCGGCGCGGTCGCGAGGCGCGCCGCGCTCGGCTTCAACATGAAGGTGCTGTACACGAACCGCAGCCCGAACGCCGCCGCCGAACGCGATTACGGCGCGCGCCGCGTCGAGCTCGACGACCTGCTCGCGGCCTCCGATTTCGTGTGCCTGCAAGTGCCGCTCACGGACGCGACGCGCCACATGATCGGCGCGGCGCAGTTCGCGAAGATGAAAAAGAGCGCGATCCTCATCAACGCCTCGCGCGGCGCGACCGTCGACGAGGCGGCGCTGATCGCCGCGCTCGAAGCGAGCACGATACGGGGCGCGGGCCTCGACGTGTTCGCGCACGAACCGCTCGATCCCGCCTCGCCGCTGCTGCGCATGCCGAACGTGGTGGCGCTGCCGCACATCGGCTCGGCCACGCACGAGACGCGTCACGCGATGGCGCGCTGCGCCGCCGAGAATCTCGTCGCGGCGCTCGCGGGCACGCTTGCGCACAACGTCGTCAATCGCGAGGTACTCGCGCAATGAGCGACGCGCGGACTCCGGGCAAGGACGATGCTTCAAACGCCGATGCGTCGGGCGCCGATGCGTCGAACGCTGATACGCCAAGCGCCGATACGTCGAACGCCGATACGTCGAACGCCGATACGTCAAACGCCGATACGTCAAACGCCGATACGTCAAACGCCGAAGCCTCAAACGCCGAAGCCTCAAACGCCGAAGCCTCAAACGCCGAAGCCTCAAACAGCGGCCCGCCGCGCCGCGCGACGATCAGCGACGTCGCGCGCGAGGCGGGCACGGGCAAGACCAGCATTTCGCGCTACCTGAACGGCGAATTCGGCGTGCTGTCGCCCGATCTGCGCGCGCGCATCGAGACGGCCATCGAGCGCCTCGACTATCGGCCCAACCAGATGGCGCGCGGCCTCAAGCGCGGCCGCAACCGGCTGCTCGGGCTGCTGCTCGCCGATCTCGCGAATCCGTATTCGGTGGAAGTGCTGCAAGGCGTGGAAGCCGCGTGTCACGCGCTCGGCTACATGCCGCTCATCTGCCACGCGGCCAACGAGATCGAGATGGAGCGCCGCTATCTGCAACTGCTCACGACTTATCGCGTGGAAGGCGTGATCGTCAACGCGCTGGGCGTGCGCGAGTCGATGCTCAAGCCGGTGGGCAGCGGCGGCATTCCGGCCGTGCTGATCGACCGCACCGTGGACGGCCTCGACGCCGACGTGGTGGGTCTCGACAACGCGGGAGCCGTGCGCATCGGCGCGCAACATCTGCTCACGCGGGGCTACGACGATCTCGTGTTCGTCGTGCAGCCATTCGAGCAGGTCAGTTCGCGGCGCGAGCGCGAGGCCGCGTTTCGCGAGGCGATGCAGGGCACGAAGGGCGCCGCGCGCGGCGCGACCCACGTGCTCGATCTACAGGACGAAGCCGCCGCGCAGGCCGCGCTCGCGGCGCTGGACGACCATATCGCGCGGGCCGCCGAACGCGGCGCGCGCTGCGCGCTCTTTGCCGCGAATGCGCCAGTGGCGCTGCGGCTGGCGCTGCATCTGAAGACGGCGCTGGGCGAGCCGTGGCGGCAACGCGTCGCGCTGATCGCCATCGACGATCCCGACTGGGCGGAGCTGGCCGGCATCACGACGATCCGCCAGCCGACGCGCGAGATCGGTTATCGCGCCGTGGAGTTCCTGCACGAGCGCATCGAAGGCGCGGCGCCGGCGGCGCGCGCGGCGGCGTTCGGCGGCGAACTGGTGGTACGGGCCTCGACGTCGGGGTGAAGGCGCGCGGCGTTGCGCGACCGTCCGGCGTCGACATGGCCGAATGCAAAGGCGGCGAGCGAGGCGACGGCCTGTGTCCTGTGTGCGGCGCGTGTCGTGTAGCGCTTGTCGTGTAGCGCGATCCGGACCGCGCGCCGCGCCCCGCAAGATCGCGGCGCGATTCGGGCTGCGCGCCGCCCCCGATATCTGAGATGATTCGGGCTGCGGCGCGCGCCCACGCGTGCCGATCGTCACAAGGAAGCCCATGTCCGTCGCCCCGATCACGCTCGTCTGCCTCTCGCTCGCGACGCTGTTCGTCGCCCTGTTGCCCGTTTCGCTCTATCGCCGCTTGCGCAAACCGTTCGCGTTCGACTGGCGCGACACGGTTGCGGGCATCGCCGTGTTCGCGCTGTTCGCCACGGTGATCGAGCGCGCGCTCAACGACTACGTGCTGCACGAAAACGCGGCGCTCGCGCAGGCGCTCTCGAATCCGCTGGCGTTCGTGGCTTACGGCGCGCTCGCGGCGGGCATCTGCGAGGAAGTCGGGCGCTACGTCGCGATGCGCATCATCGCAAAGCGCGGCTCGCGCACGCCGAACGCGCCCGCCGACAGCAGCGGTCTCGCCTACGGCATCGGCCACGGCGGCGCGGAAGCGTGGTTCGTCGGCGTGCTCGTGCAGTTGCAGTGGATCGTGTTCGCGGTGCTCGCCAATCGCGGCCAGCTCGACGAACATCTCTCGAATCTCACGATGGATTCCGTGCTGCGCGTGCATTTGGTTCTCGCGAGCCTTTCGCCGCTGTTCGCGGGCGTGTTCGCGCTCGAGCGCATTGCGGCGTTCGTATTCCAGATCGGCTTGTCGGTGCTGATGTGGCGCGGGCTGCGCGCGGGCGTCAAAAGCATTCTGCCGATTGCGATCGCGGCGCACGCGGTCGTCGACCTGCCCGCGGCGATGTATCAGGCGCGCCTCGCGCCGCTCGCCGCCGTGGACGCCGTGTATGCGGTGGCGGCCGTGGCGGTTGCCGTCGCGCTGTACAGAACGTGCCGCGAGCGGCGCGCCGCGCGCGCGGCATGAGCCGCGACGTGCGCGTTTTCCCGTGTTTCAAGCCTCGTTTCGAGCGATATTCGAGCGATATTAAAACGACGTTCGAGCGACATCCGAGCGACGTTCAAGCGACATCCGAGCGATATTCAAGCGACGTTCAAACGACGTTCAAGTGACGTTCAAGTGACGTTCAAGTGACGTTCAAGTGACGTTCAAGTGACGTTCGGGCGCTCATCACTCTTTTTACTGGCGGCCATGGAAGCCTATCTGTTTGAATGCGCGAGCCCGGAATTCACCGAGCTTGCCCGCGTGATCGCCGACGTTTTTCCCGAGCAGACGCGTTTTGCCGAAGAACCGGACGAAGCCGGCGTGCCGCAACTCGTCGTGCATTGGGTGGCGATGCGCTTTGGCGCGAAAGCGCGCCGCATGGTGCTGACGGTGGCGATCGCGCCCGCCGCGCTCGCACGCTATCGCGCGTTGCCGGCGCGCTTGCGCGGCCGCAGTTTCGCGGTGCTGCGCGCCTACGTGGAAGCGACGATCGAATCGCTCGAGGAGCGTTATGCGAAGGACGAAGAGGTCGAGCGCGAAGTGACGATCTCGCTCGACGAAGAGTTCGCGTAAGTGGCTTTGCGGCTTATCGACGCAGCGTGCCGATTTGGTGCGATTCAGTCCGCGCGCCGGTACACCTTCGCGAAGCGCTCGGCCTTGACGACGCCGTAATCGCCGGGCGCGTACTGCATCACCCAGTCGCCGGCGGCGCCCGTCAGACGGTCGCCGCCCGCCGAACGCAAGAGCGTGAACGGCTCGTCCATGCGTTTCGCGAGCACGACGACGGGCAGGTTCCGATATGCACCGGATTCGCCGTGCGCCAGTGCGGCCTGCGCGGGCCGGTACTTCGCGTCGAAGCGTTCGCGCGACACGACCCAGCGCTCGCCCGTCGCGCCGGTCACGACGGCGTCGCCGCTCGCGTAGCGGTTCGGGCCTTCGAGGCTCATCAATTCGCCCGCTTGCGCCGCGAACTCGACGCTCACGGTTTCGTCCTTGACGACGCGTTGCGCGGCGGCGTCGTGGCGCAAGTCGAGTTGGGTCAGTTCAATCATGGCGGTGGCGGTATGAAAAGTCGTTGCGAAAAATCGCGCTGCAAATGAAACGACGGCCGGGCAAATCGTGCCCGGCCGTCGCGCGGTCCGCAAGCGTACCGTGAATCCCGCCGCTTCGCCACTTGCCCCGCTTGCCCCACTTGCCGCGCTCGCACCGTACCTGGTCGGCGCCAGCGAGCGGGGAAGGGCCGCGGCCTCAGCCGCGCATTACTGCGCAGCGGGCGTGCTGGCCGGCGCGGCCTCGCTCGCCGCGGCGCCCGCCGACGGCTTGCCGTGGCCCTTGTGCTTCGGATGCGCCGGCTTCTTGCCGTTCGGGCCGTGACCGCGGCCGTCATGGCGGAAGGTTTGATCGGCCAGCTTCTTTTGCTCGGGCGAGAGGCTCGTGTAGAGCGGCTCGAATGCGGTAACGAGCTTCTGCATGTCCTCGGCGTGGGTTTGCGAGATTTGCGCGTACTGCTTCATGTCGTCGAGCGCGTTGCGGGTGCTTTCGCCTTCCGCGCGCTGACGATAGAGGTCGCCCATCGTCTGGCCGTTGCTGCGCATGACGTCGGCGAACGCCTTCCATTGCGGTTCCTGCTCCGGCGTGATCTTGAGCTGCGTATGCAGCCAGGTGATGCGCTCCTCGACGCGCTGCTGATGCTGGGCGACGCGCGCGTCCGCGCTCGAAGCCGCGGCGGCCGGAGCCGCCGACGAAGCCGCGGCCGGCGTGCCGGACTGCGCGAACGCACCGCTCATCGACAAGGCGGCGGCAAGGACGACGAAAGCTTTCTTCATTGTGACTCCTGGATTCATTTCGTAGCGAGGCGGTATTAGTACCACGTTATCGCGTCGGCGCGTCCTGGCTGCGACACTTGCTTACAAACGAAACGCGTGGAAACGCCTCGCGCATAAGCGCGGCATGGCCTCGCCCGAAGCGGTGTGCCGATACCCCCCGATGACCGCGCGGGCGCGCGATAATGACGCAACCGCCTGACGCAACCGCCATCCCTGCCAACCGATACAAGACGCCGCCGATGAGACCACCGCGCCTCGATCAACTCGACGATCTCGACCGCAGCCTGGTCGCGCTGTTGCAGGAAAACGCGCGCGAAAGCGTGGCGAATCTCGCGCGCGTGCTGGGCGTGGCGCGCACCACGGTGCTCGCGCGCATCGCGCGGCTCGAACGCACGCAGGTGATCGCCGGGTACGGCGTGCGGCTCGGCCAGGACGTGCTGGATGCGAGCCTGCAAGCGTGGGTCGGCCTCATCATCGCGCCGCGCCACGGCCCCGACGTGCAGAAGCGCCTGGGCAAGATGCCCGAGGTGCAGCTTCTCTGCGCGGTGAGCGGCGAATACGATTACGTCGCGTGGCTGCGCGCCGATTCCCCCGACCGGCTCAACGATCTGCTCGACATCATCGGCGGCATGCCCGGCGTGGAGCGCACGACCACGTCGATCGTGCTGGCGCGCAAGGTCGATCGCGGCTCGGTGACGGGTTGAAGGACTGGGTTGAACGGGGTTGACTGGCGTTGGGCACGGCCGGCTGGACGCCCGGTTGGACGGCCATCGCCTTGCCGCGCTGCTTCCGCTGCTTCCGGTGTTTCCATGGCAGGTTTCGTCGTTTCGTCGAAAAGTCTCGTCGAAATGACGAAAACCGGCGTCGAAGCGCATCGTTTTGTGCCTATGATCTGTTTTTGCCTCTCCCTAGACTGTATTCGTGCGGGCCGCACCCGTTCCGAACCACAGAAAAATCAACAGGAGAGATGCCCATGAAAGTCGCGATCGCTGGCGCCGGTCTTATCGGCCACACCATTGCTCACATGCTGCGCGAAACCGGCGACTACGACGTGGCCGCGTTCGACCGCGACGCGAAAGCGCTCGAACCGCTCGCGGCGCAAGGCATTCCCACCGCGCGCGTGGATTCGGGCGACGCCGCCGCATTGCGCGGCGCGCTCGACGGTTATGACGTGCTCGTCAACGCGCTGCCGTATTACCTTGCCGTGAACGTGGCCGCGGCGGCGAAAGGCGCGGGCGTCCATTACTTCGATCTCACCGAGGACGTGCGCGCGACCCACGCGATTCGCGCGCTCGCCGACGGCGCCGCGCACGCGTTCATGCCGCAATGCGGTCTCGCGCCGGGCTTCATCGGCATTGCGGCGCATGCGCTCGCCAGCCGCTTCAGCGAAATCCGCGATGTGAAGATGCGCGTGGGTGCGCTGCCGCAGTTTCCGACCAATGCGCTCAAATACAACCTCACCTGGAGCGTGGACGGTCTCATCAACGAATATTGCCAGCCGTGCGAAGCGATCCGCGACGGCCGTACGCAATGGGTGCTGCCGCTCGAAGGCCTGGAGCATTTTTCGCTCGACGGCGTGGAGTACGAGGCGTTCAACACGTCGGGCGGCCTGGGCACGCTGTGCGAAACGCTTGGCGGGCGCGTGGAATTGCTCGATTACAAGTCGGTGCGTTATCCGGGCCATCGCGCGCTGATGCAGTTCCTGCTCGAAGATTTACGCCTTGCCGGCGACCGCGACACGCTCAAGTCGATCCTGCGCCGCTCCGTGCCCGCGACCGAACAGGACGTCGTGCTCATCTTCATGACCGTCACCGGCATGCGCGCGGGCGAACTCGTGCAGGAAGTGTTCACGCGCAAGATTTTCGCGAAAACGGTGTGCGGCGTGCCGATGAGCGCGATTCAGATCACCACGGCCGGTTCGATGTGCGCCGTGCTCGACCTGTTCCGCGAAAAGCAGTTGCCGCAAGCGGGTTTCGTGCGGCAGGAGCAGGTGCCGCTGAAGCGGTTTCTCGCGAACCGCTTCGGGCAGGTCTACGAGGGCGCCACGCTCGACCATCTGGCGAACGAACTGGCCTAACCTTCGACACGCTAGCCGGGCGCCGTGGCCGCCACGATGCGACGCAGCAATGCGTCGTAATCGGCGGGGCCGGGCGCGGTGTTGTCGAACAGCAGCAGGCCGTCGAGCGCATCGCCGGACGGCATGAAGCGCCGCGGCCGGTAGTCGTCCCAATGCGCGAGCTTCCAGGCGTCGGCGGGGTGGCCGCGCGCGACGATGCGCGCGCGCGCCGTTTCCTCCGCCGTATGCACCCACACCACGGCAAGCCCGACTGCCACATCCACGCCCAGCCACGCCCGATCGAACAAACGCCGCTCGCGCACCTCGCGCGACAGCGGCCCGACCGCCAGCACGCTCGCGCCGAGTTGCAGATTTTCGCGCGCGGTATCCACGAGGCCGAGATATTCGGGATCGCGCAGATGTTCGAGAAAGAGCGGGCTGTCGCGGTCGTTCGGGTCGAGGCCGAGCGCGCGCAACGCCGCCGGGCTCGTGCGGCCGTAGAGCGTGTCCTTGTCGAGCAGGCAGAACGGTTCGCCCGTGGCGCGCGCGAGCGGCGCGTAGAGGCGTTTGGCGAGCGAGGTCTTGCCGCTGCCCGCGTGGCCGCAAAAAAAGACGAGTCGTGTCATGGAATCCGCTGGATCGGGCGTACCGCGCCCGCGTCGCAGTGTGGGTCGAAAGCGCGCTGGCGCGCATTCCTTGCAGCATATAACACCGATGATGAGCGCTGCGCCCGCGCGGTTATCATGAGCGCAAAACAGCAAAAAACGAGGGGACTGCGCCTATGCCACCGCGCGTGTTGATCGTATGCCTCGCCACAGCGGTTGCGCTGCTGGCCGGCGGCTGCGCCGAGGAAGCGGCGCGGCCCGCGCCGTTCAAGCCCGTGCCCGCCGCGCGCCTGCTCGAGCCCGAACTCACGCGGCCCGGCGAAGGGCGCGTCGCCGTGGACGTGCGCCGCGAGCGCACCCGCAACGTCATCGTCAAGTTTCGCGACGCGCCCTTGTATCTCGACGGCGAGCGCGTGACCGACCTCATGGACGGCGAGCACGTCACGTTCTACCTGACGCCGGGCGTGCATCGCATCGGCGTTTCCACGCAATTCGACCCGGTCGTGGAGTTGCGCTTCGCCGTCGATCCGCGCTACACCAATCGCGCGAGCGTCACATTCGACAAGGATCATCGCATCGGCATCCGGCGCGTCGCGCAATAAGCATTGTCTTGCCCCGAACGCGCATCCTGCGTACGCAGGCAGGCATGCGCGGTGCTTGGGCGCGTGCAGCGGGTGCGTCCTAGCGGCGCTTGCTATCGGCGCGTACAGCGGGCGCGTACAGCGGGCGCGTACAGCGGGCGCGTACAGCGGGCGCGTGCCGGTCGACGAACGGCCGAACCGCGCCTGGCCGGCGCCTTCCGAGGCTCGCGGACGCTTGCGGGCGCGTGTGAACGCCGATGGCCATTTCCCGGCGTGCAAGGGTCTTGCAAGCCGCCGGCTGGCCGGACGCCTTACACTTGCCAACCGGTTCAACACGAAGCGGGGCGGGCGCGGCCCGCCGCCGCGAGACAACGACATGCTCATCAACTGCGTCGCGTACCAGGGCGGCACCAAGCTCGCCGATATTTCGATCGAGGCCATCAGCGACTATCTGGCGAAGCCGGAATGCTTCGTCTGGGTTGCGCTCAAGGACCCGGACGCCGGCGAAATGGCCGCGATGAAGGAAGAGTTCGACCTGCACGCGCTCGCCATCGAAGACGTGATGAACGGCAACCAACGGCCGAAAATCGAGGAATACGGCAGCACGCTCTTTTGCGTGATCCACACGATCGAGCTGGACGACGACGGCGAAGTCATCACCGGCCAGGTCAACATCTTTGCCGGCCCCAATTTCGTGCTATCGGTGCGGCATCGCGCGCAGCAAGGCTTGAAAGACGTGCGCGCGCGCTGCGAGCGCGAACCGGAACTCCTGCGCGAAGGCTCGGGTTTCGTGCTCTATGCGCTCATGGACAGCATCGTCGACCGCTATGCGCCCGTGCTCGAAAAGCTCTCGACCGAGATCGAGGAACTCGAGGACCGCATCTTCGAAAAGCACGATCTCGCGGGTTCGCGCGCGATCATCCAGGACCTGTACTCGCTCAAGCGCCGCCTCGTGATCGTCGCGCATCACGTCACGCCGCTCGTGGACGCCGTGGGCAAGCTCGTGGGCGGCCGCATTCCGCAGATCTGCGTCGGCATGCAGGCGTATTACCGCGACGTCTACGACCATCTCACGCGCGTCTCGAACATGGTCGACGCGCGCCGCGAAATGATCGTCACGGCCATTTCGGTCAACCTCGGCATGATCTCGCTCGCCGAGAACGAGGTGACCAAGCGGCTCGGCTCGTTCGCCGCGCTGTTCGCCGTGCCGACGATGATTGCGGGTATCTACGGGATGAACTTCGAGCACATTCCCGAGCTACATTACAAATACGGCTATGAGACCTGTCTCGGCGCGATGGCCGTGATCGACGTGTTCCTGTATTTCCTGTTTCGACGTATCGGCTGGCTCTGACGCTTCGCCGGCACGTTCGCGTTGGGCCGGGTGCGCCGCGTGGCAAGGCGCTCCGGCCGCCGCGCGCTGCTGCATCGCCGCATGGGCGGGCGCGGCGCCGGCATTGACATCGCGAAGCGCCAGCGCCGAGAATGGGCCCGCAGCAAACGTTTGCGCATAACCACAAGAACCGGCCCAGCGTCCGGTTGGGCCTGGCCATTCGGACCGTTCGGAGACAACACCGATGAACTCCCGCATTCGCCGCCGCATTCTCCTCGCCGCCTGCGCGCTCGCCGCCACGGCCGTGACCGGCACCTTGCCGCTCGCCGCCCACGCGCAGGCCGCCAGGAAACCGAAGGTCGCGCTCGTCATGAAGTCGCTTGCCAACGAGTTCTTCCTCACCATGGAGAACGGCGCAAAGGACTATCAGAAGCACAACGCCGCGCAGTTCGACCTCATTACCAACGGCATCAAGAACGAAACCGACACGGCCGCGCAAATCCAGATCGTCGAGCAGATGATCGTTTCGAAGGTCGACGCCATCGTGCTCGCGCCCGCCGATTCGAAAGCGCTCGTGCCCGTGGTCAAGAAAGCGGTGGACGCGGGCATCATCGTCGTCAACATCGACAACCGGCTCGACCCCGACGTGCTCAAGTCGAAAGACCTGAATGTGCCGTTCGTCGGGCCGGACAACAAGAAGGGCGCGCGGCTCGTCGGCGACTACCTCGCGAAGAAGCTGAAGGCGGGCGATCAGGTCGGCATCGTCGAAGGCGTCTCGACGACCACCAACGCGCAGCAGCGCACCGCGGGCTTCAAGGACGCCATGCAGGCGATCAACGCGAAGATCGTCTCGACGCAATCGGGCGAGTGGGAAATCGACAAGGGCAACGCCGTCGCCGCGGCCATGCTCAACGAGTACCCGGACCTCAAGGCGCTCCTGTGCGGCAACGACAACATGGCGATCGGCGCGGTTTCGGCTGTGCGCGCGGCCGGCAAGCAGGGCAAGGTGTACGTGGTCGGCTACGACAACATCGACGCGATCAAGCCGATGCTCAAGGACGGCCGCGTGCTCGCCACCGCCGACCAGTACGCGGCCAGGCAGGCCGTATTCGGCATCGACACGGCGCTCAAGGCGATCAAGGAGCACAAGAAGCAGTCGGAGCTTTCCGGCATCGTCGAAACTCCCGTGGTGCTGGTCACGAAGTAACCCGGCCCGGCGCGCGGCGATATTTGGGCGTGCAACTAAACAAACGCTCAAGAATTGCGCCGCGCGGCCGTTATGAGTAGCGGGAAGGCCGTATGGGCGCCCGCCAGCACCGCAACAAGCGCTTTCCGGCATACCGCGCCGGAAAGCGCAGCGGCCTCTCGTGCGCAACCGGCGCCGCCGGCCGGAAGCGGTCTGAAAACGCGGCCTGAGAACGCGGCAAGCGGACGATGCCCGCAAACGATGCCAGCGGAAAGGCAAGCGAACGAGGCCAGCGCGGCGCGGACCGGCGGTAAGCGCGCGACGGCTCGCGCCCGCTTTGCGACGATTTGCGCCGAAGCGCACGGATCGGGCGCGGACGGCGCGGCTCGCGACTACAGGATCGTGATGGATGCAATTGCCCCCGACGTAGCCTCGCCTGCGCCCGCCGTGCTTACGGTGTCGGGCGTGGGCAAGACCTACGAGCAGCCGGTGCTCGCCGACGTCAGCCTTGCGCTGCACGCGGGCGAAGTGCTCGCGCTTACGGGCGAGAACGGCGCGGGCAAGAGCACGCTTTCGCGCATCGTCGCCGGTCTGACGACGCCGAGCGCGGGCAGCATGACGCTGCTCGGGCGCGCCTACGCGCCCGCGAGCCGCCGCGAGGCCGAGGCGCTGGGCGTGCGCATGGTGATGCAGGAACTCAACCTTCTGCCGACCTTGACCGTCGCCGAGAATCTGTTCCTCGACCGTTTGCCGCAAGCCGGTTTGCTGGGCAGCCGGCTGCGGGTTGGCTGGATCGACCGCTCGCGGCTGCGCGCCGAAGCACGCGCGGCGATGGCGCAGGTGGGGCTGGAGGCGATCGACCCGGACACGCTCGTCGGCGAACTCGGCATCGGCCATCAGCAGCTCGTGGAGATCGCGCGCAATCTGATCGGCGGGATGCATGGCGGAATGCACGGCGGAATGCACGACCGGATGCACATCGAAGCGGCCGCATCGGCAGCCAATTCAGCGAATGCGGCGAGTGCGGCGAATGCGGCAGCGACGCCGGGTTCGGCCGAAATGCGCGTGCTGATCCTCGACGAACCCACGGCCATGCTCACGGGCCGCGAGGTGGAACTGCTGTTCGAGCAGATCGCGCGGCTCAAGGCGCGCGGCGTGGCGATCGTCTATATCTCGCATCGCCTCGAAGAACTGGAGCGCATCGCGCAGCGCGTGGCGGTGCTGCGCGACGGCAAGCTCGTGCGCGTGGACGCCATGGCCAAGCTCACGCCGGAGCGCATCGTCGCGTTGATGGTCGGGCGCGAGCTTGGCGAGCGCATCGATCTCGGCCAGCGGCGTATCGGCGAAACCTTGCTGAAGGTCGACGGGCTCACGCGCGGCAAGGTCGTGCGCGACGTGTCGTTCGAGGTGCGCGCGGGCGAGATTTTCGGCGTTTCCGGGCTGATCGGCGCGGGCAGAACCGAGCTGATGCGGCTCATCTACGGCGCCGACGAGAAGGACGGCGGTCAGGTGGCGCTCGCGCCGCGGCCGGGTGCGGCGCCCGAAGTCGTGCGGATCGCCTCGCCCGCCGACGCCGTGAAGCTCGGCATCGCCCTCATCACGGAGGACCGCAAGGGCGAAGGCCTGCTGCTGCCGCAACCGGTGGCCGCGAACGTGACGCTCGGCAACGTGAGCGCCGTGTCGCGCTACGGCGCGGTGGACGCGGCGCGCGAAAACACGCTCGCGCGCACGCAGATCGACGCGCTGCGCATCCGCACGGCGGGGCCGGCGCAGCCGGTCGGCGAACTGTCGGGCGGCAACCAGCAGAAAGTGGTGATCGGCCGCTGGCTCGCGCGCGACATTGGCCAGCCGCTGCGCGTGGTGCTGTTCGACGAGCCGACGCGCGGCATCGACGTGGGCGCGAAGTTCGACATCTACGCGCTGATGGGAGCGCTCGCCCGCGAAGGCCGCGCGCTCGTGGTGGTGTCGAGCGATCTGCGCGAGCTGATGCTGATCTGCGACCGGATCGGCGTGATGTCGGCGGGAAAGATGACGGCGGTGTTCGCGCGCGACGCGTGGACCCAGGACAAGCTGCTCGCGGCGGCGTTCGCGGGCCTGCGCGCCGAGGACGCGCTGCTCGGCGAGGTGGCCGGCGGCAGCGCGCCGGCGCAAGCGCGGCGCGACGGCCGCGACGATCCAGAAGGGAGCGCTTCATGACGAACGAACCGTTGCGCGGACAACCGGACGACGGCGGTGAGCGAGCGGGCTCGCCCACGGCCGGCGCCGTCGCCGCGCCTGCGAGCGGCAAACCCGTCGGCACCCGTTTCGGGCTGTCGAACTATCTGGGTTTGGCGCTTGCGCTCGTGGCGATGATCGTGCTGTTCTCGCTGCTCAGTTCGCACTTCCTCACGTACGATACCTTCAGCACCATCGCGAACCAGATTCCGGATCTCGTGGTGATGTCGGTGGGCATGACGTTCGTGCTGATCATCGCGGGCATTGATCTTTCGGTGGGCTCGGTGCTCGCGCTGGGGGCGTCCGTCGTGAGCGTGGCGGCGCTGAAGTGGGGCTGGGGCGCGCTGCCCGCGGCGCTGGCGGGCGTGCTGGCCGCGGCGGCCACGGGCACGCTCACGGGCGCGGTCACGGTGGGCTGGCGCATTCCGTCGTTCATCGTCTCGCTAGGCGTGCTCGAAGCGGCGCGCGGCGTGGCATACCAGATGACGAATTCGCGCACGGCGTATATCGGCGATGCGTTCGACTTTCTCTCGAACCCCATCGCGTTCGGCATTTCGCCGGCGTTCCTCATCGCGGTGGCCGTCATGGTGATCGCGCAGCTCACGCTCACGCGCACGGTGTTCGGACGCTACCTGATCGGCATCGGCACCAACGAGGAAGCGGTGCGGCTCGCGGGCGTGAATCCGCGGCCGTACAAGGTGATCGTGTTCGCGCTGATGGGCGCGCTTTCGGGGCTCGCGGCGCTGTTCCAGATCTCGCGGCTCGAAGCCGCCGATCCGAACGCCGGCGTCGGGCTCGAACTCCAGGTGATCGCGGCCGTGGTGATCGGCGGCACGAGCCTGATGGGCGGGCGCGGCTCGGTCATCAGCACGTTCTTCGGGGTGCTGATCATTTCGGTGCTGGCCGCCGGGCTCGCGCAGATCGGCGCGAACGAGCCGACCAAGCGCATCATCACGGGGGCCGTGATCGTGGTGGCGGTGGTGCTGGACACGTATCGCAGCCGGCGCAGGACGCGCCGGACCTGACGAGCGGGTGCAAGCGGCAAAGAGCGGGAAAGAGCGGAAACAAGCGGCAATAAGCCGGCACAAGCAGGCACAAGCGGCAACAGGCTGGAAACACGCGGAAACAAGCAAACAAGCAAACAAGCCGAAACAGGCGAATGAGGGCGCGGCTCGGTACAGGAGCCGTCGAGAGCAATCACCGGCGAAGCGGCGTCTGACTATTCCAGCCACGGACGCGCGAAGACCGGCAGCAACACGCTGGAACCAAGGACTGGGACCAAGGCAGGGAATATCGAATATGGCGACGATCAAGGATGTGGCCGCGGTGGCGGGGGTGTCTTTCACGACGGTGTCGCATGTGGTGAACAACTCGCGTCCGGTATCGGCAGACGTGCGGGCAAAGGTCGAGCGCGCGATTCGCGAGCTGAACTACGTGCCGTCGGCGGTGGCGCGCTCGCTCAAGGCGCGCTCGACCGCGACCGTGGGGTTGCTCGTGCCGAACGGCACCAACCCGTATTTCGCCGAGCTGGCGCGCGGCGTCGAGGACGGCTGCGCGCGCAAGGGCTACTGCGTGTTCTTCTGCAACTCGGACGACGATCCGGTCAAGCAGCGCAACTATCTGCGCGTGCTTCAGGAAAAGCGCATCGACGGGCTCATCGTGGCATCGGCGGGCGAGGACGCCGTGCTGGCCGCGACGCTCGCCGACGCGCGCGAGCCGATCGTCGTCGTCGACCGCAACATCGAAGGTCTCGACGCCGATCTCGTGCAGATCGACCACGAGCGCGGCGCGTGGCTCGCCACCCGCCATCTGCTCGAACTCGGCCACGTGCGCATCGGCTGCATCACGGGCACGGTGTCGGCGGCGGTGAGCGCGATGCGCATGCACGGCTTCCTGCGCGCGATGTCCGAGCGCGGCATCAAGATTCCGCACGGCGCGATCGTCGAAAGCGACTTTTCGGGCGCGGGCGGCTATCGCGCGGCCGCGCAACTGTTCGACACGCTCAAGCCGACAGCGATTTTCGCGGGCAACGACATGATGGCGATCGGCGCGTTGCGCGCGGCGGCGGAGCGCGGCTTGCGCGTACCGAGCGACTGCTCGATCATCGGCTTCGACGACATCGAGATCGGCAACTTCACGTGGCCCGCGCTTTCGACCGTGGGTCAGCCGGCGCGCGCGCTCGGCGAAATGGCGGCGCTCACGCTGATCGAGCGCATCGCGAGCGTGCGCGGCGAAACGCCGAAGGTGCGCCGCCGCGTGATGCCGCCGACGCTTTATCCGCGCGAATCGACCGCGCCGTGGACCGGAGAGGAGAACCACGCGCCGCTCGCCGCGTAAATTTTCCGGGCGCGTCGCGGCGTTGGCCGAACGCGACCACGCAAAGGAGAACCATCGTGGGAACGGATGCGGGAAAGACGGCGCGCGTGGCCGTGATCGGCAGCCTCAACATGGATCTCGTGGCGCGCGCGCCGCGGTTGCCCAGCCCCGGCGAAACGCTCGCGGGTTCGAGCTTCGCGCAAGTGCCGGGCGGCAAGGGCGGCAACCAGGCCGTCGCGGCCGCGCGGCTGGGCGCGCAGGTGGCGATGATCGGCCGCGTGGGCTCGGACAGCAACGGCGGCATTCTGCGCGTGGGGCTGACCGCCGAGGGCATCGACTGCCGCGCGCTGGAAACCTCGCCGAATGCGCCCACGGGCGTCGCGCTGATCGTGGTCGACGAAGCGGGCGAGAACGCCATCGTCATCGTCGCGGGCAGCAACGGCGAAGTGAAGCCGGAGACCGTCGCGCGCCACGAACCGGTGCTCGCGCAAGCCGACGTGGTGGTCTGCCAGCTCGAAACGCCGCCCGCCGCCGTGGCCGCCGCGCTCGCCATGGGCCGCCGCCTCGGCAAGATCACCGTTCTCAATCCGGCGCCCGCCGCCGGGCCGCTGCCCGCCGCGTGGTTGCCGCTCGTCGATTACCTCGTGCCCAACGAACTCGAAGCGGCCGCGCTCACGGGCCTGCCCGCCGGCACGCCCGCCGAAGCCGCGCGCGCCGCGCTCGCGCTGCGCGACGCGGGCGCGCGCAACGTGATCGTGACGCTCGGCGCGCAAGGCGTTTGCGCGTTGCTCGACGGCGCGGCGCCCGTCCACATGCCCGCGCCCGCCGTGCGCGCCGTGGACGCCACCGCGGCCGGCGACACCTTCATCGGCGCTTTGGCCGCGCGTCTGGCCAACGGCGAAACGCCGCAGCAAGCCATTGCGTTCGCGCTGCGCGCCGCGTCGGTTTCGGTCACGCGCGCGGGCGCGCAACCGTCCATTCCCACGCTCGACGACTTGCAGGACTGATGCGCCGTTCGCCGCGACCGATGATTCGCCGTCATGGTGGCGGCCTTTTAAGCAGTTTTGTAAATACTTCCCGGCTCATGTCCCGATTTCCTCACACCATATAGATATTTCAAGTCCGCGACAGCATGTGCCGTTAACGCCGTGTAGAGAGCGTGCCCGACTCCGGGCGCGAATCATCCCAACACATGGCAAGAACGGGAGACACATGAACAAGGGCATCAGCATCAAGGCGCGCATCGGCCTCACGATGGGTTTTCTGGCGGCGTTGATCGTTGCCATCAGCGCGGTCGGGCTTCTGGGGCTGACGCGTTCGAACGACGCGTATCGCGACACGTTCACGAATCAGATGCCCAGTTCGCACGCGGTCAATCTCGCGGAAATCTATGCGGCGCGCGAGCGTCTCGCGCTCGATCGCGCGGCGTTCCAGCTCGGCACGCCCGACGCCGCCGATACGCTGGCCCGCGCGCGCATGCTGCGCGGCGTCTCCGACGATTTCTGGAAAAAGTACATGGCGCTGCCGCGCGGCCCGCAGGAGCAGCGCCTTGCCCAGGAGGTGATGACGCGCCGCGACGAACTGCACCAGATCGCCGACCGTTTCGCCGCCACCGTCACCTCCGGAGATCAGGCCAGGGTGCTGGAAGGGGCGAAGGCGCTCAAGGCCGCCTACGACGAACTCTCGAAAGCCGATGCCGCGCTCGACAAGCTCCAGATGGACCAGGCGCAACAAGGCTTCGACGACGCGCAGTCCGCGTTCGCCCAACTGCGCATCACGGTGATCGCCGCGCTGCTGGTCGGCATCGGCGCGGCCGTGTTTTCGTTCCTCTCGCTGCGCCGCGCGATTGCGGAGCCGCTCGGCGAGGCGCTGGGCGCGTTCCAGGCAATCGCGGCGGGCGATCTGCGCCGTCCCGTGACCGTGCGCCGCCGCGACGAAATGGGCGAACTGCTTGGCGGCGTCGCGCAGATGCAGCGCAGTCTCACCGAAACGGTGCGCTCGGTGCGCTCGGGCACGGAGTCCATCGCCACGGCCACGCGCCAGATCGCGGCGGGCAACACCGATCTCTCTTCGCGCACGGAGGAGCAGGCGAGCGCGCTCCAGGAAACGGCGTCGAGCATGGAGGAGCTGACCGGCACGGTGCGCCAGAACGCCGACAACGCCCGCCAGGCGAGCGCGCTGGCCGCCAACGCCTCGGAAATCGCCAACAAGGGCAATGCCGTCGTGAACCAGGTGGTCGGCACGATGGGCGACATCAACCAGAGTTCCGCCAAAATCGCGGAAATCATCACGATCATCGAGGGCATTGCGTTCCAGACCAATATTCTCGCGCTCAACGCGGCGGTGGAGGCGGCGCGCGCAGGCGAGGAAGGGCGCGGCTTCGCCGTGGTGGCGGGCGAGGTGCGCAGCCTCGCGCAGCGCTCGTCGGCGGCGGCCAAGGAGATCAAGGGGCTCATCGACACCTCCGTGGAGCGTGTGCATGCCGGCTCCGCGCTCGTGGACGAGGCGGGCCGCACGATGACGGAGATCATCGGCGCGGTGCGGCGCGTGACCGACATCATGGGCGAGATCGCGGCGGCTTCGCAGGAGCAGTCGGGCGGCATCGAACAGGTCGCGCGCGCCGTCACGCAGATGGACGAGGTGACGCAGCAGAACGCGGCGCTGGTGGAGGAGGCGGCGGCCGCGGCGCAGTCGCTGGAAGATCAGGCGGGGCGTTTGCGCGAGGCGGTCGCCGTGTTTACGCTCGACGATGGCGCGGCTTCGGCGGCCTCGGTTTCCGCGTTTGCCTCCGCGCCGGTGAGGCCGGCGGCCCGGGCCGCGGCGGCGCCGAGTGCCGCGAAGCGCCCGCCGCGTCCGGCCGCGCCGGTGGTAAAGCCGGTGCCGCTGGTTCGCCCTGCCGCCGCCGCGCCCATGAAAACGGCGGCGGCCGCTTCCGGCGACGACTGGGAAACGTTCTAGGCGTGCGGCGCGGATCGCGCGAAGCGCCCGCCTGCGCGCGATCCGCGCCGCGTCGTCGCGCGTCGCCGCGTGTCGCCTGTTACGCGGGATTGCAAGGCCGCTGCCGGCGCAGCGGCCTTGTTTTTGCGTGCGTCGTCCGCATCCGGCCCTTCCGCGCGCCGCGCCGGCGCGGTTACGGTACATTGTCAGCCGTGTCATGCGCGCGGGCGGCCCGGCGCTATACGCTTTCGCGCCGCGCCGCAACCGCCGGAATCAGGCCGGCGACGGGTTGGGGAAACGTCCGCGCCGGCCGGGCGAACCGAGGGAGGCGCGCCGCCGCGCCACGCGATCGTCGAGCGCCAGGGCGACGCCGGGGCACCAGAACAGCACAAAAAGGGAAAGGACATGACGCACGACGATCTTGCGCAGCGCCTCGTGAACGCACGCCGCCAGCATCATCCGATCGACACGCTGGAGCCGGAGCGCCTTCCGCCCGACGCGGCCACGGCGTATGCGATCCAGCAGGCCGTGATCGCCGGGCTCGGCACGACCACGGGCGGCTGGAAAATCGGCGCGCGCGCGCCGGGCGGCGCGGCTTCGGGCTCGCCCATCGCCGCAACGCTCGTGCATGCCTCGCCCGCGCGGCTCGAACGCAGCGCGTTCTTTCGCGTGCTGATCGAGCTGGAAATCGCCTTTCGCTTCGCCGAGCCGATCGCGCCGCGCGCCGAAGCCTATGCGCGCGACGAGGTGCTGGCGCGCGTGGGGCAGGTGCTGCCCGCGATCGAAATCGTCGACAGCCGCTTTGCGCAATGGCCCAACGTTGCGCCGCTGGCCCAGCTCGCCGACGCGCAGAACAACGGCGCGCTCGTCACCGGCCATGCGCAGCCTTACCCGGCGCTCGCGCGCTCGCTCGACTTCGTGGAGCCGGAGCTTGCGCTGGCGTTCGACGGCGTCTCGCTCGTGCCCGAAGCGGTCGGCAATCCGGCGGGCGATCCGCGCGAATTGCTCGTCTGGCTCGTCAACCATTGCGCCGCCATGGGTATCACGATCGAGCCGGACTGGACCATCACGACGGGCACTTACGTGGGCGCGCATCGCATCGAAGGGCCGGGCATTCTGCACGGCGCCATCGACGGCCTGGGCGAAGTGGAAATCGAGTTCGCGTAACGCGCACGTCGCGCTCGGAACAGCGAGGAAGAAGCCGCTGGCGCATCGTGCGCCGCGGCTTTTTTTGTTCGCGCCTGCGCGAGCGCCGCACGCCGTTTTCGCGGCGCTTTCGGTGTGCCGGCGACGTGTTCGGGACAGGCGGCAATAATCAGTACCGCGCATTACCGCGCCACGCGTCATGGCGTGCATCATCGCGTGCAATCGCCGCATAGCGGGAAAACCACTACTGTCGTCAGGGATGAATTGCGGCGTTGAATACGTGCGGACGGAATGCGCGGCAGGTCACGGACGTTGAACAAATCGACGCGTAAAACGGGAAAAAATTAAATGCTGATGCGTGCCCACAACAGCGCTGCATGCGGCATGAACCACGTTGAGAATGGATTGCGTGTACACCGTCCGCGCGCTGATGCGTTGAATGAACAAGCGTGAGCAAGCGTGAGCAAGCGCGGCCTGTGCGCGAGCGCCGGAGGAATCGGCGTAAGAAGCGGCGCAAGAATCGGCGTAATAAGGGTAACGACGTACGCGGTGTTACGAATGCCGTTGCAAAGGGAGAAAAAGCGAGCCCGGTCTGAAATTTGCACCGCTGGGGAAGATCATTGTAAGTCGTGGCGGGATGGCTTCCAAGCACTCAAAAAATACGCGACTTGAGTGACAACTTCGTGCGTGATTTAACGGTGCGAAAAATATCAAAAGGGTTTAGGATGAATTCGAGCGATGTCGTTTCCGAATAGCGCGCCGCGCACGACATCGGTCGCAGATCTCGGCGAGGAGGTAGCATGGATATCTATAGCAGCTTCGCGACCCGCTTCGAAAAAACACGGGAGGAAGAACTCTCGTTGGAGGAGTATCTCGCGCTCTGCAAAGAAGATCCCAGTGCGTACGCCACGGCAGGCGAACGCATGCTGACGGCAATCGGCGAACCCGAACAGATCGATACTCGCAACGACCCGCGCCTGTCGCGCATCTTTGCGAACAAGGTCATCAAGGTGTATCCCGCTTTCCGCGAGTTCTATGGCATGGAGGACGTGATCGAGCAGGTGGTCTCGTACTTCCGCCATGCGGCGCAAGGACTCGAAGAAAAGAAGCAGATTCTCTATTTGCTCGGTCCGGTGGGCGGCGGCAAGTCCTCCATTGCCGAGCGTCTGAAGCAACTCATGGAGCGCGTGCCGTTCTACTCGATCAAGGGTTCGCCCGTGAACGAGTCGCCGCTCGGTCTCTTCGATTACGACGAAGACGGTCCGATTCTCGAGGAGCAATACGGCATCCCGCGCCGTTACCTGAAAAGCATTCTGAGTCCGTGGGCCGTCAAGCGCCTGCACGAGTACAACGGCGACATCCGCAAGTTCCGCGTGGTGCGCCGCTATCCTTCCATCCTGCGGCAGATCGGCATTGCGAAAACCGAACCTGGCGACGAGAACAATCAGGACATCTCATCGCTCGTGGGCAAGGTGGATATCCGCAAGCTCGAACAATACGCACAGGACGACGCGGACGCGTACAGCTATTCGGGCGGCCTGTGTCTCGCGAACCAGGGCTTGCTAGAATTCGTCGAAATGTTCAAGGCGCCCATCAAGGTGCTGCACCCGCTGCTCACGGCCACGCAGGAAGGCAACTTCAAGGGCACCGAAGGCTTCGGCGCGATCCCGTTCAACGGCGTCATTCTGGCCCATTCGAACGAGTCGGAATGGAAGGCGTTCCGCAACAATCGCAACAACGAGGCGCTGCTCGACCGTATCTTCGTGGTGAAGGTGCCGTACTGCCTGCGCTACTCGGAAGAGATGAAGATCTACGAGAAGCTGCTGCGCAATTCGTCGCTGGCCGAAGCCGTGTGCGCGCCTGGCACGCTCAAGATGATGGCGCAGATGTCGGTGCTCACGCGTCTTGCCGAGCCCGAGAATTCGAGCCTCTTTTCGAAGATGCAGGTGTACGACGGCGAGAACCTCAAGGACACCGACCCGAAGGCGAAGTCGTATCAGGAGTATCGCGACTTCGCCGGCGTGGACGAAGGCATGAACGGCGTTTCCACGCGCTTCGCGTTCAAGATTCTCTCGCGCGTGTTCAACTTCGACTCGACCGAAGTGGCGGCGAATCCGGTACACCTGATGTACGTGCTCGAACAGCAGATCGAGCGCGAACAGTTCCCGCCGGAAACCGAGCAGAAGTATCTCTCGTTCATCAAGGACGTGCTGGCCTCCCGTTACGCCGAATTCATCGGCAAGGAGATTCAGACCGCTTATCTGGAGTCGTATTCGGAATACGGACAGAACATTTTCGACCGTTATGTGACGTACGCCGACTTCTGGATTCAGGACCAGGAGTTCCGCGACCACGACACGGGCGAGAGCTTCGACCGCGCGGCGCTGAACGCCGAACTGGAGAAGATCGAGAAGCCCGCGGGCATCAGCAATCCTAAGGATTTCCGCAACGAGATCGTGAATTTCGTGCTGCGCGCGCGGGCGGCCAACGCCGGGAAGAATCCGGCTTGGATCAGCTATGAAAAGCTGCGTGTCGTGATCGAAAAGAAAATGTTCTCGAACACGGAAGAACTTTTGCCGGTGATCTCGTTCAATGCGAAAGGGTCGGCGGAGGAGCAGCGCAAGCATGAGGATTTCGTCAACCGCATGGTGGCGAAGGGCTACACGCCGAAGCAGGTCCGGTTGCTCTGCGACTGGTATCTGCGGGTGCGCAAGTCGTCATGACTGAAGAGGCTTTACCGTCCGGCTGCGCCGCCGCGCGAACTGCGCGGCGGCGCGCAAGGACTTCCGGCGGGGCGCAAGCCGCGTGGCCGTGAGCGGGTGAACGCGGCCCGCATGATGGCGAATCACGCCAGGCGGCAAGTGACACTGCGTACTCGCCCATTCAAAACTGGAGCGGGAGACTGGATGTGCTTCACCAAATCATCGACCGCAGGTTGGCCGGCAAGAACAAGAGCATTGCAAATCGCGAGCGCTTCCTGCGCCGCGTGAAAAACTACATTCGTCACGCCGTTTCGGAAGCGGTGCGTGACCGCAGCATCAAGGACATTCAAAGCAACCAGAGCATTACCATTCCGCGCAAGGACATCGCCGAGCCGTCGTTCAGGCACGGCCCGGGCGGCAGGCGCGAAATGGTTCATCCCGGCAACGAGGACTACGTGCGCGGCGACCGCATTGCGCGCCCGCAAGGCGGCGGAGGCGGCGGCGGAAGCCAGGCGAGCAACGAAGGCGAAGGTCAGGACGACTTCGTGTTCGAACTCTCGCGCGAGGAATTCATGCAGTACTTCTTCGACGACCTCGAACTGCCGCGCCTCGTCAAAACCCATCTGCTTGCCGTGCCCACGTGGAAGAGCATCCGCGCGGGCTGGGCCGCCGAAGGCACGCCGAACAACATCGACGTGGTGCGTTCGCTGCGCAGCGCGCTGGGGCGCCGCATCGCGCTCGGCGCGCCGCTCGTCAACGAGCTGCATGCGCTCGAGGAAGAACTCGAAGCGCTCAAGGCCGACACGGCCGACCGGCGCCAGGAAATCGCGCTGCTGGAGGAACAGATCCACCATTTGCGCGGGCGCATCTGGCGGATTCCGTTCATTGATCCGTTCGACTTGCGCTACGTGAATCGCGTGAAGCAGCCGCAGCCGTCGAGTCAGGCGGTGATGTTCTGCCTCATGGACGTGTCCGGCTCGATGGACGAGCAGCGCAAGGATTTGTCGAAGCGCTTCTTCATCCTGCTTTACCTCTTTCTCAAGCGCAATTACGAAAAGATCGAGGTGGTGTTCATTCGCCACCACACGCGCGCCGAGGAAGTGGACGAGGACACGTTTTTCCATTCGACCGAAAGCGGCGGCACCGTGGTGTCCAGCGCGCTGGAGCTGATGAAAAAAGTGATCGAAGACCGTTATTCGCCGAGCGACTGGAACATCTACGGCGCGCAGGCATCGGACGGCGACAACTGGACCGACGACTCGCCGAAGTGCCGCAAGATCCTCGCCGACGACATCCTGCCGCTGGTCAGGTATTTCGCCTATATTCAAGTCACGCCGGAGGAGCAAAATCTCTGGCTCGAGTACGCGCAGCTTGCGCTGTCCGAGCCCGCGCTGGCGATGAAGAAGGTGGACACGGCCGCCGACATTTACCCGGTGTTCCGGGAGTTGTTCGAAAAGCAGGTGGAGCGCTCATGACGACACGCCATTTGCACAACGAGGCGCGCGGCTACGAGCCGGAGCGCCGCAAGACGAGCGGTAGTGAGACAGGCAGTGAGGCAGGCGGTGACGCAGGCAATAAAGCGGGGCATCCAATGGGGCAGCAACCGGGGCACCAACCGGGGCAGGAGGCCGGCCCTCACGGCGATCGTCGTGAAGCCGACGCCGCCGGGGCTGCTCGCCACAAGGAGCATGGGCTTGCCCAGCAAAGGGAAGTGCAAATGAACGTAGCCGACAGACGGCCGTTGCCGTGCCCATCCGACTGGACCTTCGAACTCATCGAGGAATACGACACGCACATCGCGCATGTTGCGGAGCAATATGAACTCGACGTGTACCCCATCCAGCTCGAATTGATCAGCGCCGAACAAATGATGGATGCGTATGCCTCCGTGGGCATGCCCGTCAATTACCGGCACTGGTCGTTCGGCAAGCACTTTCTCTCCACCGAAAAGAGCTACCGGCGCGGGCAAATGGGGCTCGCCTACGAGATCGTCATCAATTCCAACCCCTGCATCGCGTATCTCATGGAAGAGAACACGATGACGATGCAGGCGCTCGTGATCGCGCACGCGGCTTACGGCCACAACTCGTTCTTCAAGGGCAATTATCTGTTCCGTCTCTGGACGGACGCGCACGCGATCGTCGATTACCTCGTCTATGCGAAGAATTACATCGCCGAATGCGAGGAGCGCTACGGTCTCGACCGCGTGGAAGAACTACTCGACTCGTGCCATGCGCTGATGAATTACGGCGTGGACCGCTACAAGCGCCCGCAGAAGCTTTCGCTCGAACGCGAGGCGGCAATGCGCCGCGAGCGCGAGGCGTATCTACAATCGCAGGTCAACGAACTGTGGCGCACGCTGCCCAAGGCTCAGCAGCCGATCGCCGAGGAGCGCGACGAGCGCTTTCCGCCCGAGCCGCAGGAAAACCTGCTGTATTTCGCGGAAAAGAACTCGCCGCTGCTGCAACCGTGGGAACGCGAGGTCATTCGCATCGTGCGCAAGGTGGGGCAGTATTTTTATCCGCAGCGGCAAACGCAGGTCATGAACGAAGGCTGGGCCACGTTCTGGCATTACACGCTGCTCAATACGCTCTACGCGCAGGGCAAGCTCGAAGACGGCTTCATGATGGAGTTCCTGCATTCGCACAGCAACGTGATCTATCAGCCGCCCGTCACCAAGCCGTATTACAGCGGCATCAATCCGTATGCACTCGGGTTTTCGATGATGAGCGACATTCGCCGCATCTGCGAAGACCCGACGGACGAAGACCGCAAGTGGTTCCCGGAACTGGCGGGAAGCCCTTGGCTCAAGGCACTGCATTACGCCATGCGCAACTTCAAGGACGAGAGCTTTGTCGCGCAGTATCTGTCGCCGCATCTGATTCGCGAAATGCGCCTCTTCTCCGTGCTCGACGACGACATGCGCGACGCGCTCGAAGTCTCGGCCATTCACGACGACAGCGGTTATCAGTACGTGCGGCAAGCGCTTTCGCGCCAGTACGACATGCATCATCGCGAGCCGAACATTCAGGTGTGGTCGGTGAACACGCGCGGCGACCGCAGTCTCACGCTGCGCCACTTCATGAGCGACAACCGCCATCTTTCGGGCGACACCGACGAAGTGCTGCGGCACATGGCGCGTCTGTGGCAATTCGACGTCTATCTGGAAAGCGTCGATGAAAACGGCACCGTGAGAAAGCGCTTCGAATGCCGTTACGTGCCGCCGCCGATTCGCGCGTAACGCCGTCCGTTCCGAGTCAGGGCCAGCCTCCGTGCTGGCCTTTTTTTGCATGATGCGCCGCAAAGCGCCTTCCGATACGTTCCGCAACGGCGCGTCGCGCTAACATACTGCGCCAGTGAACGACGAGCGAAGGAGCGCGTGCAGATGCGGTATCCAGAACGAGAAAAACGGGGGCGGCGGCATGGCGCTTGAACTGCTGCGCGGCGTGCGGCCGCTGACGAAGGCCGCGGCAATACGCGACGCGCTCGCTGGCGTGCAACTCGCCTCGATGAACGTGCCGCAATTGCTCGGCTACGCGCGCATTGCGGGCATGCCCGCCGTCACGGGGCTTTACACCGGCTTCCTGCCGCTGATCGCGTTTGCGTTGTTCGGCGCTTCGCGGCATCTCGTGGTGGCCGCCGACTCGGCCACGGCCACGATCTTCGCGAGCCGCCTGTCGACCATGGCCGCGCCGTCGAGCGCCGAATACGTCGCGCTCGCGGGCATGACGGCGCTGCTCACCGCCGTCATGCTGCTGATCGCGCGCGTGTTCCGGCTCGGCTTTCTCGCCGACTTTCTTTCGCGCACGGTGCTCGTGGGCTTTCTGACGGGCGTGGGCGTGCAAGTGGGCGTGGCGATGCTTGGCGACATGCTCGGCATCAGCGTGAATTCGCGCCGCACGGTATTGCAAATCAAGCAGATCGTGCTGCAATTGCCCGCGATTCACTGGCCTACGCTCGCGTTGTCGGTGGCGGTGGTGGCCGCGATTCTCGTGTTCAAACGCTTGCGGCCGCGCTGGCCGGTGCCGCTGGTTGCCGTGGCGGGCAGCATTGCCGCCAGCGCCGCATTCGACTTCGCGGGGCGAGGCATCTCGGTGATCGGTCCGGTTGCGGGCGGCTTGCCGCGTTTGAGCTTTCCGGCGGTCGGCTGGTTTCAGATGATCGACTTGTTGCAGGTGGCCGCTTCGTGCTTCGTCATCATCGTGGCGCAGAGCGCCGCCACGAGCCGCGCGTTCGCGCAGCGCTACGGCGAACGCGTGGACGAAGACCAGAATCTGCTCGGACTGGCCGCCGCCAATGCGGCCGCGTCGTTGACGGGCGCGTTCGTCGTGAACGGCAGTCTCACGCAAACCGCCATGGCCGACCGGGCGGGCGCGCGCAGCCAGTTCGCGCAACTCGTGTTCGCGGGCGTCGTGCTGATCGTGCTGCTGTTTCTGAGCCGCTTGCTGCAATTCCTGCCGCACTGCGTGCTCGCGGCCATCGTGTTTACGATCGCGGCGGGGCTCGTCAATCTGCGCCAGCTTGTCGATATCCGCCGCGAGAGTCCCGGCGAATTTCGCCTCGCGGTGACGACGGCGCTGGCCGTGGTCGTGATCGGCGTGGAGAACGGCATTCTCATCGCGATCGGGCTTTCGCTGCTGCGCCACGTGCGCCATAGCTATCGTCCGCATACGATGGTGCTCGTGCCGAACGAGGCGGGCGACTGGATGCCCGAGCCCACGCGCGCGGGCCAGCTTACGGCGCCGGGCTTGATCGTGTACCGCTTCGGCGCGGACCTGTTCTATGCCAACGATCATCTCTTCGTCGACGAAGTGCGCGCGCTGGTCGACCGCGCGCCCACACCGGTGCGTTCGCTCGTGGTGGATGCGGCGGCGATCACGGACCTCGACTATTCGGCGGGGCGCAGCGTGATCGACTTGTGCTCGGAACTGGCGGAGCGAGGCGTGCAGGTGATTTTCGGCCGCGTGAACCGCTACTTGCGCGCCGACATGGACCGTCACGGCATCATCGCCGTGATCGGCGGCAAGCATATTTTCTCGACTTTGCACGAAGCGCTCGCGGCGGTGCGGCCCGAACTCGAGTCCAAATCGGAAGGATGACAGCGGCAGGGCAATATGCGTCGGAGTCCTGATGAATGCGCGATTCAACGATCATTCAGCGGTCATTCAACGATCATTCGGCGCGCATTCAAAACGCCGTCAATGCGCATAACCTGCACAACGCTTACAGCACGGCGTCCAGACAAACTCTGATTGCTCGCGCGTTTTAGCGGCTGATATCGTGCGCCAGAAGCGCTGTGGAAGCGCTTCCACCCGTCCCGCCCGGCACGACGCAGCGCACTGCCGGCACCTTCAAGCGCAGGAGGTTTCGTGACTCAGGACACAGCCGCTTCGCCGCACCCGGCCGCTCACGCGGCGTCTGCTCCCGACGACCCGTTCACGCCGCCCGCCGCTTCCGCGCTGTGGCGGCGCGACTTTCTGCTCGGCGCGGCCACGGCCGCCTATCAGATCGAAGGCGCGACGCGGGAAGACGGCCGCCTGCCGTCGATCTGGGACACTTTCAGCGCCACGCCCGGCAAGGTGCTCGCGGGCGACACCGGCGAAGTGGCCTGCGACCACTATCATCGCTGGGAAGCCGATCTCGAACTGCTCGCGAAACTGCGTTTCGAGGCCTACCGCTTTTCCATCGCCTGGCCGCGCGTCATGGACGAAGCGGGGCGGCCCAACGCCCGGGGCATCGCGTTTTACCGGCGCCTGCTGGAACGCCTCAAGGAGCAGGGCATCCGCACCTTCGCCACGCTGTATCACTGGGACCTGCCGCAGCATCTCGAAGATCGCGGCGGCTGGCTCAATCGCGACACCGCTTATCGTTTCGCCGATTACGCCGATCTCATGAGCCGCGAACTCAAGGGACTCGTCGATTCGTGGATGACGCTCAACGAGCCGTGGTGTTCCGCGTATCTCGGCTACGGCAACGGGCATCACGCGCCCGGGCTCGCGAACGGCCGCTATGCCACGCAGGCCATGCACCATCTGCTGCTTGGCCACGGCCTTGCCGTTCCCGTGCTGCGCGCGAACGATCCCGCATCGGCGAAAGGCATCGTGGCGAACGTCGGGCGCGGCACGCCCGATTCGCAGTCGGAAGCGGACGTGCGCGCCGCGCGCCGCTTCGAAATCCAGCACAACGCGTGGATTCTCGACCCGCTGCTCAAAGGCGCGTATCCGCAAGAACTGTTCGAGCTGTGGCCCGGCACCGAGCCGCTCGTGCTCGACGGCGACATGGAAACGATCGCCGCGCCGCTCGATTTTCTCGGCATCAATTACTATTTCCGCACCAACGTGAAAAGCGATGGCGCGCACGGTTTCGTGGAAGCGCCGCCCGAAGGCGTGGAGCGCACGCAGATGGGATGGGAAGTGCATCCCGATGGCTTGCGCGACCTGCTCACGGGTTTCGCGCGCGGCTACGAGAACTTCCCGCCGATCTACATCACCGAAAACGGCATGGCGTCCGACGATCGCGTTGCCGATGGCCACGTGAACGATACGCAGCGCATTGCGTTTCTCAAGCGCCATCTCGCGGCCGTCAACGAGGCCATGGAAGCGGGCGTGGACGTGCGCGGCTATTTCGTCTGGTCGCTGCTCGACAACTTCGAGTGGGCGTTCGGCTACGAGCGGCGCTTCGGTGTCGTGCATGTCGATTACGACACGCAAGTGCGCACGCCCAAACGCAGCGCCGAGCTGATTGCGCGCTTCATCGCGCAGCGGCGCGCGCTGGACGTGGCTTGACCCGCCCAGGCAAGCGGCATCCGCACGCCGCGCGCGAGGTCTAACAAGGCGGCACGCCCACGCCATCACGCATCACCCGACGATAAAGCGGCCGCGCCGCCTCGCGCCTCGACTCTCGCAGCAGCTTTTGCAGACCCGCCCGGAGCCGCCGGGATTCGCATGAAACCGGCGTTGGCGCTTGCAGGCGCGAACGCCGGTCGACAAGGAGACGCAATGAAGCACACCGCACCTGTTCTGCGCGGCATGGTCGCCGCTCTGGCGCTCGCCGGCGCGATCGCGGCCCACGCCGCCGAGCCGCTCAAGGCCAACGTGATTCACTGGTGGACCTCGGGCGGCGAGTCGGCCGCGATCAAGCAGTTCGCGCTTGCCTACGACCAGGCGGGCGGGCAGTGGGTGGACAACGCCATTGCCGGTGCGGATCAGGCGCGCGCGACGGCCATCAATCGCATCGTCGGCGGCGATCCGCCCACCGCCGCGCAGTTCAACACGTCCAAGCAGTTTCACGACCTCATTGACCAGGGACTCCTGAATAATGTCGATGCGGTCGCGAACAAGGAGAACTGGAACGCCATTTTCCCCGAGTCCATTCTCACCGCGATCAAGGCGAACGGTCACTTCTACGCGGCGCCCGTCGACATCCACATGCAGGACTGGTTCTTCTATTCGAAGGCCGCCTTCGCGAAAGCCGGCATCAAGGCAGAGCCGCAGAACTTCAACGACCTCTTCGCCGATCTCGACAAACTCAAGGCCGCGGGCATCATTCCGCTCGCACTGGGCGGTCAGGCCTGGCAGGAAAAGATCACGTTCGACGCGATTTTCGCCGACATGGACCGCGACCTCTACATGAAGGTGTATCGCGACCGCGACGCGAACGCCGTGAATTCGGCCGCTTTCCACAACGTGCTCGCGACCTTCAAGCGTCTGCATAATTACGTCGACCCGGGCTCGCCTGGCCGCAACTGGAACGACGCCACGGCCCTCGTGATTTCGGGCAAGGCCGGCATGCAGATCATGGGCGACTGGGCGAAGGGCGAGTTCTCGGCGGCGAAGCAGGTGGCGGGCAAGGACTTCGGCTGCTTCCCGGGCTTCGGACCGAAATCGCCGTACATGGTGGCCGGCGACGTGTTCGTGTTCCCCAAGACCGACAAGCCCGAAGCCGTGAAGGCACAGCAACTGCTTGCCACCGTCATGACGTCGCCCGCCGCGCAGGCCGCGTTCAGCCAGCGCAAGGGCTCGATTCCCATTCGCCCCGACGTGGACACGTCGGGCTTCGACATCTGCGCGAAGGAGGGCATGGCGATCATGAAGGACAAATCGCGGCAACTGCCGAACCCCGAAATGCTGATTCCGCCCGACGTGCAGGGCGCGCTTCAGGACGTCATCACGAACTTCTGGAACAAGAACCAGTCGGTGGACGACGCGCAAAAGGCGTTCGCCTCGGCGCTCAAGAGCTGAGCGCCGCCATGTACGCGCTCAAGCTGCATCCGGCCAAACGCAACGCGCGCAATGCCGGCGGCACGCGCCGCGCGCGTGCGTTGCGGCGGCGCCTTTCGCTGGCCGCATGGATCGCGCTGCTGCCGATGGCCGTCACGGTCGTGTTCGCGTATCTCGGCACGATGCTCTGGACGGCGCGCGTGTCGCTCAGCTTTTCGCGCTCGCTGCCGTCCAGCACGTTCGCCGGCGTCACGCAATATGTGCGGCTGTTCGACAACGACCGCTGGATCGTCTCGCTGCAAAACCTCGTGATTTACGGCGTGTGCTTCATCGTGGCGTGTCTCGCGATCGGGCTGCTGCTCGCGATCTTCATTGATCAGCGCGTGGCGGCCGAAGGCGCGTTGCGCACGGTGTTCCTGTATCCGTACGCGATGTCGTTCGTGGCGACGGGCCTCGTGTGGCAGTGGATACTCAATCCCGAACTCGGCGTTCAAGCCGTATTGCACGACATCGGCTTCACGCAGGCGCGTTTCGACTGGATCGTCTCGCAGCGCTTTGCGATCTACACGCTCGTGATCGCCACCGTGTGGCAGGCGTCCGGGCTCGTGATGGCGCTGATGCTCGCGGGCCTGCGCGGCATCGACGAGGAAATCTGGAAAGCCGCGCGCCTCGACGGCATTCCGCGCTGGCGCGTGTATGCGAGCATCGTCGTGCCGATGTTGCGAACGTCGCTTTCCACCGCATTCGTGCTGTTGTTCGTGATGGTCGTGAAGCTCTACGACGCCGTGGTGGCCATGACGCAAGGCGGCCCCGGCACCGCGAGCGAAGTGCCCGCGAAATTCATCATGGACTATCTGTTCAATCGCGCGAACATCGGGCTGGCTTCGGCGGCGTCCATCGTGCTGCTCGCCACGGTGCTCGCGATCCTCGCGCCGTTCTTCTACGCGCGCAGCCGCGCGGCCACGAAAGGAGCGCACGCATGAGCACGCCAGCCAGCGCCAGCGTGGACGATCCGCGCGTCGATCGCACCGGGCGCAATGACCGCCGCGGCCGCCATCGCCGTCATCACCGCGGGCCGCGCTCGCGCTTCACGCCCGCGCGTCTGGGCGTCTACGCGTTTCTTGTCAGCGCCGCGCTGTTTTTCCTGCTGCCGCTTTACGTGATGCTCGTGACTTCGGTAAAGCCGATGGACGAAATCCGCCTCGGCCATCTGCTTGCCTTCCCGGCGCACATGACGCTCGCGCCGTGGCGCGACGCATGGGCGAGCGCATGCACGGGACTCGACTGCAACGGCATACGCGTGGGCTTCTGGAACTCCGTGCGCATCGTCGTGCCCAGCACGATCATCTCGATCGCCGTGGGCGCGGTCAACGGTTACGCGTTGTCGTTCTGGCGTCCGCGCGGCGCGGGCGTGCTGTTCGCGATCCTGCTCGCCGGCGCGTTCATTCCCGTGCAGGTGATGGTGTATCCGCTCGTGCGCGTGCTGGCGTTCGTGCATCTGTTCAGTTCGCTGCCCGGCATCGTGATCATTCATACGATTTTCGGCATGCCGGTGATGACGCTGCTGTTCCGCAACTACTACGCGTCGCTGCCGCAGGAACTGTTCAAGGCGGCGCGCATCGACGGCGGCGGCTTCTGGCGCATCTTCGTGCAGTTGATGCTGCCGATGTCGGTGCCCATCGTCGTGGTGGCGATCATCATGCAGGTCACGGGCATCTGGAACGACTACATTCTCGGCCTCGTATTCGCGGGTACGCGCAATCTGCCGATGACGGTGCAGCTCAACAACATCATCAACACCACCACGGGCGAGCGGCTCTACAACGTCAACATGGCCGCGACCATTCTCACCTCGCTCGTGCCGCTCGCGATCTATTTCGTCTCCGGACGCTGGTTCGTGCGCGGCATCGCCTCGGGCGCGGTGAAAGGCTAGGCAAGACTCGGAGCGACACATGGGCAATCTGACCAACGTTTGCGTGCGCAATCTGCGTATCGAACTCGGCGCGAGCACGATCATCGACGACCTCGACCTCGACGTGCGCGCCGGCGAATTCGTGGTGCTGCTCGGGCCTTCGGGTTGCGGCAAATCCACCTTGCTGCACAGCATCGCGGGACTCGTGGACGTAAGCGACGGCAGCATCGAGATCGGCGGCGAGGACATGACGTGGGCCGACCCGAAAGATCGCGGCGTGGCGCTGGTGTTCCAGTCCTACGCGCTTTATCCGACCATGAACGTCGAGCGCAACATGTCGTTCGCACTCCGTATCAACGGCACGCCGAAAGCCGAAATCGCGCGCCGCGTGCAGCGCGCCGCCGACATGCTGCAACTCGGCCCGCTGCTCGCGCGCAAGCCGTCGCAGCTTTCGGGCGGCCAGCGTCAGCGCGTGGCGATCGGTCGGGCGCTCGTGCGCGAAGCCGACGTTTTTCTGTTCGACGAGCCGCTCTCGAATCTCGACGCCAAACTGCGCACCGAACTGCGCCGCGAGTTGAAGCAACTGCATCAGCAACTGGGCGCGACGATGATCTACGTGACGCACGATCAAGTGGAAGCGATGACGCTCGCCACGCGCATGGCCGTGATGAAGGGCGGCGCGATCCAGCAGTTCGGCACGCCGGCCGAAGTGTATGCGCGGCCAGAAAACCTGTTCGTGGCGACGTTTCTCGGCGCGCCGCCGATGAACCTGCTGCACGGCACGCTCGAAGCCGCCGAAGGGCGGTTGCGCTTTCGCAGCGCGCACGCCGACGTGGACGTTTCGCGCTATGCGTTCAAGGACGCGCCCGACCCCACGCGGCCGTGCGTGCTCGGCGTGCGGCCCGAGGACGTGCATGCGGGCGCCGCGTCGCGCGCGCACGAAACCGTACTGGAAGGGCAGGTCGCGCTGGTCGAGCCCATGGGCAATCATCGTGTGTTGTGGCTCGATCGTCGCGGCGCGCAAATTGCTTCGATCGACCAGGACAAGGCACCGCTCGCAACGGGCGCGAGCGTGCCGTTTTCCATCGACGTCGCGCATGTTTCGCTGTTCGACGAGGCCACCGGCGCGCGGCTTTGAGCAAGGACACGAACGACGCGAACGATCCCGCTCGCGGAAAAAAAGGGAACGAATCATGGCGACCCTCAAAGACGTGGCGGCGCTGGCCGGCGTGGGCCTTTCGACGGCGTCGCGCGCGATCTCGGGCAACGGGCCGGTTTCCGCCGACGCGGCGGCGCGCGTGCAGGCCGCGATCGAGCAGCTGAACTTCCGGCCTTCGTCGATCGGGCGCGCCATGGCGACGCAATCGCTCGGCATCGTCGGCATTTTCGTGCCGACCTTTTTCGGCTCCTACTACGGCACCATCCTCAAGGAAACCGACACGCAGTTGCGCGCGGTGCGCCGTCACGTCGTGGTGGCGACGGGGTGCGGCGAAGCCTCGCCGCGCGAGCAGGCCATCGAAGCCGTGCGCTTTCTGATTGGCCGCGATTGCGACGGCGTGGTCGTCATCAGCCACGATCTGCACGACGACGATCTGCAAATGCTGCATGGCCTGCATCCGCGCATGGCGTTCCTCAACCGCCGGTTCGATCAATTGCCCGAAGCATCGTTTTGCGCCGACCACTTTCACGGCGGCGAACTCGCGGCGCGCACGCTGATCGAGCACGGTCATCGCGCGATCGCCGTGATCGGCGGGCCGCAAACGTCGTCGGACAACGCCACGCGTCTCGCGGGTTTTTTCGCCGAACTCGCGCGGCACGGCATCGCGCGCGAGGCCGTGCCGCTCGTGGCGTCCGACTTCTCGCCCGAGGGCGGCTACGCGGCGGCGCACGCGCTGATCGACATGAAGCGCCGTTTCACGGGCCTTTTCTGCGCCAACGACACGATGGCGATGAGCGCGCTCGCGTGCCTTCAGCAAGCGGGTTTTCGCGTGCCCGACGACGTTTCGGTGATCGGTTACGACGACGATTACTCCACCGCCTACATGGCGCCCGCGCTCACCTCGGTGCATATTCCCACGGCCGAACTCACGCGCAATGCGGTGCGCTGGATGATGAACCAGTGCTACGGCACGCAATGGGAAATCGAGCGCACGTTCCCCGTGAGCGTGACGATGCGCGCTTCGGTGGCGCGCGCGAAAGCGTAGCCTGCTCGCACGGTACGCGACAGCGCACGGCAGCCCGGGGGCGGTACTCAGGGCATTTTCGCGGCGGCACGAAGGACAACGCGCGACGACAACGCCCGACGACAACGCCCGACGACAACGCCCGGCGACAACGCGCACGTGAGAGACGGTAAAATCGGCGGGTTCTCATCGCTTTCATCGCTCAATCCCATGCCCGCGCAAGACCCGGTCGTTCCCGCCAAAAAGGAAGAAGGCGTTGCCGTTATCGACCGCGCGTGTGCGATCCTGTTCGCGTTCCGTCCCGGCGACAGCGCGCTCACGCTCGCCGAACTCGCCTCGCGCACCGGCCTCTACAAAAGCACGCTGCTGCGGCTCGCGGGCGCGCTGATCCAGCACCGGCTGCTGCTGCGTCTCGACGACGGCCGCTTCCAGCTCGGGCCCGCCACGTTCGCGCTCGGCGCGCTCTATCAACGCAGTCTCAATCTCGGCGACATCCTGCTGCCGCTCATGCGCGAACTTGCGGCGGCGAGCGGCGAGGGCGTGTCGTTCTACGTGCGCGACAACGCCGTGCGCGTTTGCCTGCATCGCGTGGATTCGCAGCACATGGTGCGCCATCACGTGCGCGAGGGCGACGTGCTGCCGCTCGAAAGCGGCTCGGGCGGGCGCGCGCTGCTCGCGTTCGGCGGCGAGCCGGGCGAGACCTTCGAGCAGATTCGCCGCGACTTCTATTGCGTGTCGGTGGGCGAGCGGGACCGCGAAACGGCGGGCATGTCGATGCCCGTGTTCGGCGTGCATGACACGTTGCGCGGCGTGCTGACGCTGGCGGGGCCGAGTTCGCGCGTGGACGCCGCTTTCGTCGAACGCAACCTGAGCGCGCTGTTCGACTGCGCCGCGCGCGCCACCGACGCGCTAGGCGGCGACTCGCGCGCGCTGCGAGCCGCCCGGCGCGCACGGCCGGATCTTCGTTGAAGCGTCAAGCCGGATCGAGATGCCGCTCCGGCGCGCCCGTATAGGCGTAGGCAATCTGCCGCGGCATCGGGCCTTTGTTGCGTTCGCCGCGACCGCGCTGCTCCCACGCGTGCGCGAGGATGCCCACGGCGCGCGAGAGGCAAAACACGCCGCGCGCCAGCTCGGGCGCGAAGCCCAGCTCGGCATAGATCACGGCGGTCACGCCGTCGATATTCATCGGCACCGGGCGGTCCTTGCGAGCGCGCAACAGCGCTTCGATAGCGCGCGCGATCGCGGCATAACGGCCCTCGATCGTGCCGTTTTCGACACGCTGATCGACGAGCGCCAGCAGCCGTCCCGCGCGCGGATCGACGGGATGAAAGCGATGGCCGAAGCCCGGCAAATACTTGCCGTGCGTGGCGATGAATGCGTCGACGCCGGCCTCCACGGCGTGTTCCAGCGTGCCGCCCGCGGCCATGCGCGCGGCGATGTCGGCGTAAAGCTCCACGGCCTGCTGGCCCGCGCCGCCATGCACGTCGTCGAGCGCGTTGAGTGCGGACGCCATCGCGCCGTTGATCGGCAAACCGCAACTCGTGGCCATGCGTGAGATGGCGATGGAAGGCGCGTGCGGACCATGATCGACGGACGCCACGAGCGCGGCTTCTAGCAGCGCCGCTTCGTCGCCGGAGGGCAACTCGCCGCGCAGCATCAGCCAGATCATCTGCGGGAAGCTCACGTTGCCGATCAACTCCTGGATCGGATAGCCGCGCATCTTGATCGAACCCGGATGGATGTCGACGATCGAGGTGCTCCAGTAGTCGGCGCACAGTTGCGCGAGGTCGGGCGGCGAAGCGGGTTTCGTTGCGGTCATGTCAGATCACTCCGTCGTGCTTGAGCGTGTCGATTTGCGCGGCGTCGTAGCCCAGTTGCGCGAGCGCTTCGTGCGTATGCGCGCCGAGCACGGGCGCGGGCGTGGTGGGCGCGGCGTCGGCGTCGGCGAGCCGCAGGCCCGCGCGCGTGACGCGCTGCGGCGCTTCGCCGTGCGCGGCGTCGAACTCGCGCACGAAGCGCCGTTCGGCAAGATGCGGATGCGCGAGAATCTCGGGCACCGAAAGCACGCGCCCCACGGGCACGCCGCGCTCGAGCAGGCGCGTTTCCCAGTTCGCGGCGCTGTCGGCGGCGAGCGCGGCTTCGATTTCGGCCTTGAGCGCTTCGCGATGCTGCTTGCGCAGATGACGCGCGGCAAAGCGCTCGTCGCCGGCAAGGTCGGCGCGGCCGATCACGTCGCAGAGGCTTTCGAACTGACGCGTCTCATTCGCGGCAATGTTCAGGAGTCCTTCGCCGGTGCGGAACGTGCCCGAGGGCGCGGCCGTGAAATTTTCGTTGCCCATGGGCGAGGGTTCGACGCCCGCGTTCAGATAGTTCGACACCACCCAGCCCATGGTGGCGAGCGTGCTTTCGAGCATCGAAACGTCGAGGCGGCGGCCGCGGCCGCTCGTGCGCGCGTCGAGCAGCGCCGCGCAAATTCCGAATGCGGCCGTGAGGCCGCCCACCGTATCGGAAACGGGATAGCCCACGCGCAGCGGCGCGCTTTGCGCGTCGCCGGTCACGCTCATCACGCCGGCCATGCCCTGAATGATCTGATCGTAGGCCGGGCGGCGGGAGAGGGCGCCGTCGTCGCCGAAACCGGAAATCGCGCAATACACGAGACGCGGATTCACTTCGGACAACTGATCGTAGCCGAGACCCAGACGGTCCATCACGCCGGGGCGGTAGTTCTCGACCAGCACGTCGGCGTCGCGCACGAGATCGCGCAAGATCGCCTTGCCGCGCGGGTCCTTGAGGTTGAGCGTGATCGAGCGCTTGCCCGCGTTGACGGCCACGAACGACGCGCCCATGTTGCGCGCGGCCGCGTCCTTGTCGGCGCCGAGCCGGCGCGCGAGATCGCCGCCTTCGGGGTGTTCGACCTTGGTGACTTCGGCGCCGAAAAGCGCAAGCTGGTACGCGCAAAACGGACCTGCGAGCACATTCGACAGATCCAGAACGCGCACGCCGGTTAATGGAAGCATGACGATGAAACCTCGTTCTATTCAGGGTGGAAATTAGCGGGAAATCTCGTCGAGCGCGCGATTTTTCGTGCGCGGCCCGAACAGGCCGATCGCCGCCATCACGACGATCATCGCGGCCGTGATCAGCGAAAAAACGCCTGGCACACCGAAGTGCCGGAGCGCGGAGGCGATCATGAAGCCGGAAAACATGGCGGAAAGGCGCGACATCGAATACACGAAGCCGACTGCCGTGGCGCGCATGCGCGTGGGGAAAAGTTCGACCTGATACGCGTGATAGCCGACCGAAAGCAGCGTGCCGCCGAGCGTGATGAGCACGCCGAGCAGCATCAGCATGGCGGCCGAAGTCTGCATCGCGAACAGCGTGCCGCACACGGCAATGGCGAACGCGGAAAGCACGACGAGCGTCTTGCGCTCGATGCGGTCGGCAATGGCCATGCCGAGCAGCGGGCCGAACGGATTCGAGGCGGCAATCACGAACGAATAAAGCAGGCTGTGCGTGATCGTCACGCCCTTGGACACGAGCAGCGTCGGCACCCACGACGCGAAGCCGTAAAAGCCGATTGCCTGAAAGAGATTGAACACGAGCAGCGTGATGGTGCGGCGGCGATACGGCGGCTGCCAGAGTTCGGCGAAGCGCGCCCTGGTGAGCGACGGGGCGGGCGCCGCTTCGGGCGCGGGCGCCGGCAGGATGCGGCCGTATTCGCGCTCGACCTTCGTTTCGAGGCGGGCGAGCACGCGCGCGGCTTCTTCCGTGCGGCCGCGCTGCGCGAGCCAGCGCGCGCTTTCGGGCACGCGGCGGCGGATCGCCCATGCAATCAACGCGCCCAGCGCGCCGAACATCACCACCCAGCGCCAGCCGTCGAAGCCAAGCGGCGCGCGCGGCACGAACCACCACGCGAGCAGCGCGACCGCGGGCACGGCCGTGTACTGCACGAGATGCACGAACGCGAAGGCGCGCCCGCGCATGTGCTTGGGCACGAGTTCGCTCACGTAGGTGTCGATGGTGACGAGTTCGATGCCCACGCCGATGCCCGCGACGAGCCGCCAGAGGTTGATCGCGGGCGCGCTCGTCTGCAAGGCCATGATGCAGGTCGCGGCCGAATACCACAGCAGCGAGGCCGTAAACATCGTGCGGCGGCCGTAGCGGTCGGCGAGACCGGTGAAGCAGAACGTGCCGATGAAGAGGCCCGCAAACGACGCCGCGACGAATGCGCCCAGGCCCGAGAAGCCGAAGAACGACGCCGTGGTGGTCGAATACAGCCCGCTCTTGACGAGGCCCGGCCCGACGTAGGCGGTGAAGAACAGGTCGTAGAACTCGAACCAGCCGCCCAGCGAGAGCAGAAAGACGAGCGCCCAGATCGAGCGCGTGGCGGGCAGACGGTCGATGCGCGCGTTGATCTGGGCCGCGCCCGTGGACACGGCAAGGTCGTGGGGCGACTCGCGCGTCGCATCGACCGGCAGGCTGGACATCGGCATCTCCTGAATGCGGTTTTTTTGTCGTTCTATCTGATAGAACGACGTTCTAAAATTGTGAGTCCATGATACTGCGTCGGTGTGCGAGGTCCGAGCCAGGGCTTTTACGGAGGTAAAGCAACGAGGATATTCGGGCCAGCGCGCTCGCATCGCGCGTGGCGCAACGCTGGTAATCTGGTCCGGCGCCACGGTCTTCGCGTCGTTCGAGCGCGCATTGAGTCAGGAGACGTCGTGAACAAAACAGTCTTTCCTGGAGCGGAGTCCCGTCCGCACGCCGTTTTTCGCGGCCGTCTGGTTTGCGGCGCGCTGGCAGCGGGGCTCGTTTGCGCGCTGAGCGGTTGCGCGCAGGCGCCCGGCAAGGAGCGGGCGCCCTCGCAATCCAACGTGCCTTCGCCGCTCGCCGATCTGGAAAACGGCAGCTTCGACGCGGAAAACGCCAACGCGCCGCTGTCGGCTGTCGATCCGCGCGCCACCGACGCGCTCGATGCGATGGGCGCGTATCTGCGCACGTTGCGCCAATTCGAAGTGACCGCCGACACGTCCACCGACGTCGTGCTCGAAAACGGCCAGAACGCCGCGCTGCTGCGCCATGTCGTGCTCAAGGCAAAGCGTCCGGACCGGCTGCGCGCCGACATCACGGGCAACGGCAACGTGCGCGGGATTGTCGACGACGGCCGCCATTTCACGACGTTCAACGAGAAGCAGGGCACTTACACGCGCAACGACGCGCCGCCCACGCTCGATGCGTTCGTGCGCGATCTCGCGACCACCTGGCATTTCGAGGCGCCGCTCGCCGATCTGTTTTACTGGGGCGCCGGCAAGAACGATGATGCGGCGATCACCTCGGCGCAAGTGCTCGGCGCGGAGAAGATCGGCACGCGCTGGTGTACGCACTATGTCTTTCAGCAGGCCGGCGCGGACTGGGAACTGTGGATCGAACCGGGCCGCCGGCCGCTGCCATGTCGTCTGGTCGTCACCGACACGACCCAGCCGACGCGGCCGCGCCGCGAGGCGACGTACCGCTGGAACGCGGCGCCCGCGTTTGGCGCTTCGACATTCGTATTCCGGCCGAAGGCTGGCGCGAGCGAGGTTGCATTGAAGCCGGCGGCGGATCGTCCGACGTTCGACGATCTGCAATGAGCGGCGCGTTCGTGTGTGAAACGGCGAGGCGGCAAGGTGGCGAAGATCGGCGTGAAGCTGTAAGGAAGCACATCGCCGTAATTTATGATTTTACATAAGATAAATTATCGAAAAAACGCGCGGCCAATGATCGAGCCCTTTTGTAAGGTTGCTCAAGGCCGACCGCGATGCGCCGTAAAACCGGCATCGGCGAAACCCGTCGACGTTTTCATCACTCGTCCCATATGAAGCTCAGTCGCAAGATTCCGCTCGCGTTCGCCGCATCGCTCACGTTGATGTCGGCCGGCGCGTTCTACGGCATTCATACGCTCAATCAGGCCATCGACACGTATCGCGTCAACGTGCAGGCTTCGGCGGCCAACGAACGCATGGCGTCGGCCACGCTGGTCGAATTCAAGTTGCAGGTGCAGGAATGGAAAGACACGCTGCTGCGCGGCAAAGACCCGGCCAAACTCGACAAGTACTGGGGGCAATTCCAGCAGCGCGAACGCACCGTCGACGACCTCGCGGCCACGCTCGAGGCGAAGCTGCCCCCAGGCGACGCGCGCACGCTCGTCACGCAATTCGCCGAAGCGCATAAAACCATGGGCCAGGGGTATCGCAAGGGTCTGGACGCGTTCAAGGCGGCCGGCGGCGACTCTTCGGCGGGAGACACGCAAGTGGCCGGCGTGGACCGCGCGCCCGCCGATCTGCTCGACCAGGCCGCGCGCAAGATCGCGGCCGACAACGCCGGCGTCGTGGCCGAAGCCGCGCGGCGCGCGCAACGCGCAATCGTCGTGAGCGCCCTGCTCATGGTCGCCGTGTTCGTGCTCGCGCTCGCGGGCGGCGTGGCGTTCAGCCGCGCGGTGACGCGCCCGCTCGGGCGCGCCGTCGATTTCGCGCGCGAAGTCGCCAACGGCGATCTCTCGACCGACCTGCACGCGCACGGCGACGACGAAACCGCCGAGCTGCTCGCCGCGCTCGCGCAGATGCAGGCCAGCCTCGCGCGCGTGGTGAGCGAAGTGCGCGGCAATGCCGAAGGCGTCGCGACTGCGAGCGCGCAGATCGCGAGCGGTAATCTCAATCTTTCCTCGCGCACCGAGGAACAGGCCGCCTCGCTGGAAGAAACGGCCGCGAGCATGGAGGAATTGACGTCGATCGTGCGCATGAACGCCGAAAACGCCCAGCACGCCACCGAACTCGCGGGCACGGCCGCGCAAACGGCGTCGCGCGGCGGCCAGGTGATGCGCGAAGTGGTCGGCACGATGCAGTCGATCGCGGACAGTTCGAGCAAGGTGGGCGAAATCATCGGCTTGATCGACGGCATTGCGTTCCAGACCAATATTCTGGCGCTCAACGCCGCCGTGGAAGCCGCGCGCGCGGGCGAGCAAGGCCGCGGTTTCGCCGTGGTCGCGGGCGAGGTGCGCACGCTGGCGCAACGCAGCGCCGCCGCGGCGCGCGAAATCAAGGAACTCATCGCGCAGTCGGCAAAACGCGTGGAAGCGGGCTCCACGCTGGTGGCCGACGCCGGCCAGATCATCGGCGTGATCGTCGAATCCGTGGACCGCGTGACGACGACCGTGGACGAGATTTCCACGGCTTCGCGCGAGCAGTCGACGGGCATCGAGCAAGTCAACGTCGCCGTCACGCAGATGGACGAAGTCACGCAGCAAAACGCCGCGCTGGTCGAGGAAGCTTCGGCGGCCGCGCATGCGCTCGCCGAGCAGGCGCATGCGCTGCGCGAGGCGGTTGCGGCGTTTCGCCTGCGCGAGCCGGCACTGGCTTGAGGGGCGGCGCCGGCGCATCGGACGCACGGCATTCATTTCGACGACCTGCGCGTGGAAACGTGCTTACACGCCGGGCGCTAGCGGCATGCCGCCGCCATGATCGCCGATAAAACTCAGCGGCGGCACTCGCGCCTCGCCCGCGCCGCCGACGCCCCGGAGCGCGCCTGAAAGCCCGCCCCGAAGCACGCCCGGAACCATGCCTGAAAGCGCGATGCCGTCGAGATCGTGCCCGGCGCGCGGGGCGAGCGCCCCGCTCCGCCCCAACCCGCCATGCGGCCGTGAACGAGCGCGGGTCGCAAAAAAAAGCCGCTTCGGCTCATAGCCCGAAGCGGCTTTGGGCGTTGTATTGCCCACGCGAATAACGCCTACATATTCGGATAATTCGGCCCGCCGCCGCCTTCCGGCGTGACCCAGACGATGTTCTGCGTCGGGTCCTTGATGTCGCAGGTCTTGCAGTGG
>NZ_CAJMZE010000031.1:0-76788 GCF_905220235.1 Paraburkholderia sp. J41 | reverse complement strand
AAGCCGTCGATGTCGACGGCTTTTTTTGTTTCGAAGCGGCCTGGGCGGCCGTTGATCAGCGCTGAACCGGCGCCTGCACGCGCGCTTTCCACTGGCCGCCCTTGCCGCGCCAAAAGCGCCACGCCGAAGCGAACGTCGCGCCCACGTAGAACAGCGCCACGAGCGGCAGGAACGGCGCCCACAGCGGCGAGCGGCGATAGTACGCGAGCATCGGCGCATAGGCGCAGCACATGAGCGCCCACGCCAGCCACGCGGGCCAGCCTTGCGGACCCAGCGCCAGCGCGATCGCGGGCGGCGCGAGATAGATGATCGCCATGCCGAGCAAGGTGCCAGCGAGCTGCCACGCCGAATAATGCAGTTGCGTGAACGCCGTGCGCGCGATCATGTTCCAGATGTCCTTCCACGAATCGTACGGGCGCAGCGACACGCTTTTCGCGGCCACGTCCAGGCGGATCGGATGCTGTCCTTCGCCGCGATGCTTGATGCGCGCGGCGAGGCTGCAATCGTCGATGAGTTCCGCGCGGATCGACTCGATGCCGCCGGCCTCTTCCAGCGCCGTGCGCCGCACGAGCATCGTGCCGCCCGCCGCCGCCGCCGTTTTGTTGCGCGGATTGTTGACCCATGCGAACGGATAGAGCTTCGCGAAGAAGAACACAAATGCCGGAATGAGCGCCTTTTCCCAGAACGAGTCGCAGCGCAGGCGCACCATCAGCGAGACGAGATCGCGGCCTTCCGCGAGCGCGCGCACCACGAGCTGCGCGACGGCCTCGGGCGGATGGCCGATGTCGGCGTCGGTGAGCAGGAAGAAGTCGGCGGGCAGGCCGAGCGTGCGCACGGCTTCGATGCCTTGCGACTGCGCCCACACCTTGCCCGACCAGCCCGCGGGCAGCGGCTTCGCGGCGATCACGCTGAGCTTTTCGGGGCATTGCAGCGCGAGCGCGGCGGCGCGCGCGGCTTCGGCGGTGCCGTCGGTGCTGTGATCGTCGATCACGACCACATGGAAGTCGCCGCCGTAGTTCTGCTCCAGCAGCGACGTGACCGCTTCGCCGATGGCGTCGGCTTCGTTGCGCGCGGGCACCACGGCGCACACGGCGGGCCAGCCGTCCGCCGGCTCGACGAGCGGCAGCGGCGCGGCCGGACGCGCGCGCCAGAAGCCGCCGCGCGCGAACACCAGCACGAGCCAGATCAGCAGCGAAAGACAGGCAACCGCGAAGAGAATCATTGTTGTCATGCGTTGTTACTCTCGATCGAAGGCGCGCGCACGCTCACGCGGCGCGACAGCCACATGGTGGCCGTGCGCAGCAGCACGACGGCCCAGTCGGTGACGCGCAGCGCGGGCCGCGCGCGAAATACGTCGTAGCCGTTGCGCTCGATCACTTCGAGCATGCGCAGGCCGCCGTGTACCACGCTGCACAGTTCCAGCCCGAAGCGGCCCGGCACGCGCAGCGCGAGCGGCGCGCCGCTCACCATCAGCGCCCGCGCGCGCGCCACCTCGTTGGCCATCAGCGCGCGCCAGCCGTCGTCGACAATGCCCGCCGCGATCTGCGCCTCGGTCACGTTGAAGCGCTCGCGGTCCGCGAGCGGCAGATAGATGCGGCCGCGCTGCCAGTCGGCGCGCACGTCCTGAAGAAACGTGATGAGTTGCAGCGCCGTGCAGATCGCGTCGGAATCGGCAAGATTCGCGGGTGTGGCGACGTCGATCAGATGCAGCATCAAATGGCCGACCGGATTCGCCGAGCGATGGCAAAAATCGAGCAGCTCGAAATGGTCGTGATACCGCGTGGTGTCGATATCCTGATCGAACGCCGCGACCAGCTCGTAAAACGGCGCGAGCGGCAGCCGGCGCTCGCGCACGACGTCCGCGAGTTTGGCGAATAGCGTGGGATGCACCGGCGCGAGGCGTCCTTCGCCCACGGCGTCGAGGCCATCGCGAAAATCGGCGAGGCGCGCGTGGCGTTCGCTGGGAAGCCAGTCGCCTTCGTCCGCGATGTCGTCGAGCGTGCGCGCGACGTGGTAGATCACGCCGACCGGCGCGCGCAGCGCCTTCGGCAGCAAGACGCTCGCTACCGGAAATGTGTCGTAGTGGTCGGGTTCCATCGGGCGCCTGAATTGGGGTCGTTTCCCAAGGCGCCATCCCGGCGCCGCAGGACGCGTTAGTTTAAGGGCATCCGCGCGATGATGCACCGCGCAAAGAATGTTCAGTGAGCGTAAGGGTATTGATGCGCGTCGATGCGGGACGGCCGCGTGGTCGGGCGTGGTCGCGTGTTGAAGCCCGTTGTCGCGCATTGTCGCGCATGGTCGTATCAGCCGCCTTTGCCTACCGCCGCGACGCATTTCCGGCCGTTTCCGCCCGCAAGCGGCGGAAATTCGTGTGTTCGAGCGCATTTTCCTGCGGTTTATTCATCGCGCATACCGCAAAAACACCGTGGGCGCGCCGGCTCGCGCACCCGGCCGTCGCGTGCGCGCCGCAGCCGGTGGAGCGCCAGTCAGCAAAGGCGCGGCGATGGAGTTAAAATGCGCCCTTGGTTTTTATTCCGTCTTTTTTGCGACGGATTTTTGCACTTACTAAATAGACGCTGCGGCGGCCAGATCCGGTTACCGGTTGGGCCGAAACTGCTGGCGGTCGGAGTTCTTCACCCTATGCGAGTGATCCTTGCCCAACCCCGCGGCTTTTGTGCGGGGGTTGTCCGCGCCATCGAAATTGTCGATCGCGCGTTGCAGAAGCACGGCGCGCCGGTCTACGTGCGTCATGAAATCGTCCACAACCGGCACGTGGTCGAAAACCTGCGCAACAAGGGCGCACGCTTCGTGGAAGAACTCGACGAAGTGCCGGAAGGCGCCGTGGCGATTTTCAGCGCGCACGGCGTGGCGAAAACCGTGGAACGCGCCGCCGAGGAACGCGACCTCGACGTGCTCGACGCGACCTGCCCGCTCGTCACCAAGGTGCACGTGCAGGGGCGCCAGTACGTGAGCGCGGGCCGCACGCTGATCCTGATCGGCCACGCCGGTCATCCGGAAGTGGAAGGCACGATCGGGCAGATTCCCGGCTCGGTGCTGCTCGTGCAGAGCGAAGCCGATGTCGCGAAGCTCGATCTGCCGCTCGACATGCCGCTCGCGTACGTGACGCAAACCACGCTTTCGGTGGACGACACGCGCGGCATCATCGACGCGCTGCTTGCGCGGTTCACCGACATCGTCGGCCCGGACACGCGCGACATCTGCTACGCCACGCAGAACCGGCAGGCGGCGGTGCGCGAATTGTCGGAACTGGTCGATGTTTTGCTCGTGGTGGGCGCGACCAACAGCTCGAACTCGAATCGCCTGCGCGAGATCGGCAGCGAAACGGGCGTGGCGAGCTACCTCGTCGCGGACGGCTCGGAAGTCAAACCCGAGTGGTTCGCGGGCGTGCAGACCGTGGGTATCACGGCCGGCGCGTCGGCGCCCGAAGAGATGGTTGAGAACGTGATAGACGCGCTGCGCGCGTTGGGGCCTGTCGAGGTGTCGACGATGGCGGGCCGTGAAGAAAAAGTCGAATTCAAGCTGCCGTCGAAGCTGTTGCAACCGCTCGTCGCGCGCGAAGTTTAAGGAGGACACTCTTGTCTATTCCGCTGCTCCAGAAAGTCCGCGTTGGCGCCTATATCTTCCGCCAACATTTCGGCGGCAACAAACGCTACCCGCTCGCGCTCATGCTCGAGCCGCTGTTCCGCTGCAACCTCGCCTGTAACGGCTGCGGCAAGATCGACTACCCCGATCCCATCCTGAACCAGCGCCTGTCTCTGGCGGAATGCCTCGAAGCCGTGAACGAGTGCGGCGCGCCCGTGGTTTCGATCGCGGGCGGCGAGCCGCTGCTGCACAAGGAAATGCCGCAGATCGTCAGGGGCATCATGGCGCGCAAGAAGTTCGTGTATCTCTGCACGAACGCGCTGCTCATGGAAAAGAAGATGGACGACTACGAGCCGAATCCGTATTTCGTCTGGTCGGTCCACCTGGACGGCGACCGCGAGGCGCACGATCACTCGGTCTCGCAGGAAGGCGTGTACGACAAGGCCGTCGCGGCCATCAAGGAAGCCAAGCGCCGCGGCTTTCGCGTGAACATCAACTGCACGCTGTTCAACGACGCCGTGCCGGAACGCGTGGCGAAGTTCTTCGACACGGTGGGCGAGATCGGCGTGGACGGCATCACGGTGTCGCCGGGCTATGCCTACGAGCGCGCGCCGGACCAGCAGCACTTCCTGAACCGCGACAAGACCAAGAACCTGTTCCGCGAAATCTTCAAGCGCGGCAACAACGGCAAGAAGTGGTCGTTCAGCCAGTCGAGCCTGTTCCTCGACTTCCTGGCCGGCAACCAGACCTACGAATGCACGCCGTGGGGCAACCCGGCGCGCACGGTGTTCGGCTGGCAGAAACCGTGCTATCTGGTCGGCGAAGGTTACGTAAAGACCTTCAAGGAACTGATGGAAACCACCGACTGGGACAAGTACGGCACGGGCAAGTACGAGAAGTGCGCCGACTGCATGGTTCACTGCGGCTTCGAGGCCACGGCCGTGATGGACACGGTTGCGCACCCGCTCAAGGCCGCGCGCGTCGCGCTGGCGGGCCCGCGCACCACGGGCGCGTTCGCGAGAGATATCCCGCTGGACAACCAGCGCCCGGCGGACTACTACGTGTTCTCGCGTCACGTCGAGATCAAGCTCGAAGAGATCAAGAACTCGGCCAAGACGAAAAAGCCGGTGACGGTCGCGGCAAGCTAAGCCGCCAGGCGCCGCCACGAAGCGGCGCTGTCGGACCCCAAAAGGGCGCAACGGATTATTCGTTGCGCCCTTTTTAATTTAGCGGACTCGCACCGCCTATTGCGCTTATAATCGCGGCTGCGCGAATCTTTATCCGAGAAAACCCGCATTGTAAGCATTTCGAAAATGAATTCTCGCTTGAAAGCGTAAATATTTCCGGTAAAATTTGCGGTATTCCGGCGTGCGTCGAAAACCGCCCCGCTTCACGCAGATCGGCGCTTTCTGCACCGCGCCCGCGCCGCGCCTCTCTTCCTCCGCCCGCTCCCCGCCTGGCTTTGCCGCTTTTCGGCAAACAATATTTTTTCGCACGGCGCTCAAGTTTCAAATCCTTACGTCGTATACGCGTGCGTGTAACACCGCCTCGTGATTTTAAGCGCCAATTAAAAGCCACAAAGGGTTCTAAATCCGCGTTGCCGCGTGTTGTAATAAATCTGAAAATATCGAAGCCGTATATCGCTGCCAGCCAGTCAATGATAAATCGACCTTAACTGGAGCAATACCGCATGTCCGGTTGTGAAAACGCATCGCGCCGGTTTTCATTCCAGTTCTGGTCCGACACATGACTGCTTCGATTCCTCACGAAATCCTCGCCGTGCCCGCGGCAGGCAACCCCGCGAGCGCCGCCGCGCCCGTTTCCGCTCCGGCTTGCGCGAGCGCGCCTTCCAGACCGCCGTTCCCGCCGCCCGCGAGCGTGCCGACGCAGGAAGCGCTGCAAGGCGTGCGCTTCGACTTCAACGACGGTTGCCGCGTGGTGCTGCCCGAAGGCGAGTGGCACGTCGTGCTGCGCGACTACGAAACCGACAACGTGCTGTTCGAAACCGATATCGGCGCGGGCTCGGTGGCGAGCGCGAAAAAGTATTTCGTGCCGTTCGAAGTGCAGATCCAGCAGCGCGGCAAGCGCGCCGACGCCGCCTTCATCCATCGCTACGACGCGAAGGACCGCGAGGTGCTGATCCAGTTTCCCGTGGGCACGCTCGGTGATCTGATGGGCTGGTTCCCGTACGCGGTGAAGTTCCAGCGCCAGCACGGCTGCAAGTTGACCTGCGCGATGGGCGCGCTGATCGCGCCGCTCTTTCGCAGCGCCTATCCGGAAATCGAATTCGTCACGCACGAGGACGTGCAGCCCGAGCGCTATTACGCGACCTACAACGTCGGGCTCTTTTTCGACGACGCCAACCACGTCTTTCAGCCCGCCGACTTCCGTCACGTCGGGTTGCATCGCACGGCCGGCCACATTCTGGGCGTCGATCCCGAGGAAATGCGCCCGGAGATCGCGCTCAAGGACGACAGCCGCCCGATCGAGGAGCGCTACGTCTGCATTGCCGTGCAAAGCTCCACGCAGTGCAAGTACTGGAATCACCCGACCGGCTGGCGCGAGATCGTCGCGTTCCTCAAGGAGCAAGGCTATCGCGTGATCTGCATCGACCAGAAGGCCACGCACGGCTCGGGACTCGTCTGGAATCACATTCCGCACGGCGCCGAGGATCAGACCGGCGACAAGCCGCTCGAAGAACGCGCGCGCTGGCTGCGTCACGCCGACTTCTTCGTGGGGCTGTCCAGCGGCCTCGCCTGGCTCGCCTGGGCGTGCCGGACGCCGGTCGTGATGATCAGCGGCTTCACGATGGAAAACAACGAATTCCACACGCCGTTTCGCGTAATCAACTACCACGCGTGCAACGGCTGCTGGAACGACGCGAGCCAGCGCTTCGATCATCAGGACTTCTTCTGGTGTCCGCGCCACAAGGACACGCCGCGCCAGTTCGAATGCACGCGCCTCATCACGCCCGAGCAGGTGAAGCGCACGCTGCGGCGCATTCCCGGCTTCGGCGCGAACGCAGCACGCGCAGCGAACGAAGCAAACGAAGCACGCGCAACGAACGAAGCAAACGCATCGAACGCAGCACGCGCAACGAACGCATCGAACGCAACGAACGCAGCGAACGAAGCGCAAGCGAGCGCCTGAACCCGCGCCGCGCCTCGCACCCATTCCCACGCTCGAGCGACATCGCACGCCGATGGCCGCGGCATCGCCGCTCGACGCATGAATAGCCCGATTCCGCCCGACGAGAGGCGGATAGCACGAGAGACCAACGTCCCGCCGCGCGCCTTTCGCGCGCCGGGGCGGCACAACTGTCATCAACAATGAAGCCGATCACCTTCCGCCGTAAATTCTGCCAACACGTCTTCGGCAATCGCCGGCGCCGTGTTTCGCGCCTGCTCGCGGGCCTGTTTTCGCTGCTCGGCCTGCACGCCGTCATGGCGACGGCCACGCCCGCGCCTCCCGCCTTCACGTCCGACGTCACGAGCGGCGTCATCATCAACGGCGAAACGGTCACGGACGGCACGCAGATTGTCGAGCCGAGCGGCGCGACCGCCAACGTCGCCGTGGGCGGCGGCGGCCTGCAATACGTCTCCGCGGGCGGCAGCACGACCGCCACGCGCGTGAACAGCGGCGGCGCGCAAACCGTGCGCGGCACCGCAACGGCAACGACGGTCAACGCGGGCGGCACGCAGAACGTGTCGAGCGGCGTTGCGTCGTCGACCACGATCAACGCAGGCGGCACGCAAAACCTCTCGGGCGGCACCGCCGCCGCGACCACGATCAACGCGGGCGGCGCGCAAAACGTGTGGGCCGCCACCGCGAATTCGTCGACGGTCAACGGCGCGCAGAACGTCAACTCGGGCGGCGTGGCCAATTCGTCGACGATCGGCAGCGGCGGCGTGCAGACGGTGTATGCGGCGGGCGTCGCCTCCACCACGACGGTCAGCGCCGGCGGCACGCAGGACGTGGCGAGCGGCGGCCGCGCCACGGGCGTGACGGTTTCGTCGGGCGGGCATGAAGCGATCGCGGCGGGCGCGACGGTAACGGGTCTTGTGCTTTTCTCGGGCTCGACCATTTCGGCCACCACTTCGGGCACGGTCTCCGGCACCAACGCCAACGGCACGGCCTTCACGACGACCGCGGGCGTCGCCACCGGCTACGTGCTCACCAACGGCAGCGAGCTCGACGTGCTCGCGAACGAGCATTCGAGCGGCACGGTCGTGAGCTCGGGCGGCACGGAAGTGGCGTTCGCCAACGGCGTCGCCTCGAATACGCAGGTGCTGGGCGGCACGCAGAACGTGAGCGGCGGCATTGCCGTTTCCACGCTCGTGACGAGCGGCGGCGCGCAAAACGTGACGGGCGCGGGCGCCGTGGCGAGCTACGCGAACATCACGAGCGGCGCCACCCAGACGGTGGCCAACTCGGGCCTCGCCAATTCGGCCGCCGTCAGTTCGGGCGGCAGCCAGATCGTTTCGGCGGGCGGCTCCGCGAACCGGACCTCGGTCGGCTACGGCGGCACGGAAACGATCGCGGGCGGCGCGGCCACTTCCACCACGGTCAATTCGGGCGGCAGCGTCAACGTGTCGAGCGGCGGCACGCTGAACGCGGCGCTCGTCAACTACGGCGCGTCGGCGACCGTTTCGGCGGGCGCCACCGCAAACGGCTCCGTGCTGAGCGGCAGCTATCCGTACTACGCCACGCAGTCGGTCGCGGGCACCGAGAACAACACCACCGTCGGCACCGCCTCCATCGACACGGTGCAGACGGGCGGCGTGGCCAACGCAACGCTCGTGAGCGGCACCAACGCCACGCAGGTGGTCAGCTCCGGCGGCGCGACCAACAACGCCGTGGTCTCCAGCGGCGGCAACGTCGACGTGCATTCGGGCGGCAGCGCGACCTCCGGCACCGTCAATTCGGGCGGCACGTTCACGATCGAATCGGGCGCCACGGCCACCGGCATCGTGCAGAACGCGAACGGCGGCCTCGTCGCCACGACCTCGTCGACCGTGCTTTCGGGCACCAACACGCGCACCGACAACGGCAACGGCTTCACGATCCAGGACAACGTCGCCACGCACACGCAGATCGTGGGCACGGGTCATCTGACCGCGCTCTCGGGCGGCCTCGCCAGCGACACCGTGTATTCCGCGGGCGGCATCCTGCAAGTCGATGCGGCCGGCACCGCCGACGTCGTCTCGCAAGGTTCGGGCGGCCAGATCATCACCAACACCTCGGCGACGATCGTCAACGCGTCGAACGCCACCAGCGGCGCCTTCTACGTTTCGAACAACGTGGCGTCGAACGTCGTGCTCGACGGCAGTGCGGCCAAACTGACCGTGAACAACGGCGGCTACGCCAACCAGACGACGCTGCTCGCCGGCACGCTCGAAGTGGACGCGGGCGGCTCGGCCAATCTGGTGATGCAAAGCGCCGGCGGCGGCCTCATCACCAACACCTCGGCGGTCATCACCAGCGGCACCAACCACAACGGCAACTTCACGGTGTCGGGCAACGTGGCGAGCAACACGCTGATCGAATACACCGGCGTGCTCACCGTGCTCAACGGCGGCAGCGCGACGGTCACGGAAGTCGGCGCGGGTGGCAACACCATCGTCAACGACGGCGGCATTGCGCTCGCGACGACGGTCGACCGCAACGGCCGCTTCGAAGTCGACGCGGGCGGCTTTGCGGATCAGGTGATGGTTTCGTCGGGCGGCGCGCTCGTCACCAACACCTCCGCGACGATCACCAACGGCACCAACAAGGACAACGTCGCGTTCTCGGTGAGCGGCAACGTCGCCACCAACGTGATCCTCGAAAACGGCGGCCAGTTGACCGTGCTTTCGAGCGGCACGGCGTCCAGCACGCTCGTCAGCAGCGGCGGCAATCTCACGGTTTCGGGCGGTGTGGCCCAGGACGCGACGATCAGCGCCTATGGCACCGGCGTCGTGAGCGGCGGCACGCTCAACAACGCGACCGTCAGCAATTCGGGCACGCTCACCGCTTCGGGCGGCGTGACCAACGACACGACCGTGACTTCGGGCGGCACGGTGTTCGTGCGCGCAAGCGGCGTGACCCGCGACACGACGCTCGGCGCGGGCGGCGCGGAATACGTGGGCGGCGGCGTGGCGAGCGGCACGCTCGTGCTGGCCGGCGCGAACGAATACGTGACCGGCGGCGCGACGAGCGGCACGGTGATCTCGGGCGGCACGCAAATCGTCTCGGCGGGCACGACCTACGACACGCAGTTCGACAGCGGCGCGCTGTACGTTTCGGGCGGCGTCGCGAGCAACACCCGTGCGGCGACGGGCACGACCGTCAACGTGGTGGGCGGCGCGACGGTCGGCACGCAACTCGCCGCCGGATCGACCGAAGCCGTCACGAGCGGCGCGGCGAGCGGCACCGTCGTCAACAACGGCGCGACGCAGACGATCGCGCAATACGCGCGCGCCTCGGGCACGCAGATCCAGGGCGGCGGCAGCGAATGGGTGAGCGGCGCGAGCGAGGGCGCGGTGGTGTCGGCGGGCGGCAGCCAGACCGTCAACGGCAGCGCGGCCTCCACGACCTCGGCCACGGTGCTGGCGGGCGGCGCGGTCACGCTCGCCAACAGCGCGGCGGCGGCGGGCCTGCAACTTGACGGCGGCACGCTCGCCGTTTCGGCGGGTGCGCGCGCCACCAGCACGAGCGTTTCGTCGGGCGGCGCGCTCTCGATCCTCAACGGCGGCTCGGGCAGCGCCAACTCGATCGGCGCGGGCGGCACCGAAACCGTCGCCAATGGCGGCGTGACCACGAGCGACCGCATCTCGGGCGGCACCCAGCAGATCCAGAGCGGCGGCATCGCGAACGCGGCGACCGTCAGCGCGGACGGCCAGCAGAACGTGGCGGCGGGCGCGCTCGCGAGCGGCACGACGGTTTCGTCGGGCGGCACGCAGAACGTGAGCGGCGTGGCGAGCGGCACCGCCGTGCGCGGCGGCACGCAGGCGGTGCAGGCGGGCGGCGTGGTGTCGGCAACCACCGTCTACGGCGGCACGCAGCAGATCGGCACGGGCAGCGTCGCGCGCGGCACGGCCGTCAGCGGCGGCCAGCAGCAGGTGCTCGCGGGCGGCCAGGCTTATGGCGATACGGTCGCGGCGGGCGGCACGGTCGCGGTGGCGTCGAACGGCGCGGTTTCCGGGCTGACGATGAATTCGGGCGGCGCGCTCACGCTTTCGGGCGGCGGCTCGGCGCTCGGCGTGACCGAAAACGCCGGCTCGATCCTGACTGCCGACACGGCCGGCCTGCTCTCGGGCACCGGCCCGAGCGGCGACTTCCGCATCAGCGGCAACGTGGCGTCGGGCGTGCAGGTGATGAACGGCGGCAGCCTCACGGTGCTCGCGGGCGGCTCGTCGCTCAACACCGTGGTCGGCAACTCGGGCCACGAAGCGGTGCAAGCGGGCGGCGTGACCACCGGCGCGACCGTGCAGGCGGGCGGCGAACAGCAGGTGCAGGCGGGCGGCCAGTCGGTTTCGGCGACGATCTCCGGCACGCAGGACGTGGACGGCGCGGCGACGGGCACCGTCGTCGCGGCGGGCGGCACCCAGAACGTGAACGCCGACGCGAGCGCCACGGGCACGGTCGTGAGAGCGGCCGGCTCGATGACGATCGCGGCGGGCGGCGCGGCGGCCGGCGCCGTGATCTCGGGCGGCACGCAAACCGTGCAGGCCGGCGCCACGGCGACCGGCACCACCATCAGCGCGGGCGCGCAGAACGTCGCGGGCACGGCAACCGGCACGGTCGTGAGCGGCGGCGCGCAAAACGTGAACTCGGGCGGCGAAGCGGACGGCACGCAAATCTACGCGGGCGGCGCGCAAAACGTCGCGGGCGGCGTGGCGAACTCGGCGTCCGTGCATACGGGCGGCACGCAGCTCGTGAGCGGCAACGCCAGCGCCGAAGGCACGCAGGTGCTCGCGGGCGGCACCGCCAGCGCCGTCTCGGGCGGCTCGCTCGACCACGCCGTGGTGTCCGGCGGCGGCGCGGCAATTCTCGGCGCGGGCGGCGTTTCGACCTCGGCCACGCTGCTTTCGGGCGGCACGCAATCCGTTCTCGCGGGCGGCGCCGCGGACCTGACGACGGTGTCGAGCGGCGCGCGCCTGAGCGTCGCGGCAAACGGCAGCGCGGGTTCGGCTTCGGTGCAAGGCGGCGGCACGCTGGCGGTTTCGGCGGGCGCGACGGCCACGAACGTCGATCAGCAAGCGGGCGCGGCGCTCATCACCGATACGGGCGCAACCGTCGACGGCAACAACGCAAACAGCGCGTTCTCGATCTCGGGCGGCGTCGCGAGCAACGTGCTGCTCGAAAACGGCGGCTCGCTCAACGTCGCTTCGGGCGGCAGCGCGGAGGCCAGCACGGTCGGCGCGAACGGCACGCAGAACGTGGCCTCGGGCGGCGCGGCCAGCGGCACGCAAGTGATGAGCGGCGGCGCGGAAAACGTCGCGCAAGGCGCCAGCACGAGCGCCACGACGGTGTTCGCGGGCGGCTCGCAAACCGTGAGCGCGGGCGGCGCGGCAAGCGGCTCGGTGCTTTCGGGCGGCACGCAGAACGTGGCGGGCAGCGCCACCGACACGGTGGTCGCGAACGGCGGCAGCCAGGTGCTCACGAGCGGCGCGAGCGCCGGCAACACCAGCGTCGGCGCGGGCGGGCAGCAGCGCGTGAGCGGCGGCGTCGCGAGCGGCACCACGGTTTCGACGGGCGGCGTGCAGCAGGTGGAGGGCGGCAGCGCGTTGGGCACGACGCTCTCGGGCGGCACGCAAAGCGTGAGCTTGCTCGGCAGCGCGAGCGGCACGACGGTCGGCAGCGGCGGCGTGCAATCCGTCGCCTCCGGCGGCACGGCCACGGCCACCGACGTGCAGTCGGGCGGCACGCAGAACGTGGGCGCAAGCGGCGTCGTGTCGGACGCGCACGTCGAAGGCGGCGCGCAGCAGAACGTGGACGCGGGCGGCGCGGCATCGGGCAGTCTCGTCGATGCGGGCGCGACGCAAGTGGTCTCGGGCGCGGTGATCGACACCGTGCTTTCCGGTACGCAAACGCTCTACGGCACGGCTTCGGGCACGACCGTGGCGGGCTCGGGCGCGCAGCAAAGCGTGATGTCGGGCGGCACGGCCACGGGCGGCAGCGTCGAGGGCGGCGGTGTGCAAAGCGTGGCGTTCGGCGGCAGCGCGGCCGGCACGACGATCGGCGCGAGCGGCACGCAGAACGTCTCGGGCATCGCCACCGGCACGGTGGTCTCCGGCGGCGCGCAGACCGTGGCCGCGGGCGGCTTCGTCATCGGCGCGACTTTCGACGGCGGCACGCAAACCGTCTCGGGCACGGCGCTCGGCACCACGCTCGACGGCGCGACGCAAAACGTCGCTTCGGGCGGCGCCGCGTCGGGCACCAATGTCGGCAGCGGCGCGGTGCAGACGGTCGCGAATTCCGGCTCGGCGAACGCCACGGCGGTCGGCGCGGGCGGCGCGCAAAACGTGCTGTCGGGCGGCGTCGCGAGCGGCACCACGCTGGCCTCGGGCGCGCAACTCACGCTCACGGGCGGCGGCACTGTCGACGGTCTCGATCAACAGACGGGCGCCGCGCTCGTCGCCGATACCTCGGGCACGATCCTCAACGGCAGCAATACGTCGGGCGCGTTCTCGGTGCGCAGCAACGTGGCTTCGGGCGTGCTCGTCGCGGACGGCGGCGCCTTCACGGTGCTCTCCGGCGGCAGCGCGTTCGGCGACCACGTGGGCAGCGGCGGCACGGAAACGGTCGCGGCGGGCGGCACGGCCAGCGGCACGGCGGTCGCGGGCGGCGGCACGCAGGCCGTCTCGGGCACCGCCAGCGGCACGGTGGTGGGCGCGAGCGGCACGGTGAACGTCGCCTCGGGCGGCGTGGCCGACAACGCGATCGTCGCAAGCGGCGGCGCCATGCACGTTTCGGGCACCGCGAGCGGCACGCAGATCAACGCGCATGGCACGGTCGAGGTCGTTTCGGGCGGTCAGGCCAACGCCACGCAGATCGGCGGCGGCGGCGCGCTCACGGTGTCGGCCGGCGGCGCGGCCAGCGCCACGCAGGTCGGCTCGGGCGCCGTGGAAACGGTTGCTTCGGGCGGTCTTTCGCAGGACGCCACGGTGGCGAGCGGCGGCAAGCAGTCGGTCGCCGCGGGCGGCACGGCGAGCGGCACGACGGTTTCCGGCGGCGGCTTGCAGGACGTGCAGTCGGGCGGCGTCGCGGCGGGCACGCAGGTGCGCTCGGGCGGCTTGCAGAACGTGCAGGCCGGCGGCAGCGCGGTGCTCACGCTGGTCGGCAGCGGCGGCACGCAGTACGTGCAGACGAGCGGCACGGCGCTGAACACGACCGTGGCGAGCGGCGGCACGCAGAACGTGGCCTCGGGCGGCATCGCCTCGGGCACGCTGGTGAGCGCGGGCGGCACGCAGAACGTCTCGGCGGGCGGCAGCGCGGGCGCGGTCACGGTCGCGAGCGGCGGCACGCAGTATGTGTCGTCCGGCGGCGTGGCGAGCGGCGTGGCGGTCACGGACGGCGGCACGCAGTCGGTCGTCTCGGGCGGCGCGGCCAGCGGCACGACCGTGTCGAGCGGCGGCACCCAGGCGGTGTCGTCGGGCGGCAGCGCGACCAGTTCGGTGGTGTCGAGCGGCGGCTCGCAAACCGTGGTGTCGGGCGGCGCGGCCAGCGGCACGCTGGTGCTCTCGGGCGGCCAGATCACCGTGTCGAGCGGCGGCACGGGCGGCAGCATCACCGTGCTCGGCGGCGGCTCGGCCACGGTCACGAGCGCGGGCAGCGCGACCCTCGCGCAGAGCGCGGGCGCGGCCTTCACGGGCAACACCTCGGCGACGGTGAGCGGCAGCAACGCGAGCGGCGCGTTCCAGGTGGCGGCCAATTCGGCGACCAACGTGCTGGTGGAAAACGGCGGCACGTTCACGGTGCTTTCGGGCGGCGTGACGAGCGGCACGAACGTCGGCTCGGGCGGCACGGAAGTGGTTTCGGCGGGCGGTCTCGCGCAAGGCTCGGTGATCTCGGGCGGCACGCAGCAGGTTTCGGCCGGCGGCGGCGCGGTGAGCGCCACGGTCGGCGGCGGCGGCACGCAGCACGTCGCGGCGGGCGCGAGCGCGCAAGGCACGCTGGTTTCGGCGGGCGGCACGCAAACGGTCGCGGGCACGGCGAACAGCACGACGGTGGCGGGCGGCGCGCAAAACGTCTCGTCGGGCGGCGTCGCGCAAAACACCGTGGTGTCGAGCGGCGGCACGCAGACGGTTTCCTCCGGCGGCGCCGCGAACCAGACGACGCTCGCCGCGAGCGGCACGCAAACGCTGCTCGAAGGCGCGGTGGCGAGCACCACCGTCGTGAACAGCGGCGGCACGCAAAACGTGCTGGCGGGCGGCGTGGCCAACGACACGACCATCAACGCGGGCGGCCGGCAATACGTCGACGGCGTGGTCATGGGCTACGCGAACAACGCCGTGGTCAACAGCGGCGGCGTGCAGCAAGTCGCGTTCGGCGGCACGGCCACGGGCACGCTCGTGAACAGCGGCGGCTTGCAGGAAGTGCAGGCCGACGCCATCGCCGACCAGACCATGCTCGCGGGCGGCACGCAGGTGGTCAGCTCCGGCGGCACGGCTTCGGATACGACCGTCGACGCGGGCGGCACGCAGCTCGTGCATTCGGGCAGCACCGTGTCGAACACGGTCGTGAACAGCGGCGGCACGCTCACCGGCGACGGCGACGTGGCCGGCGTCACCGTCACGAACGGCGGCCTCGTGCAAAACCTCGCGAGCGCGAGTCTCGGTATCGTCGATAACGGCGGCACCGTGCAGGTGGATACGGCCACGGCGGCGAACGTCGCGGTGAACGCAGGCGGCACGCTCTACGGCAGCGGCACGCTCACCGGCAACGCGACCATCAACGCGGGCGGCACGCTCGCCGCGAAAACGCCGGGCAGCCCGTTGCACATCGTCGGCAATCTGGCGATGAACGACGGTTCGCAGTTCGTGGTGAGCGCGACGGCGGCGGGTCAGGCCGGCAGCGTGGCCGTGAACGGCGACGTCGCCCTCGCGTCGAGCGGCACGAACGGCGGTTCGAAGGTCGTCGTCACCGCCGGCCCGGACAACTGGAAGCCGAACACGACCGTCGCGATCCTCACCTACACGGGCACGCGCACCGGCGAGTTCGCGGGCGTCACGACCGACTACGCGTACCTCGCGCCCACGCTGAGCTACGCAGGCCAGGAAGTGGATCTCACGCTGAACATCGCGTCGATTTTCTGGCAGACGGGCCTCTTCGCGGGCTTCGGCATGGTCGGCCAGAACCAGAACCAGTTGCAGGTGGCGAGCGCGCTCAACCGCATCTACGCGGCGGGCGCGAGCGGCAACGCCATCACCGGCGCGCTGCTGATGCAATCGACGGCGGGCGCGCGCGGCGCGCTCGCGCAGATGGCCGGCGACGAAGGCGCGAACCTGCTGCGCGTGGCGCGCCAGAACGCCGAGGCGCTGCAAAACACGGTGGGCGATCGCCTGACGGCGGCTTCGATGGCGCGTCCGTCGAACGATCTGTGGGCGCAGGTGCGTTACGGCCAGTCGCACGACTCGGGCGACGCCTCGGTGGGCAGCTCGGCGCTCGACGTGCGCACGAGTTCGCTCACGGTCGGTTACGACCGCGTGGTGCTGCGCGACGTGCGCGTGGGCGTGGCCGTCGATGCCGACTACAGCGACCTCGGCTTCGACGAGCCGGGCGCGAGCGGTCATGCGAACGGCTGGCAAGCGCTCGTGTACGGCGCGTGGACGCCGGCGGAACAGCCGTTCTACGCGCGGGCGATGGTCGGCACGGGACGCTGGGCCAACTCGGTGAACCGTTCGGTGACGCTCGGCGACCTGAGCGGCAATCCGCGCGGCAGCGTGCAGACGCAATCGGCCACGGCATATGTCGAGAGCGGTTTGAGCCTGCATCTGCGTGACGACATGACGCTGCAACCGTACCTTGGCGTGCGCTTCGGCCACTACGGCCAGGCGGGCTACACCGAAAGCGGCGGCGGCCTGTTCGATCTCGCTTACCAGGGCACGGGCCAGGCGGCGACGACGGGCGTGGCCGGCGTGCGTTATCTGTTCACGCAGCAGCGCAGCGGCGGCGGCACGAATACGTGGGAAGTCGACGCGAACGTGCAGCAGCGCTTCGGCAGCACGAGCCAGACGGTCAACGCGGCGTTCGCGAGCGCGCCCGACTACGTGTATCAGGCGGGCGGCACGCCGCTCGCCCGCACGATCGCGCACGTGGGCACGGGCGGCGAGTGGGCGGTGGGCAAGCACGCCTCGGTGTTCGCGCGCGTTTCGGCGGACGTCGGCAACCACGAGCAGAACTACAGCGGCGTGGCGGGCTTGAACTGGAAGTGGTAAGGGCCTGGGGGAAGCGGCTGGCAGAGCGCTTTCCTCGTCCGCCGGCAAATCGGCGCGGCGCGTTTTGGCGGCGCGCGCTTCGTGAACGTCGACTGAAAACGCGCCGGCCTCTCGCGGGCCGCGCGGCATTTATCGCGAAAAACCGGCGCGCCGGCGGGATATCGCCGCCGCGCCGCGCACGCCCGGTTATGCTTGCACACCTGGCGTCGAAATCGGATTTTCACCGCAATGAATGTCAATCAACCCGCGAAAACCGCGCGCCTCGTGCTCGTCGACGACCATCCGCTCGTGCGCGACGGTCTGCGCGCGCGGCTCGAAGCCGTACCCGGTTTCGAAGTCGCGGGCGAAGCGGGCAACGCGAGCGAAGCCATCGCGCTCGCGGCCACGCTCGAACCCGACCTCGTGCTCATGGACGTGGGCATGGCGGGCATGAACGGCATCGCACTCGCGGGCATTTTTCACGAGCGCTTTCCCGCCATTCGCGTGCTGATGCTTTCCATGCACGACAACGTGCAGTATGTGAGCGAAGCCGTACACGCGGGCGCGAGCGGCTATGTGCTGAAGGATTCGCCGGCCACGGAAATCATTCGCGCGATCGAAGCCGTGCTGGCCGGGCAAACCTATTTCAGCGCGGCGCTGAGCGCGCGCATGATTCAGGCGTCGGCGCGCAACGCGCCCATCGAGCGCCTCACGCCGCGCGAGCGCGACATGCTGGATGCGCTCGCCGAAGGACTGTCGAGCAAGCAGATCGCCCAGCGCGAAGGGCTTTCGGTTCGCACGGTGGAAACGCATCGGCTCAATCTCAAGCGCAAGCTGGAGATAGAAGGTCAGGCGGAGTTGATCAAGTTCGCGGTGGAGCACCGCCGGAAATGACGCGGGCGGCTCGCATGGCGAAGCCGCCCGTTTTCACGTCTACATTGAGCACGACGATAAGTGCTCGACTGCGCGCGCTCGACTACGCGCGTTCAACTGCGCGCGTTGTGATCGACGAGAAACTTGATGAGCCCGTCGATGCCGCCTTTCGCGATCTGGTCGGCGAATTGCGTTTGATACACCTGAATGAGCCACGCGCCCATCATGTTGATGTCGTAAATCTTCCAGCCGCCGGCGCCCTTCTCCATGCGGTAGTCGATGGCGTCGTCGCCGCCGTTGCTGATGACGTGCGATTGCACGACCGTGTCTTTCGCGCCCGCGCCCGTGTTGGACGGCACGAACTTGAACGTCACCTGCGTGTCGCGAAGCTGCGCGAGCGAGGACGCGTAAGTCTTCACCAGCAGGAGCTGAAATTGCTCATAAAGCTTCTGCTGCTGTTCGGGCGTGGCGGTCGTCCATGCCTTGCCGATGGCGATGCGCGTGGTCCGCTGAAAGTCCGTGGCCGGTACGAAATGGGTCTCGACCACCTGCGTGATCTTGTTCATGTCGCCGCCCTTCGCTTGCGGGTCGGCTTGCATTGCCTTCACGGTGCCTTCGACTGCGGCCTTCACCACGGCGTCCGGCGAGGACTGCGCGAAAGCGGCGCTCGATGCGCCCGTGAGACAGGCGGCGGCGAGAAATGCGGTCAAGTAACGTTTCATACGCTCTTCTGGAACAGTGAGAACAGGCGCCAGCCTGACGCGGGAGACCGCGCCGCCGGCTGAGCCAGTATAACGGCTTTGACGCACGCGCTCCGTGGGCGAGGTTGCGCGCCTCCCGCGCCGCAACGGGCGAGGCCGGTATACTTGAGCGCTTCGCGTCAAAAAACCTAAATTGACAAGGCCCCCTCGCCTGTATGTTGAAGCCATTCATCGTTCATCTCGTCGCCTGGTCGGTGCGCCGCGCGGCGTGGGTCATCGCACTTGCGATCGTGCTTGCCGTGCTGAGCGGCGCGTACGTCGCGAAACATTTCAAGATCAACACGGACGTCAGCGGTCTCGTCGAGAACAACGCCGAATGGGCCGCGTTGAGCGACGCCAAGAACCAGGCCTTTCCGCAGCGCGCGAGCTCGCTGCTCGTGGTGGTGCAGGCCGACGCGCCCGAACTCGCTGACGCCGCCGCCGACAAGCTCGCGCAGGCGCTCAAGCAGGACACGCGCGAATTCAGCTCGGTTTCGCAGCCCGCGGGCGGCCCGTTCTTCGAACATAACGGCCTGCTGTTCCCGTCGACGCAAACCGTGCTCTCCACCACGGGCCAGCTCGTGCAGGCGCGCCCGCTCGTCAACCAGCTCGCGAAAGACCCGAGTCTCGCCGGCCTCGCGAGCACGCTCACCACCACGCTGCAACTGCCGCTCACCATCGGTCAGGTGAAACTGCCGCAAATGGCCAACCTGCTGGGCAGCGCCGCGAACGTCGTCGACCAGGTGCTCGCGGGCAAGCCCACTGCGTTCTCCTGGCGCGCGCTCGTCGACAAGGACGCGGCCGCGAAGCCCGCGTTCGCGTTCGTGACCGTGCAGCCCGTGCTGAACTTCGCCGCGCTCAAGGCCGGTGCGAACGCCGACGAAGCCATTCGCGCGGCCGCCGCCTCGCTGCACCTCGACGCCGAATACGGCGCGCATATCCGCCTGACGGGCGAACAACCGCTCGCCGACGACGAATTCGCCTCGGTGCAGCAAGGCGCCGCGCTCAACGGCATCATCACGGCGATCGTCGTGCTCGTGATCCTGTGGCTCGCGCTGCGCTCGGGCCGCCTGATCGGCGCGGTGCTCGTCACGCTCGTCGTGGGCCTCGTCGTCACGGCGGCGCTCGGGCTCATGATGATCGGCTCGCTCAACATGCTTTCGGTCGCGTTCATGGTGCTGTTCGTCGGCCTGGGCGTGGACTTCGGCGTGCAGTTCGGCGTGAAGTATCGGGAGGAGCGTTTCCAGGACAACCGGCTCGACGCCGCGATCCTCAAAACGGCGCGGCTGATCGGCCTGCCGCTGACGCTGGCCGCCATCGCCGTCGCCGAAAGCTTTTTCTCGTTCATGCCGACCGCGTACCGCGGCCTTTCCGAACTCGGGCAGATCGCGGGCGTGGGCATGTTCGTCGCGTACTTCGCCAACATGACCTTGCTGCCCGCGCTCATCAGCGTGTTCAAGCCGAAGGGCGAGCGCGCCTCGCCGGGCTTCGCGTTTCTCGCGCCCGTGGACACCTGGCTCGCCGAACATCGCAAGCCGGTGCTGATCGGCACGCTCGTGGTCGTGCTGGGCGCGTCGCCGCTGCTGCTGCATCTGCGCTTCGACTTCAATCCGCTGCATCTGAAAGACCCGCATACGGAGTCGATGGCCACGCTCATCGCGCTGAAGAATTCGCCCGTCATTTCCATCAACGACGTGAGCGTGCTCGCGCCTTCGCTTGCCGAAGCCGACCAGATCGCCGTCAAGCTCGCGAAGCTGCCCGAAGTGGCGCGCGCGGTGACGCTCAGCTCGCTGATTCCCGAGGATCAGCAGCAAAAGCTCATGCTGATTTCGAGCGCCGCGCAGCAGTTGATGCCCGCGCTCACGCAGCGGCCCGCCTCGCCCGTCACCGACCAGGTTCGCGCCGACACGCTCAAGCGCGCGGCCAACCAGCTCGCGCTCGCGGCCGGCGACCATCCGGGACCGGGCGCCGCCGAAGCGAAGCATCTTTCCGATTCGCTGATGAAGCTCGCCGCCGCGAGCCCCGCCACGCGCGAGCGCGCCGAGCGCGCGTTCAGCTTGCCGCTCACGCTCGCGTTCGCGCAACTGGAACGCCTGTTGCAGCCCACGCCGATCACGCGCGAAAATCTGCCGCCCGAGATGGTGCGCGACTGGGTGGCGCCGGGCGGCCAGGCGATCGTGGACGTCGCGCCGCGCGTGCCGCCGGGCGTCGACGCCAACGACGACGCGATGCTCGCGCGCTTCTCGCACGCCGTGAAGAAGGCCGAGCCGCGCGCGATCGGCGGCCCGATCTCGATCCTGCATTCGGCCAACGTCATCATTCTTGCGTTCCTGCAAGCGGCGGCGTGGTCGGTGCTGCTCATCACGGTGCTGCTGTGGATCACGCTGCGCCATTTCGGCGACGTGCTGCGCACGCTGATTCCGCTGCTGGTTTCGGCGCTCGTCACGCTGGAGCTATGCGTGGTGTTCGGCATCCAGCTCAATTTCGCGAACATCATTGCGCTTCCCCTGATGCTCGGGGTGGGCGTGGCGTTCAAGATCTATTTCGTGATGGCGTGGCGCGCGGGTCAAACCGGGCTGCTCCATTCGAGCCTGACGCACGCGGTGCTGTTTTCCGCCGCGACCACGGCCACGGCGTTCGGCAGCCTGTGGCTTTCGCATCATCCGGGCACGTCGAGCATGGGCAAACTGCTCGCGCTGTCCTTGTTCTGCACGCTGATCGGCGCCGTGGTGTTCCAGCCGGTGCTGATGGGCAAGCCGCGCGCCAAGCGCGCACGATCGGACATTCAGGGGATCGACCGATGAAGAAAAAACGCGCCGCGCTCACCATGGCGGCGGCCAGCCTGACGCTCCTCGCGACGTCGGGTTGCGCCACGGGCCCCGACCGCAAGCCGGGCGACCCATTCGAACCCGCGAATCGCGCGATCTTCAAGTTCAACGACGCGCTCGACACGCACATCGCGCAGCCGATCGCAAAGGGCTACCAGAAGGTGACGCCGCAGCCGCTGCGTCAGGCGATCACGAACTTCTTTTCGAATATCGGCGACGTGAGCAACTTCGCCAACGACGTTCTGCAACTGAAAGTCACCGACGCCACCGAAGACCTCATGCGCATCGCCATGAACTCCACCTTCGGCCTGGGCGGTCTGATCGACTTCGCGACGGCGGCGGGGCTGCCCAAGCATCACCAGGACTTCGGCCTGACGATGGGCCACTACGGCGTGCCGGCCGGCCCGTATCTGGTCTTGCCGCTGTTCGGGCCGAGTTCGGTGCGCGACGGCATCGGCATGGGCGTCGAAACCAAGTTCAACATCCTCAACTACATCGAGCCGGCGGTGCGCAACCCGATGTACGTGACGCAGTTCGTGAGCGCACGCGCCGACTTGCTGGGCGCGACCGACCTGCTGCAACAGGCCGCGCTCGACAAGTATTCGTTCGTGCGCGACGCGTACCGCCAGCAGCGCCAGTCGATGATTCGCGGCTCGCAAAGCAACAACGCGCCGCTGCCCGATTACGGCGATCCGGGCGACACCGGCGACGGCGGGAAGTCGAACGGCGAGAACGGCTTGCCGAATTACGAAGATCCGGGCGAGTCGAGCGGCGCGGCTTCGGGCGCGGCGGCGAGCGGTGCAACGGCGACGGGAACGAGCGGCACGAGCGCCGCAACCGGCACGGCGGGCGCGGGCGCGGCGGGCGGTGCGGGTCCGGGCGCGGCGGCGGCGGCGGGAACGGCGGGCGTACCGGCGGCGTCGGCGCCTCGCGGGGCTTCGGCGGCGAAGGCGACCCAGGCCGTGCCGGCTTCGGCGGCGTCGGCGCCTTGACACGCGAACCGGGTTCGCTCGCCGACACGAGCAAGACCGTGTCGCTGTAGCGCACGGCCGGGCCTTCGCCACATTCGGAGCCGGAAAATCAAAACCCGCCAGTCGCAAGACCCGGCGGGTTTTTTATCGGCACAGAAAGCATGCGCAACCGTTGGCCCGCGACGCTCAATGCGTTTGCGCGCCCTCGCGCTCGGCTTCGCGCGCCGCCGCCAGCGCCGTCGCGTCGGCGGCGGTCTGCACGGTCAGGCGATAACGCTCGTAGGCTTCGTCGGCGTAACGAATTTGATCGCGGTGGTGCGGCGCGGGCTGGCCGTCCGCGCCCAGGTTCACGAACACCATCTTCTCGATCGTCAGAATGCTCTTGCGCGTTATCTTGTTGCGCACTTCGGCGCGCAGCGTGATGGACGTGCGGCCGAAATGCGTGGCCGTCATGCCCAGTTCGATGATGTCGCCTTGGCGCGCCGAGCTGACGAAGTTGATCTCCGAGATGAACTTGGTCACGACGCGCTGGTTGTCGAGCTGACAAATCGCGTAGATGGCCGCTTCTTCGTCGATCCAGCGCAGCAGACTGCCGCCGAACAGCGTGCCGTTGGGGTTCAGGTCTTCAGGCTTGACCCATTTGCGAGTATGAAAATTCATGGCTGATCCCTCCCTGCATGTGATCCGCCCCGAGGCTCGAGCAGAACCTGGGGTTAACACCGAGATGGTATCAGAGATAAGGGTTTTCCCTAATCTTTCAATATTCGCGCGAAATTAAACCGGGAAAAAAGCGCCAGATTCCGTCAGAATGCGGCGCGCGGCCGCCAGCGTCTGCCGCGCGGCCTTGGCGTCGGCTGCGATGCGCAACAAGCCGCCCAGTTGCGCCGGATCGCGCGCCAGTTCGCGGATAACGGGAAAAACCGCCGTGGTGCCGTCGTCGCGCAACCCCGCCATGGCGGCTTTGGGCAAGCTGCGCCAGGCCGGATCGACGATGGCGCGGCACACCGCGAACGGCACGCCGTGCGCGGCGGCGGCCGCGGCGGCCAGATGCGATTCCATGTCGACGGCGAGCGCGCCGTTCGCGCGGTGCAGCGCCGCCTTTTCCGCCGCACCCGTGAGCGGCGCCGCCACGGCCGCTTCCACGCCGCGCCGCACTTTCGCGGCCAATGGCGAGGCCATCAGCGCGTCGGCCATGCGCGCGCGCCAGGCGGCGTCGGTGGCCACGCGCCCGAACGGACCGTCCACTGCGTCCGCGATCACCAGCGTGCCCGGCTCCAGATCCGGGCCAAGCCCGCCCGCCGTGCCGAAGCTCACGATGCCCGCCGCGCCGCCTTCGAGCGCGGCGGCCAGCGCGGCTTGCAGCAGGTCGGCGCGCGCGGCGTAGACGGCGCGCACGCCCTCGTCGCCCGAGCCCGCCGCCACGCGCGCCTCGAACGCCATGCCCGCCACCGCGATCACGGGCAGCGCCCGCGTGGAACCGCGCGATATCGGCATCGCGCTTACAGCCCCACCGTCACGCGCGTTTGGCCCGCACGCGTGAGATTGCGGTAACGCGCGAGCGCCCACAGCGGGAAAAATTTGCGATAACCGTGATAACGCAGATAGAACACGCGCGGGAAGCCCGTTGCCGTGAAACGCGTTTCGTCCCACAGGCCGTGTTCGCGCTGCGTGTTCTGCAACCACTCGATGCCGCGCGCCACGGCCGGATGGCCGACCTTGCCCGCCGCCATCAGCCCGAGCAGCGCCCACGCCGTTTGCGACGCGGTGCTCGCGGCGCGCTCGTAGCCGCGGTAGTCGAGCTTGTAGCTCGCGCCGTCCTCGCCCCAGCCGCCGTCGTCGTTCTGGATCTGGATCAGCCAGTTCGCGGCGCGCTGCATGCGCGGGTCGTCGTGTTCGAGGCCGGCGGCGTTGAGCGCGCACAGCGCCGTCCACGTGCCGTAGATGTAGTTCATGCCCCAGCGGCCGTACCAGCTTCCGTCGGCTTCCTGCTCGTCGAGGAGGTAGTGGTACGCGCGCCGCGCCGGCTCGCTCGTGGCCGGCAGTTCGCCAAGCTGCGCGAGCATGGAAAGGCAGCGGCCCGAGACGTCGGCCGTAGGCGGGTCGAGCAGCGCGCCGTGGTCCGAAAACGGAATGTTGTTCAGATACTCGTGCGTGTTTTCCGGCTCGAACGCCCCCCAGCCGCCGTTGCCGCTCTGCATGCCGACCACCCACTCGCGCGCGCGCGCGATGGGCGTGTCGTAGGCATGCGCGCCGTCGACCTTGTCCATGCGGTCCATCGCGGCCACGACCACGGCCGTGTCGTCGACATCGGGATAATGCGGGTTCGCGTACTGGAACGCCCAGCCGCCGGGGCGCACCTCGGGACGGCGCGAGATCCAGTCGCCGCGCACATCCAGAATCTGCAACGGGCGCAGCCATTCGAGCCCGCGCCGCGCCGCTTCTTCGGCGCGCGGCTCGCCGGTTTCGAGCAGCGCGTGCGCGGCCAGCGAGGTGTCCCACACGGGCGAGAGACACGGCTGCACGTACGCTTCCTCGGTGTGCTCGGTGACGAGCTTTTCGAGCGACTGGCGGGCGATCGCGCGATGCGGATGGTCGGCGGGATAGCCGAGCACCTCGTACATCATCACGGCGTTCGCCATTGCCGGGAAAATTGCGCCCAGGCCGTCCTCGCCGTTCAGGCGTTCGTCGACGAAAGCCACGGCCGCGTCGATCGCGCGCTGGCGCAGATACGACGGAAAGAGCGGCTCGACCACGCGCAGCAGGCCGTCCACGGTGCGGAAAAAGCCGAACCAGCCCTTGCTTTGATGCGGCGCGCGCGCGTTCATCCCCACGCTCACGGGCGCGCCGCGGAACAGTTCGTCGATACGCACGCCGCGCGGGTTCTTCGCCACCGGCCGTTTCGCGCCCAGCACGAGCAGCGGCACGATCACGGTGCGCGCCCAGTACGAAACCTTCGTGAGATGGAACGGGAACCACTGCGGCAGCAGCGTGATTTCCACCGGCATCACCGGCACGGCATACCACGTCACCACGCCGAACAGCGCGAGCAGGATGCGCGTGAACACGTTGACCTGTTCCGCGCCGCCCGCCGCCAGGATTGCCTCGCGCGCGCGCACCATGTGCTCGGCGTTTTCGGCGTCGCCGATCATCTTGAGCGCGAAGTAGGCCTTCACGCTCGCGCTCACGTCCATCGCGCCGTCGGTGAACAGCGGCCAGCCGCCGCCCGGCTGCTGGATACGGCGCAGGTAGCGGCCGATCTTCTGCTCGAGTTCGAGGTTCGCTTCTTCGCCGAGGTAATGCACGAGCAGCACGTATTCGGCGGGAATCGTGGCGTCGGCTTCGAGTTCGTAGACCCAGTGGCCGTCGGCGCGCTGGTCGGCAAGAATGGCTTCGGTGGCGCGCGCAACGCTGGCGTCGAGCGTGCCGGCCGCGTCGTGAGCGACCAGCGGCAGCGCGGGCGCCGCGTCGGCGAAACCGGGCAGCGGCGCGAGCGGCGTGGACAGCGTAGGCGGCGTGGGCGAGGAAGTCGGCGTGACGGTGTCGGCGCTGGCAGGGCGGCTGACAAGCTCGTCTTCGGTCGGCAGGGCGTGGGATAAATCGTTCATCGGCGTTCCATATTCTCCGTCAGCAGAAGATCCGCGGCCTTGCGGCCGGAGCGGATCGCGCCTTCGATCGTTGCGGGCAGACCGGTAGCCGTCCAGTCGCCCGCGAGCATCAAGTTGTTCCAGCGAGTGCGCGTCGCGGGGCGGCGCCACTCTTCTTCGGGCACCGCCGCGAAGGTCGCGCGGGCGTCGGCGGCCACGCGCCACGCGGGCATCGGTTCGAGCGGCAGCGAAGCGGCCGCGGCCACCTCGCCCCAGACGCGCCGCGCCAGCACCTCGGGATCGAGGTCGAGCACGTCGCGCGCGTCGTGGATTGTCGCCGAAAGCCGGCCGTCGCCCGCGCACAGCCAGTTGGCCGTGCCGTTGACGAGCGCCATCGGCGTGGCGAGCCCGGGCGGCGCCTGCACCGCGAAATGCACCGCGACGATGGCGGTGTGGCGTTGCGGCGTTTGCAGCGTGGGCACGAGCGTCGCCGCCGTCGCGCCGGGCACGGCAAGCACCACGGCTTCGTCGGGCGCGAGCGCGACGCGTCCATCGGCGAAATCGAGGGCGGCGACACGCTGCGACGCGCCGTCGTACACGATCTCCTTGAGCGGCGAATCGAGCCGAATCGCCGCGCCGCCGTGCTGAAGCATGCGCAACGCCGGATCGACGAACGCGCTGGACAGGCCGCCGCGCGCCGCCAGCGGGCGCAGCGCCTCGCCGCCCGCCGCCAGCGCCTCGCGCAGCATCGCGCCGGCCAGTTCCGCGCTGCCGTCGCGCGGCTCGACATTGAGCGCCGAAACGAAAAACGGCCGCAGCAGGCGGTCCCATAGCGGGCCGTCGCAGCGCATCGTCTGCTCCATCGTGCGGCCCGGCCTCGCGAACAGCAGCGGCAGCAGCGCGAGATAGTCGGCGGCGCGGGTGCCGGGCACGCGGGCGCGCGCGTCGCCGATCCAGAACGGCATGCGCGAGCGCGCGAAACGCACGGTCCAGCGCGAGCGCGCCGCGAGATCCATGAACGCGAAGCCCTGCTCGCGGGAACCCGAAAGCGCCTCGGCGGCGCCGATCGCGCGCACGTATTCGAGCGTTTGCGCGTGGCTCGCGAGCACCAGATGATTGCCGCTGTCCAGCGTGGCCGAAAGCGTGCGGTCGTAGTACGAACGGCAGCGCCCGCCCGCCTGACTGGCCGCCTCGTAGAGCGCGACCTGCACGCCACGCCGCTGCAACCGGGCGGACGCGGCGAGACCCGCCAGCCCCGCGCCGATCACGTGGACGAGCCGCGGCATCAGAACAGCCAGTAGCGCGCGACGATCCACATCAGCCGCGCGCGCGGCTTGCTGACTTTCGTGCGCGGCAGGTCGAAGCCGCGATCGACCGTGCGTTCGAGCAGTACGCGATACACGCCCGACATGATGCGCGGCGCCTTCACTTCGGCGCGCGGCGAGGCGTTCATGATCGCGTCGGCTTCGGCGAAATGCGCGCGCGCGCGGGCGACCAGCGTGTCGCACACGCGCGGCAGCTTGGCGTCCGCGGCGATCTGGTGCGGATTCGACGCGCCGATACCCTCGCGCGCCAGCAGTTCGCGCGGCAGATAGCAGCGGTTGATATCGGCGTCTTCGTCGATATCGCGCAGGATGTTCGTGAGTTGCAGCGCGCGCCCCAGATGGTGCGACAGCGCGCGGCCCGGCGCTTCCTGCATCCCGAAAATTCTCACCGACAGGCGGCCCGCCGCGCTGGCCACGCGATCGCAATACAGGTCGAGCGTGGCTTCGTCGGGCGCGCAGATGTCTTCGGCCGCGTCCATGGCCATGCCGTCGATCATCGCGTGGAAGTCCTCGCGCTGAAGCCCGAACGTATGGATGTGACGCGTGAGCGCCGCGAGCGAGGCGCGCGGCGTGCCGGCGTAGCACGCGTCGATGTCGGCGCGCCACTGGTCGAGCGCCGCCGCGCGCTCGGCGCGCGGCAGGTCGCTGTCCGCGATGTCGTCGACAGCGCGGCAAAAAGCGTAGACCTGATACATGGCGTCGCGCTGCGCGGCAGGCAGAATCCGCATCGCCAGATAAAACGAGCTGCCCGACGAAGCGGCGGCGGCGTCGGTTTGTTGTGTATCGTCCACGACGAGGTTGGAAACGGCCAAGACGATCTCCGCTGGGGGCGCCCTCGACGGGGCGTTGCGACAATTCGGGCCCGCACGGCGGCGGGTCGCCCGCGCGCGCGGACACGCGCGAGGCACCCGGCCCTGGAATCGTCTTGCAAACCAGTCAGACGGCAGGCCGGAAACGGCCAAAAGTATAGCAACCTTTGAGAAGCCCCGCAGTCCACGGCGGCAGGGCGGGTGCAAAGCTTGCGCAAGGCGGCGCTTTTCGTAGGATTTGCGTGGAATTTGCGCGGCGTTCGCGGGCGTTTTCAGCGAGGATGCGCGCCAAGTCGCGCGCCGCCCGCGCTCAGGCCAGCGCGACCGAGCGGTTGCGCCCCTGGCGCTTGGCGGCGTAGAGCGCCGCGTCGGCTTCGTTGATCATGCCTTCGTAGTCGGGCGAGCCGGGCCGCGCCGTGGCGGCGCCCACGCTGGCCGTGACCGGCACGATCACGCCCTGCACTTCGACCGGCTCGTCGCCGATCGTGCGGCGGATTTTTTCGGCGACGTAGAGCGCGTCGTCGAGCGGCGTGCAGGGCAGCAGCAGCGCGAATTCCTCGCCGCCGAAGCGGCCGAACACGTCGGTGTTGCGCACCACTTCGGCAACGCGCTGCGCCATCGAGCGCAGCACCGTGTCGCCGGCAACGTGGCCGAATTCGTCGTTGATGCGCTTGAAGTGGTCGAGATCGAACAACAGCATCGAAAGCTCGCCGCCGTAACGCTGCCAGCGCGAGAATTCGTCGGCGAGCCGCGCCTCGAAATAGCGCCGGTTGGGAATGCCCGTCAGGCCGTCGCGGTCGGCGTATTCGCGCAGCTTCGCCACGGCCTCCTCGCGCTCGCGCTGCATCACGCTCACGTGCGTCACGTCCGAAATCGTCACGCACACGGCCACCACTTCGCGCCCGCGCATGAGCGGCATGAAGGTGCAGTCCTGCTGCATGTAGTCGACGCCGCCCGTGATTGGCCGGTCGTGATCGAACTGGAACAGATACGGGCGCTGCTCCCACGAGCTGAACGCGAAACTGCCAAGCTGGAACACGCTTTCCACCTTGCGCGTGAACCACGCACGCGGCAGTTCGGGAAAGCGGTTGAAAATCGGCCGGCCGATGACTTCCTCGGACGGAATGCCGCTGTGGTCCTGCATGAAGCGGTTCCACATCAGCACGTTGAGTTCGCGGTCGACCACGAAAATGCCGAAACCCACCCGCTCGACGACGAGATCCGACAGAGAAGGCAACCCGGCTTGGTCGTTCATAGGCTGTGCAGCAGCGCGTCGATGGCCCGGCTCACGACGTGGATCGATTCCTCCGCCATCAGCATGACGAGGTGAGCGCGAAACCGGTGATCTTCCAGCGCGAAATTGACTTCGACGAGCAGCGCCACGTCCCACGCCAGCAAGCCCGGCTGGAACACTTCGTCGAGCATGATCGCCTCGCCGAGCAAACCCGGCTGCGAGAACACCGGCAGGCGCCCGAGCTGATCGAGCATCGACGAAACGCACGCGCCCGTGAGCACGTTGGCGACGTCGAACATCAACTCTTCTTCGGTGAGGTTGTCGTCCTCGCCGTGCGCGTAGGCGCCGCCCACGAGGCTGCCCAGCGAAGCGATCTCGCCGCTGCGGCAGATCACCAGCGCCTCGCCCTTGATCTCCGAGCGGAACCCCTGGCGCACGGCGGCCACGGGACCGTCGATGCCGGTCATCTCGCGCAATGCGGCCGCCGCCTCGGAAACGGCCACCACGCGCACGCGCGGCACCGAAAGCTCGATAAAGGCGTTGAGCAGCCCGGACAGGCGCGTCGCCGCCTGGCCCATGCCGAGATTGGCGATTTCCTGTAGCGCGTCGCGCTGTATCTCAGTGAACACTCGATCAGGCATACAACCCGTACTCCTTCAGGATGGGCAGCAACGCCTCCTGGGTTACCGGCTTCGCGACGAACGCCGCCGCGCCGAGCGCGTGTACGCGCTCGCGGGCGCGCGGCTGGACGTCCGCCGAAACGACGATCACGAACGTGTTCAGATCCTCGTGCTGCAAGGCTTCGAGCACCTGAAACCCCGTCATGTCGGGCATGGTCAGGTCGAGGAACATGACCGCCGCTCGACCCTCCCGGTAAAGCGCAAGCGCTTCGCGCCCGTTCGACGCGTACGAAATCTCGACGTCCCAGCCCTCGGGCAGCGCCTTCGTGAGCACCTTGCGGGCTAACAGCGAGTCATCGGCGATCACGATGGGCAAGGACATGGATATGCTGAATGAGTGTGCGTTGGACGGAGTGCGTTTTGGCGTATTAACGGCTGCGCGCGCGCGAACTTTAGAAAAAAATGGACGGGCGTCGCGCGATATGCATAACGAATGAAAGGAACGGCGGGCAGCCGGAATGAGGCGCGCCGACGAAAGCACGCGGCCAGGCGGATGTGCGGCGAACGCCGACGGCCCCGGAAATCGGGCGGTCGGCCGGCAAGACCTGCTTCTGCATGGATGCAGCTACCCCGAAGCACGGCTGCGCGCAAAAACCGGCGCGGCGCACATGCGAACGTTATTTATCGTGCTCGCGATTCTCGAATCAAATGGAATCAAATGCAACTCGCCGATAATCGATCCCCGAACAGAATTAACTCCATCTTACGAATTTCACGAAATAAACGATCCATCCCTTAATTAAATACCGTCGATTATCCTTTTGTGTACGTTTGCGCTTCGCCGATTTTCGCGAATTCGTCATCTGTCGAAGGAAAATTATCTTTCGAGGTTTCTTTCGGGAATATTTGCCCTGGGCGGCCGAAAGCGCCGCGCCCGCGCACCCGTTACCGGCGTGTTCACGCCGTCGTTTATGATGTAGAGGCGTTGCCGCTTTTTCCTGCCCCTTTTCCGTACGATGACTGCTGACCGGCCCGAGCGGCCCGACGATCGCCCTCTCACGCCGCCACGCACCGAGGACGTGCCGTTTCCGGCTGCGCCCGGACACGACTTCACGGTGCGCCGCCGCACCTTGCTCGCGCTGCTGATCGCGGCCATCGTGCTGCCTTGCATTTATGTGGCCGCGATGGCGTGGAGCGATTTGCGCACGCGCGAAGCCGACGCCACCGACATCACGCTGCGCACCGTGCGCGTGGCCGAAGAACACGCGCTCAAGGTCTTCGACATGAACGAGGCGCTCGACGCGCGCGTCGTCGAACTCGTGCACGGCCTGAACGACGACGGCATTCGCGCGAACGAAGCGCAGATTCACGAAAAGCTCACGGCCGTGGGCGGCGGCTACCCGCAGGTCGCGGCCGTGTCGATCTTCGGTCAGGACGGCGACCTGCTCGCGAGCAGCCGCTACGCCGAACCGCCGCCCGTTTCGATCGTGACGCGCGACGACTTCATGGGCATTCGCGACGGCCGGGTGATCGACCACGTTTCGCGCGTCATGCAGGCGCAAGTGAGCGGCGAAACGGTGTTCAACACCGGGGTCGCGCGCCGCGACGACGGCGACGCCTTCGCCGGCATCGTTTCCGTCGCGCTGCGGCCCAGCTATTTCAGCAAGTTCTATCGCGAACTGCTCGGCCCCGATTCGCCGATGAACCTCGCGCTCGTGCGCAGCGACGGCGCGATTCTCGCGCTCGATCCGCCGTCGCGCACCGGCGCGCAGTCCATCACGCCGATGTCGCCGCTGCACGCGGCGCTCATGCGCGGCAGCGAAAGCGGCGTCGTACACATGCATTCCGCGCTGCTCGGCAGCAATGCGATCGTCGCGTACCGGCGCGTGGGGGCGTATCCCGTCTACGTGACCTGCGCGTATCGCACGCCCGCGATCTGGGCCGCGTGGTATCAGCACCTGAGCGTGCTCATCATTTCGATGTTCATGCCGTCGATCGTGCTCTGGTGCGTGATCTGGCTTTCGCTGCGCCGCCTCGCCGCCGAAGAGGAAGCTTGGGAGCGCTGGCAGGCCGAAGCGTCGATGCGCCGCTCGATCGAATCCGCGTACCGGCAGTCGCGCAAGATGGAGGCGCTCGGCAATCTCGTGGGCAGCGTCGCGCACGACTTCAACAATCTGCTGATGATCGTTTCCGCCAACGTGCAGATCGCGCGGCGGCGCGGCGCGGCCGGTCTCGACCGCGAGCTTTCGGCGATGGAGCGCGCCCTCAAAAGCGGCCAGTCGCTCACGCGCCAATTGCTGGGCGTCGCGCGCAAGCAGCCGCTGCGCAACGAAACGATCCACGTCGGGCGCTGGCTGCCGGCGTGCCGCGATTTGCTCGGCGCCTCGCTGGGCGCGAAGGTGTCGCTCGTGGTCGATGTCGCCGACGACGTGTGGCCGGTGCTCGTCGACGTCGCCGAATTCGAACTCGCGCTCATCAACCTCGCCGTCAACGCGCGCGACGCGATGCCCAACGGCGGCCGCTTCGCCGTGAACGCGCGCAACATCAGCTTCCGCCCCAACGAAGGCTTCCCGCTCGACGGCGACTTCGTGCATCTCTCGCTGGAGGACACGGGCACGGGCATGCCGCCCGAGGTGCTCGCGCGCGCGTTCGAGCCGCTCTACACCACGAAGTCGAAGGGCACGGGCACCGGCCTCGGTCTGCCGCAGGTGTTCGCGTTCTGCGAGCGCTCGGGCGGCCTCGCGGCCATCGACAGCGCGATCGGCGCGGGCACGACGGTGCATCTGTATCTGCCGCGCTCGCTCGAGGAGCCGCCCGCGCAGCGTCCGAGCGAGCCGAGCGAAGCCCGTGCCGAAGCGCGGCAAGGGCTCGACATTCTGCTCGTCGAAGATAACGACGAAGTCGCCGCCGGCACCGAGGCGCTGTTGCAGATGATGGGCCACCGCGTGACCTGCGCGAGCGATGCGGCGAGCGCGCTGGCGCGCATCGAAGCGCCGCTCGGCGAGGACGAACACGCGCCGCGCTTCGACCTCGTGCTCTCGGACATCCACATGCCGGGCCCGATGAACGGTATCGACCTCGCCGAAGCGCTGCAAGGGCTCGAACCCGCGCTGCCCGTGATTCTGGTCACCGGTTACGCCGAGGAGCTGGAGCGCGCGCGCAACGTGGACGTGCGCGTGCTTTCCAAGCCGTTCGACATCGCACTGCTGGAGAAAATGCTCGACGCGATCCGCAGCGGCCGGCCGGCGCGCGCACGCCAGGAACGAAACGCGACGCACTGAGGTGCGGCACATGGCTTGCGCGGTTGCGAGCGTTGATTTCCAGCATAGCCATTGGAAGGAGAGCGCCATGAAGCAGACCGTAACCGGCCTTTTCAAGACCTACGACGACGCGCGGCATGCGCAGGCCGCGCTGCTGCAACGCGGTTTCGCCGCGACCGACATCGAATTGCCCGCGCACCACGAAGGCGTGCTGGCCGGCATCGAGCGTCTCGTGACGAGCTTTTTCTCGACCACGGGCGACGTGCGTCAGACCACGGCCGCCCAGCAAGGCGAAATGACGCCGCCGCCGGGCGAGACGGTGCGGATCGGCGTGCGCGTGGACGATGAAGTGCGCGCGGAACTCGCCGCCGAAACGCTGCGCGAGGAACATGCGCTCGAAATCGCGCGGCGCGGCTCGCCGTGGACGTGGCCGGCCGCCGGTGCGGCTGGTGCTGTGGGTGCCGCTGCTGGTGCATCAGGCGCCGCTTCGGCAGTGCCGGGCACGCCGGCGGAACAGCGCGAGCATTCGGCGCTCGACGAACTGGGCTTGGGCGATATCGCCGATGCGATGCGCCGCCGCGCGGCGGTGCCGCCGTCGCCGTCGCCCATCGACGAAACGCCCCTGGCCGCGACCACGCCCGTCGTGGACACGCTCAATCCCGTCGATCCGATCAACGAAGCCGAAGCGAGCGTCCTCACGGCGGCCAGCGCTCCCGGCGCGGGCGCGGTAATGGGCGCGCCTCATGTCGAAACGCCTGTCGAAACTCGCGTCGCACCTGACGCCGGGCTTCACGCGGCATCCCAGCCTTACGTTCAGCCCGACGCCGCGCCTCGCGTGGACGTGCCGGCCGCGCCCGAGGCGACGCGTCCCGCGCAAGGCGTCGCGCCGCAGATTCCGAACGAATTCCTGGAGTACGAAGAGGATTCGTCGGAACACCACGAAGCGGCGCCGGAACAGCCTGCCGGTCAGCCGCCGCGCACGTTCCACTGAGCGCGGGCGGTTCCGGTCGCCGGGTCGCCTGGGAACGGTCAGGCGTTAGCGTGCGAGCTGGCGCTTGACCCACGTGACGTAGGCATCGACGAAACCTTGCAGGAACTTGCGCGTGTCGTCGCTGACGATTTCGCCTTTCTCGTTGATGCGCGAGGCGTCGTGCTTGATGAACATCTCGGGCTGACCCAGCAGCGCGACATCGAGATACGCCAGCACGTTACGCAGATGCTGCTGCGCCAGCGCGGTGCCGACCGCGCCCGGCGACGTGCCGAGGACCGCGCCCGGCTTGGCGCGCCAGGAATTCGTGCCCCACGGGCGCGAACCCCAATCGAGCGCGTTCTTGAGCACGCCCGGAATCGAGCGGTTGTATTCGGGCGTGACGAAGAGGAGCGCGTCAGCGGCTTCGATCTGCTGCTTGAAGCGGCGCGCGACCTCCGGGTAATCGGCGTCGTAGTCCTGCGAATAGAGCGGCAGCGCACCGATATCGAGATACTCGAAACTGAAATCGGCGGGCGCGAGCGACGTTACCGCATGCGCGAGCTGCCGGTTGAACGAGTCCTTGCGCAGACTGCCGACCACGACCGCAATTTTGTAAGCCATCTCAATGCCCTCGTCAGTGTTCTCGATGATGCGCACGATGCGCTGCGAAAGAAAACACCATCATAGGCGCGAGCGAATTCCTGCGTCGGGTAAGAGGATGCCGCGAGGAGATTGGGTTGTGGATAACTAAGGGTGGGGTAAGCTTATCCACAGATTCTGGGCATAAGCTTGTGCACAACTTACCCGCAGCACCGATGGGCTCGGGCATCGCTTGGGATCCGGCCGCACGTTTTCATGGCGCGCCGGATTTGCGCGATAGGCGGCCGCGCGGCGCTTCGGTTTTACAGATTCGATGAAGCGCCGCGCGTGGCGGCTGGCGTCGTGCGCTCAGGCAAGCACGTTCCAAAGCACGAGTGTCAGCACGAGTCCGACGACGGAAACGATGGTTTGAAGAATCGACCACACGAACACGGTTTGCTTGAGTTGCAGGCCGAAATATTCGCGCACCATCCAGAAGCCCGCGTCGTTGACCTGGCAGAAGAACACCGAGCCCGCGCCAATAGCGAGCGCCATCAACGAACTGTGCGGCGCGCTCAACCCCGTGACGACAGGCGCGACGATACCCGCAGTGGCCGTGGTCGCGACCGTGGCGGAACCGGTTGCCTGACGCAAGGCCACGGCGATCAGCCACGCGAGCAGCAGCAGCGGCATATGCGCGCCGACGGCGATCTTGCTGATCGTCGTGCTGATGCCGGCCAGCACGAGCGCCTGCTTCAGACCACCGCCTGCACCGATCGTCAGTAGCAGGCCCGCGATGGGCGGCAAGCTCTTGCGCAAAATGCCGCCGACGCGCTCGCGCGGCATGCCACGCGACCAGCCAAGCGCGACGATTGCGAACAGAACGGTGAGGCCCAGCGCGATAAGCGGCTCACCGAGAAAATCGAGCGCTTCGTATGCGAACGATTTAGGCGTGAGCATCAGACGTGCGACGGTGCGGCCGAGCATCAGCAGCGCGGGCAACAGGATCGTCAGCAACGCAACGCCGAAACCCGGCGCCGCAAGTTGAGGATCATGACTTGTAAAAAGTTTACCGAGATCTTCGGGTTCCGCGACATGCATGCGATGCGAGAGCCACGAGCCATAAAGCGGACCCGCGAGTACGACGGCGGGAAGCGCGACGATCAACCCCAAACCGAGCGTGATGCCTAGGTCTGCGTGCAAGGCGCTAACGGCGATGAGCGGTCCCGGATGCGGCGGCAATAACGCGTGCAACGTCGTCATGCCGGCAAGCGCCGGAATCGCGATACGCAGAATGGGCTGCTGCGAGCGGCGCGCCATCACGAAGATGATCGGCACCATCATCACGAGGCCGACTTCGAAAAACAGTGGCAAGCCGATGATGACGGCGACGAGTGCCATCATCCAGGGCAATAGGCGCGGCGTCGAATGTTCGAGCAGGGTGGTAACGAGCCGGTCCGCGGCGCCCGATTCAGCCATCAAGGCACCGAGCATGGCACCGAGCGCGATGATGATGCCGACGTCGCCAAGCAATGCGCCCGCGCCTTTGCTGAATGCGCTGGCGATGGTTTCGAGCGGCAATCCGGCCGCAAAACCCGCCGCGAACGTACCGACGAGAATGGAAAGAAACGGCGCTAACTTCAGCGCACTAATAAGAATGACGATGAGCGCAAGGCCGAGTACGCAGGACAGGATGAGCTGCGTATCGTGAAACGACCAGGCAGAAAGGGTAGTGACGTGCTCCACTGAATTCTCGTGTTGTTGTGATGATTGGCGGAAAGAGGCGAGGGTTTGGCAGAAACGCTTCGATAGGCTTACTCGAACAGCGCGGCGATGTTTTCGGTGGGCCGGCCGATAACCGCACGACCGTCGCGGACGACGATCGGACGCTGCAACAGGCTCGGATGACGCGCGATAGCTTCGTAGATGGCTTCATCGGTGACGCCTGCCGCGCCGAGGCCGAGGTCGGCGTATTCCGTTTCGCCGGTGCGAACCATCTCGCGCAACGGAACATCGAGTAATTCGCGCAACGCCTTGAGTTGAGAAACCGTAAGCGGACGCTTCAGGTATTCGACGATTTCCGTGGGTTCATCGGCATGGCTTTCTGAAATCCATGTGCAGGCAGCACGGGATTTTGAGCAGCGGGGATTGTGGTAGATCGTGATCATGGGCGGGCGGGGTAGAGGCGTGTTGACGCAGGGGAGACACCGCGATTCTACCGGGCAAGTCTTGGACAGCAGGGGCTGGCACGCAGCCCAGCCACATGGAGCTTTATGCGCATAAAGCCCTGTCGCTCCTGGTCGTTCATGGCGCTGCCACCGTCTCGCCAATCATTCGGCGTGTGGCTCGCATCCCGTAGGCCGGTCGTCCTTGCGTGAATAAAATCCACGCCTTCAAGCGCGTTCGCCGACATTTTCGCTGTGGCTTTTGACACTGTTGAGTAGCGCCTTAGTAGCAAGAGCAGCACCGACAAGCTTTATGCGCATAAAGCTTTGTTGCGAGGCGGCGCATCACCTTTATTAGCAAACAGCGCATTACAGGCACTCGTCCCCTGTCGGCGTGCGGTCCGGCGGCGTGCCGACGCCCAACAGCCGGCCCAAATGGTGCTACGGGAAATTCGGTTACTCGCCTGACGCCTCGGTTCCTTTCCCGGTCGGCCGACTTGCTCATAGCGAGGAATAGCCCCTCCCGACCTTTATGCGCATAAACCTCATCCGAATGGCTGAATCTCTTCGTGATTTCGTAAAAATCATTGAATCGAAAAACATTCCAGGTAAAATCCAAATCCAATAGCAAAAAGGAGAACTTCAGTGGCAGCAGAGATCATCGCAGTCACGCAGCAAAAGGGCGGGGTCGGCAAGAGCACGATCGCGATGCATCTCGGTGCGGCGTTCCATGAAAAAGGGAAGCGCGTTCTTGTCGTGGATGCCGATGGCCAAAATACGCTCGTTCATTGGGCCAGCGCCTCCGCTGACGGCGAAGCCGGCATTCCGTTCCCTGTGGTGAACCTCTCTGAAGCCGGCGGCCAGATCCACCGTGAGATCAAAAAATTCATAGGCGACTACGACATCATCGTGGTCGACTGCCCACCCTCGATCACAGAAAAAGTCTCCGGCGTCGTGTTGCTCGCCGCGACTGTCGCGGTGATTCCCACGTCTTCATCGCCTGCCGATTACTGGTCGAGCGTGGGTCTAGTCAAACTGATCCAGCAAGCGCAGGTAATGAACGAGGATCTGCGCGCGGTTTTCCTTCTGAACAAAACCGAAGAGAAGCGGATGCTGACGCGCGAGCTCAAACGCGCGCTTGAAGAACTCGGCTTTCCGCTCCTAAAGACTCAGATTCCTACGCGTGAGGCTTATAAGCAGGCAATGGCGCTCGGCCAGACGGTGCTGCAAATGAACGATCGCGGGGCAAGACTCGCCGCGATGGAAGTGCGCGCATGTGCCGATGAAATCGCGGCCATGCTCCCCTGACTTTATGCGCATAAAGGACCCCGGAATGAAACCCTCTCAATTCGCCAAAGGCTTTCAAGCTCGGCCGGACACAACGAGCAGCGAGAAGCGCACCGCGCTGGACCGTCTCAATGCCATCGACGGGCTCGTCCAGGACACACCGAAGGCGGCGGCGCGCGAAGTGACGGGCCGAGCGAGCCAGCCGGTGATCGACGCTATCGACGCGACCCCGGCCATGGAAAACGAATCGGCCGAATACCATGCCTGGCGCGTCGAGCATGCTTATCGTCCTGGGCAGATCATCGAATTGCCGCTGAAGGCCATCAAGCCCAGTCCGTTCAATCCGCGCCACTTTTATCTGAAAGCGTCGATTGCCGAACTCGCCGTCAATCTCGCCAAACAGGGACAACAACAGGCGATTCACGTCATTCCCGACTATCAGGCGCCCGGCACCTACTATGTGAGCGACGGTGGACGCCGCGTTCGCGCGTTGAAGGAAGCCAATAAGGAAGTCGTGAACGCAATCGTGGTCGATCTGCCGATCGGCATTCAAAGCTACAAGCTTGGCTACGATCTGAACGTGCAGCGCGATTCGCAAACGGTGTTCGACAACGCCGTCGTGTGGAAGCGCTTCATCGACGACAACCACTTCCAGAGCCAACGCGAGCTTGCGGATCATCTCGGTCTCGACGAATCGACGGTTGCGGTCGCACTTTCTATCGGCAAACTGCCCGAGTCGGTGATGCAGGAGATGGTCGCGCGCCCTGACCGGTTTGGCTCGAACATGGCGTATCAGGTCGGGCGCTATCACGGCGCACGCGGCACTGAGGCCACGCTGCGCCTCATCAATCGCATCGTTGCGGACGATCTGAGCACGCGGCAGGTTGCCGACATCGTCAAGGGTCGCGCAAGCGCGCAGGAAACCCCGAAACCAGCAGGCCGCCAGCGCTATGCGAAAAGGCTCGAAATCAAGCTCGACGGCGTAGCGGTCGGCGATCTCAAGTCATATGGCGACGACCGGCTCGAACTGCGTCTAAAGGGACTCTCGAAGGAACGTCGCGACGACATTCTTCAGCAGATCGAGCAGATTCTCAGCGCGAAATAAGTTGGGGAATATTGCATGGCGTCCGCGCGGGATTAAACCGAGGACGCCACAAGCACTCGCAGAATAGCTCCGGCATTGCGCCGGAGCACACCCTCAGCCGCAATCAGGCGGCGCGCGTCTGGCTCAACGTAAACGCCAGCAGATCGCCGTCGGTCGGCTCGCCCCACGTCTTTCGGGCGAGCCAGTCAAAGAACGCGGAATCCGCCAGCTTCGACTCCAGCCCGCGGCGGCGCCAATCGTCACGCATGTGCGCGCCGAGGCCCGGCAATTCGTCCGATTCGAACGATTGACGCGCGACGTCGCGTTCCGCTTCGCCCTGCTCGTCGTAGAGCGCGCGCGCTTCCTTGCGCCGCCACGCAGCGTATTCGTCGAGCAGCCGCGCCTTCGGATCGTCGGCCGTGATCGACGCCGCCGCCCCGCGCCCGACCGCCGCCGTGCCCGCCTGGGTTTCGACAGGCGGTGCGTAACCCTTCTTGAGCGCATCCTTGAAAAGTGCCGCGGCGCTACGCACGGGCGGCAGGCTCGTGCTGCGCATGCGCTGCTCCGTCAACTGCAAGGCCGCACGAATGCGATTTTCCTCGCTGTCGGCGTAGAGCGACTGCGCTTCCTTGAGCGGAATGCCGATCTTGACCATGCGGTCGACCAGCGTGCTGTCGAAAACGTTCGGATGTTCGTCGAGCGCAAGCATCGGCTGCTTGCGCTCGGTGACGCGAAACTGGATTTCCGCGACACGCCGCCCTTCGCGATGCTCGATCAGCTCGACGAAGATGTTCGTGACGGCATTGACCTCCGCAATGGCCGGACGCAGGTAATCGCGCTTGAAATACTTGTACTCGCGTTTGGCTTCATCGCCGGCTTCGGTGTCGGGCGTGCCGGAAAGAATCGGGCGCCACCATTCCCACGTTTCGCGCATCGTCAAATGACTCGGATTCGTCAGATAGCGCACGCAGATTTCATAGAGCGCGAGCCCCGCGCTGCTGCGCAACTGGCTCTGAAACTGCAGGCTAAGACGCGCATACTGCACGGGGTCGAGCAGCTTTTTCTTGATCTTCGGCGCGAACGAAAACTCGACCCACACGCGGCGCGTTGTCGGATCTTCGAGAATTTCGGCATCGGCGATCAGCGTGGAAATGCCCCATTTGCGGCCGGGCTTCTGGCTCGATGTGCCTTGACTCCACTCGACCTGCACCGACACCATGCGGCGCAAGTGTTCCTTGACGAGCGCGGTATCGTTCGAATCGAAAGCGGAATTCGCAACGATGTCGGAAAGCAGCGCCCGATACGTATCCCCCGACTCGTCGGCTTGCTGGGCAACGGCAAGCAGCACGTTGAACAGCTTGCGAGTCAGGAGCGTGATCTTGCCGCTTTTCGGCTGGATTGCAATCGCCTCGACGGCCTTGCGCAATTCCGCCGAGCTGGGGCTCACCACATCGGTTTTTTTCACGCGCTTCGTGGCCATACGTCGGGTCGAGAAGGGAATTTTGCGAAAGCATACCGTCTGGGGTGATAGGCGTCTATAGGGCGGATCTCACCATTCCTGGTGAAGCGCCGTCCTAGCTACCGGCTCACCGCGAGACGGTCCCGGAAAGTCTCACCTCACGGCAAACGCCCATCCAGCCTGGCGCTTTACGCATTCGAGCTTCCCGAGAAAACGGCTTTTTTGCGCGGCGACGCAAAGGTCGGATCAGCATCCCGTATTGCCTCACCTTAAAATTTTTCGAGGGTTGCCCAGCCAAGGCGACGATTTAGTCGAGGAGGCCTTTGGTCGGCTCGCCTGCGATGCTCTATTCGGCTCGAGCGAAACAATTCGCGGCGAAAGTGCATTGCAGCGCAGAAAGCGCACTTTTTGTGATTTTTCCCGTTCAGATTACGGCCGCCTCCTGAAAAAGCTCACGCTTTTGCTCACCTGCCAACGATCTTGATCGCGCTCGCGGCCTTGCCAATACACACTGAAGTTAAAAAACAGCCCCGAAAAAGCTCACCTTTGCCGCGCCGCTCCAAATTCCTCCACGGCAATGGCGGCTCCCGAAAAGCATCACCTATAAAATGCGAAGTTCGAAAAATCAATAGATTCCGTCACTTACCCACACCGGTGCAGGCAATCAAGCGACATTGGCCGCTCCCGGAAACGCTCACCTCAAGGACGAATCACTATGGTTTCAAGTGATACATAACGTTCCGATCACGCTCCCGAAAACTCTCACCGGTTATATCGACCGACTACATCGTCGGGACACCAGACACCTGCCAATACCGGGCTTCCAGAGCAGTGGCCGTCCACTTGAATCCCGAATCTCCTCACCTTTCGGCCGTCATCGGGCTCATCTCGCCCCTGCAAAGGCTCACCTTAGCGGCGATTTTCGCGTGGTACGAACGCATAAATCGCACCATCGCGCCTATGTCCCGTAAATCCTCACCAATACGCTTGGCGTTGCAAAGGTATTTCCGGGGGATGGGCTCGCCGCCATTAAACGCGGCGTTTGCGCCTCCCGAATATCCTCACCTGAAGCACCAAAACCCGCCAAAACCCCGACTTCGAGGCCTCCATCCCCGTAAAAACTCACCCCACATCCCGTTCCGATCCCGGTTCATCTCACCGGAGGGTTTTCTGCACCCGGTTGCGGGCGAAAAACAGCCACGATACCGCTTCCTGAATCCCATCACCGTTACATTTTCCGCAACAGCCCGATATTTGGCCTCTGCTGCTTATGGCGCCGAGGACATGCTCCCGAATCGCCTCACCCTTGCTGCGGAGTCAAGAATCAGGCGTTCCCGAACCCGCTCACCACCGGTCCCGCCGCGGCTCACCGGCCATCCCGAACCCCTCCACCGGCGTGTCCCGCATAGCCTCACCACGATTCCCGTAAAGCTTCACCTGAGTGCGCCGAAACCCACGCCAGGCAAGGGTTTGCCGTGGCGTTAACGTCTTTAACAAAGTATCAAGGTGTTTACTTTTATTACTCTCAAACACTTTCCTTCCCCGAGCCTCTGGAGATATCCCCCGAAACCGCCGATGCAAACACAACGGCTTCCGTGAAACAACCGTTCGAAGTACAATCGTTACAAAATCGCCTGTTAAATCAGTCCCTTAAGAAACAAACCTCGCTTTGTTTCACAAAGAGATTGCCTTTGTCATTGACGCACAGAGGCAAGTTTGCTTCCTACACGATAGAAAAAGGCGGTTCCGCACAGTTCTTCGAAAATCCGTAGCGAAAAATACGTAATTTGTTATTATTCGGCCATATCCCGGCCGAGAATACCAACATGCGTGATCAGGATCGTCAAACCATTCGCGAAGAAATCGACGCGCTACGCAAAAACGGAGCACGTCGGCAGGAACTGTCTCTGCATGCCTGCAAGCGACTGTTCTTCGATTTCGAGATCCGGCCGTCGATGGCGACGGTTCGCGATCTGACGCAAACCGGCAGCGCCAGCGACATCCCCAAAGATATCGAGCTGTTTTGGCAACGTATTCGCAGTACGTCGAAAGTGCGCGTCGGTACTGGAGCGATTCCGCCCGCGCTCGAGGAACGCGCCGGTGAATTGCTGGGCGCGCTGTTCGAAGAAGCGCTGACGCTCGCGCGCGACGCGTTGCAAACCGAGCGCGCCGAATTCGAAGCAGGCCAGCGCGAAGCCGAGCACAAGATCCGCGAAGCCGAAGCGCGCCGCGCTGCCGCAGACGAAATGCTCCAGCGCAGCGAAGCCCGCACGGAAGCCGCTTATGTCCGCGTGAGTGAACTCGAAAGCCAGCTCGCAGCCACGTCCGCGCAAGGTGCGCTTCATCAGGGCAATCGCGACGTGTTGCTAGCGCGGCTGGAAGCGGAAAACGCATCGCTGCGCCAGCGGATCGAAGCCGAGCAAGCCACGAATGCCGGGCTGCGCGACCGCATCGACGGGTTGCACGAGGAGATGCGCAAGAGCACCGAACATTACGCGCAACAGATCAAGGACGCGCTGGCCGAAGCCGAGCGGCGCGTCAAGCCGATGCTCGTGGAACTGGATTCGCTGCGCTCGATGTCGTCGACGTGGCAGGCCGCGCAGCGCGACGCGAGCAAGAAGGAATTCGATTTCATCCAGCAGATCGCGACGGCCAAGGCGCGCGCCGATCGCCTCGACATCGTGTTGCGAGAACGCTCGGACGAAGTGGATGTGCTGACGCGTCAGGTGTCGGCGCTGCGCAACCAGCGGGGCGTCGACGCTTCGGTGGCCGCCGTGCTGTGCTCGCTCGCGCAAGCCGGCCGTCTGACCGACGACGAACTTGCGCAACTCGGCAAAGTGGTCGATGGCCACGTTGAATTACCGTCGCGTTGCCCAAATTGCGAAGAAGGCGAGCCGGAACTTGCCGAAGTGGACGACGGCTTCGAACTGTCCTGCCCGGAATGCGAATACACGTCAGGCGCGGGTGCCTCCCGCCTCGAAACGCTGGCCCGGTTCATGGCCGGCACGCGGCTGCGCGCCAAAGCGTGAGGTGAGAATTTACAGGAGCGGCAGCAGCGCGCTGCGGTGAGGCTTTGCAGGAAGCCAGTCCGACAGAATACGCATTGGGCTTTGATTTGCGTTCTTAGGATTCGGTGTTTTCCGCGGCAGGCGGCAACGCGTTTCGCTCGGTCCACGCTTGCCACGAGCGATGAAGGCGGCCGGCCGAAATCGGTTGCAGAAATCCTAGCCATTGCCCCACCTGGTCGGTTTCCACGCCGCGCTCGAACAATTCGGCCGCGAACGTATTGCGCAATGTTTGCGGGCTTGCCCGTTCGGATCGGGTTTGCGTGATACCGACTTCTTCCATCAAGGCGTCGATGGCGCGCAGCACGGTGGCCTTATGCATTGGCCGACCCGAAGGCGATCCGGGAAACACGAGTTGCCCCGGCAGATTTGCCAGGCGGCGCGCCTCGAGCCACGCGCCCAGCACGTCCACGGCAAATGGCGCGAGACGGGTGACGCGAGTGAACACCGGATTAGCCGCTTCGATCGTGACCCACTCCGAACCGATGGCCACGCAGTCGAGCGTCAACGCGATTGCGTCGCCGGTTTTCAATCCACCGCCAAGGAAAATGGCGACCAGCGCGCGGTCGCGCCGTTCGCGCCATCGCTTCGCGGCGGATTGCTCGACGAGCGGGGAAAACAGCCGGCCGATGATCGCCGCGCGCTCGGCCGCGTTCAGAAATCCCGTTGGCTCGTTCTCGCGCGCATTGCGCCAAGCCGCTTCGCCATCCTGTGCGATGAAGCGCGCGGGATTGGTCGAAGCGAGTTCGATTTCGCGAACATGGTCGAGCACGCGTTCGATGAGCCGCAAATAGCGCAGCCGTTGCGGCTTCTTTACATCGAGACTCGCGACAAATTCCGCGATTGTGCCCGTGTCCACGGTCATGATGGTTTTGCGCTTGAGCGCAAGCCATTCGAGAAAGCGCCCCCACTGCACGCGATAAACGTCGGCGGACGAGCGGCGTAAATCCTGCGAAACCAGCCATGCGCCGAAGGCGCCGGCGGGATCGCGTTGCCAGTCGGCGCGCTTTTGATCGAACAGGTCGCGTGGGGATGGAGAGGATGTCATCTCTATCATTCCGTTAGTTGCGTTGCAAGTGATTATACCGGCCGCAATCGCCACCGGCCAAATAGGTGCAACTAACCGCCCCAAGCTCGCGCCGGTCGGATTGCCTCGCGGGGCTTTTGCTGTTGTGCCGCCTCCATGCTTCGTGCAGCCCGCTCATAGGCGGAGACGGCAAACGCGAACACCGCAGGCAGCGCATTGGACTGGCCGAAATCCACCGTTTCATCGGTTTCGGGGAACGCGAGATCGTTGGGCCGCTGAAACAGCCCGAGCATCAGCGCATCGTGACGGCTGGCAAAGCCAAGATCCGCGAGCGCCTCGGCTTCGATGGCATGGAGCAGCCGCCACGTAAGCGGAACGTGCTGCGAGATGTAACGCTGCGCGACGTTGCGAACGATACGTTCGAGGTCGCGCGCGGCCGCCTGAAAGCGCAAGGCGGCCAGTTCCTGTTCGGTTTGCAATGCTGTTGGGGGCGAGAGAGGCATCGACGGCTCCGGTCGGGCTTTTACTGTATGAATATACAGTAGTCGGGCCAAACGCGCAGCCTCATCCGTTCGGCCAGATTGGCGCGTCCCCGCCGCGTGCGGTGCGCTCAGCCGTGAATCACCACCAGAAGCGCGCGCGCCTCCCCCTTGCCCACGTTGCGGATCGCATGTGGTTGATCGGCAATATAACGTGCGGTGTCGGCGGCCCGGACGCGCTGCGTCGCGCCGCCCGCCTCCACTTCCAGGCTGCCTTGCAGCACGGTCAAATGTTCGCGCGTGCCCGGCTCGTGCGCGTTCGACACCAGCGCGCCGCCGGGTTTCAGCGTCAGTTCGTACCACTCGAAACTGCCGGCGAGATCAATGGGACCCCAAACACGCAGTTGATAACCCCCGTCCTGCCCATGAAGCGTCGGAATATCGTGCGGCCCGGCCACGGCAATCGCTTCGGGCGCCTTGGGCGCGGCGAACAACGAGTCGAGTTTCACGCCCAGCGCGTTGGTCAGCCGCCACGCCACGGCGATGGTCGGGTTCGCTTTGTCCCGCTCGATTTCCGATAGCATTGATTTCGAGACGCCCGCCGCGCGCGAAAGATCGTCCAGCGTCATTTTGCGTTCGGCGCGCAGACGCTGAATCTGCTCGCCGACGCGCGGCGGCACGGCCGTTGCCGCGACCGGCGTGTCGGAATGCGTTGCCGCCAACGCAGCGCGCGGTTTGCGAGTGCTTGCCATTCACGGCCTCATCGTTTAGAGTTCGTTCGACATATCGAACACAGGTTCGAAATAAAGAAAATGTTCGCTCAAGGCTGACGGCGACTATAGCAGCCGCGGCCCTCCCTGTCAGGAGCCCGATTCATGCCTACCCCGTACATCGATCATCTGCGCGCCACGCTCGACCAGATTCGCGCCGATGGCTTCTACAAGCACGAGCGCGTGATCGCCACGCCGCAATCCGCCGGCATCCGGCTCGCGAACGGCAGCGACGTGCTCAACTTCTGCGCCAACAACTACCTCGGTCTCGCCAACGACGCGCGCCTTGTTGCCGCCGCGAAAGACGGGCTCGATCGCGACGGCTTCGGCATGGCGTCGGTGCGTTTCATCTGCGGCACGCAAACCGTACACAAGCAGCTCGAAAGCGCGCTTTCCGCGTTTCTGCAAACCGAGGATTGCATTCTCTATTCGAGTTGTTTCGACGCCAACGGCGGTCTGTTTGAAACGCTGCTCGGCGACGAGGACGCCATCATCAGCGACGAACTCAATCACGCGAGCATCATCGACGGCGTGCGGCTTTCGAAGGCGCGCCGCTATCGCTACAAGAACAACGATCTCGCCGATCTCGAAGCGAAACTGCGCGAAGCCGATGCAGCGGGCGCCCGCTACAAGCTGATTGCGACGGACGGCGTGTTCTCGATGGACGGCATCATCGCCGACCTCAAAGGCATTTGCGATCTCGCCGACCGCTACGACGCGCTCGTGATGGTCGACGACTCGCACGCCGTGGGTTTCATCGGCGAAAACGGCCGCGGCACGCCTGAACATTGCGGCGTCGCGCAGCGCGTCGACATCGTGACGGGCACGCTCGGCAAGGCGCTCGGCGGCGCGTCGGGCGGCTATGTCGCGGCGAAAAAGGAAGTGGTCGAATTGCTGCGCCAGCGCTCGCGCCCGTATCTGTTTTCGAACACGCTCACGCCGAGCATCGCGGCCGCCTCGCTGGCCGTGCTCGAACTGATCGCGAGCGACGAAGGCGCGCAACTGCGCCGCCGCGTGCGTGAGAACGGCGCGCAATTTCGCCGCGACATGAGTGCGCTCGGCTTCACGCTCGTGCCCGGCGAACATCCGATCATTCCGGTCATGCTCGGCGACGCGCAAGTTGCATCGAAGATGGCCGATGCGTTGTTGCACGAAGGCGTGTACGTGATCGGCTTTTCGTATCCCGTCGTGCCGAAGGGCCGCGCGCGCATTCGCACGCAAATGAGCGCTGCGCACACGCCCGAACAGATCGCGCGCGCGGTGGACGCGTTCGCGCGCGTGGGCAAGCAGCTCGGCGTGATTTGATAGGGAATCCGAAATAATGAAGGCACTCGCCAAACTCGAACGCGGTCCCGGGCTCACGCTCACGCGCGTGAAGAAGCCCGAAGTCGGTCACAACGACGTGATGATCAAGATCCGCAAGACCGCGATTTGCGGCACCGACATTCACATCTGGAAGTGGGACGACTGGGCGCAAAAAACGATTCCCGTTCCCATGCACGTAGGCCACGAATACGTGGGCGAAATCGTCGAAATGGGCCAGGAAGTGCGCGGCTTCGAAATTGGCGACCGCGTGTCGGGCGAAGGGCATATCACCTGCGGTTTTTGTCGCAACTGCCGCGCAGGGCGGCGCCACCTTTGCCGCAATACGACGGGCGTGGGCGTGAATCGCGAAGGCGCGTTTGCCGAATATCTCGTGATTCCGGCCTTCAACGCGTTCAAGATTCCGCCTGAAATCAGCGACGATCTGGCCGCGATCTTCGATCCTTTCGGCAACGCCACGCATACGGCGCTCTCGTTCAATCTCGTGGGCGAAGACGTGCTGATTACCGGTGCGGGGCCGATCGGCATCATGGCCGTGGCCATTGCGAAGCACGTGGGCGCGCGCAACGTCGTCATCACCGACGTCAACGATTACCGCCTGGAACTCGCGCGCAAGATGGGCGCGACGCGCGCCGTGAACGTCGCGCGCGAATCGCTGCGCGAGGTGATGCAGGAATTGCACATGGCCGAAGGCTTTGACGTGGGCCTGGAAATGTCGGGCGTGCCGAGCGCATTCACGGCGCTGCTCGAGTCGATGAATCACGGCGGCAAGGTCGCGTTGCTCGGCATTCCGCCTGCGCAAACCGCGATCGACTGGAATCAGGTTATTTTCAAGGGACTCGAAATCAAGGGCATTTATGGCCGCGAGATGTTCGAGACCTGGTACAAGATGGTCGCGATGCTGCAAAGCGGCCTCGATCTTTCGCCGATTATCACGCACCGCTTCAACGTGGACGATTACGAAAAAGGCTTTGCGGCGATGCTTTCCGGCGAAAGCGGCAAGGTCATTCTCGACTGGGCCGCCTGATTTTCCACTACGACTTCGGCGCCGTTTCGCCCGGCGCGGGCTGCGCGAATTCGGCCTGAATACGCACGTCGATATCGTCGCCCACGGCGGGATACCACGTCGACAAGCCGAACTTCGCGCGGCTGAAATGACCGCTCGCCGAGAAGCCGATAGTCGGTTGCTTCGTGAGCGGATTCGGCGCGTAGCCGTTGAGCGTGACGTCCAGCGTGACCGGCTGCGTCACGCCGCGTATCGTCAGGTTGCCCGTGAGTGTGCCGCGCGCTTCGCCGGTGCGCTCGAAATGCGTGCTCGTGAAGCGGATCTGCGGATAGCGCGCCGCGTCGAGCATCTGCGTGCCTTTGACCATCGAGTCGAGCGCGCTCACATTGGTGTCGAGGCTGGTTGCGTCGATAGTCGCGTCCACCGAAGCTGAATCGAGTCCGCCCGCGCGCCAGTCGAGTTGCGCCTGCGCGCGATCGAAGCGCATGACGAAGCGCGAATAGTGAAAGTGATCGACGTCGAAAGTCACGCTCCAGTGGTGCGCATCCATCACGTAATGTCCCGGCGGCACGTCGGCTTCGGTGCGGCTCACGCTGTGCGTGACCACGCGCAACGGCGTGCAGGCGGCGAGACTGGCCGCGCAGATCGCCATGCACAACGCGCGGCGCTTCGCGAATGCGAATGACGTGAATCGTTGTCGCTGTTGCTTCATCATTGCTCTCCAATCGCGCGCGGCAACGCCGCTATCAAATCATAACGGGCGGCGCGCCCGCTTTCTTCCCGCTCGATCGACATTTTCCCCGCATCGCACGCCCGCGAGAAAAACGCTTGACGCGGGAGAATGATCGTTCTACTCTGCGCGCATGGAGAACGATCATTCTCCCAAAGTTGCCAGGCACGACCGCAAAGAGAAACCGATGACCCCGCCCGAAACCGCCGATTCCACCGCGCCGCAAGCCGATGTGCGAGAGCGTTTGCTCGAAGCCGCCGAAGCGCTGATTTACGCGGGCGGCATCCACGCCACGGGCGTCGACGCCATCGTGCGTGCCGCGGGTGCCGCGCGCAAGAGCTTTTATACGTACTTCGAATCGAAAGACGCGCTCGTGGCCGCCGCGCTCGAACGCCGCGACGAACGCTGGATGCGCTGGTTCGTCGCCGGCACCCTGGCGCGTGGGCGCACGCCGCATACGCGCCTGCTCGCCATGTTCGACGTGCTGCGCGAATGGTTCGTGTCGGATGGCTTTCACGGCTGCGCGTTTCTCAACGCGGCGGGCGAGATCGCTTCGCCCGACGATCCCATTCGCAAGGTCGCGCGTTTTCACAAGGAACGTTTGCTCGAATTCGTGCGCGAACAAAGCGATGCCTGGGCCGCCGCCGTGGGCGCCGACCCTCGCGTGGCCGCGCGCCTCGCACGCCAGTGGCTCATCCTGATCGACGGCGCCATTGGCGTGGCGCTCGTGAGCGGTGAAGCCGACGCGGCGCTCGACGCGCGCACGGCAGGCCGTCATCTGCTCGAGGCGCTCGCGCCGCAAGACTCAAACCGGAATGCGCCAGCCCGGCGCGTCGTCCAACGCAAGGAGAAAGACCATGAGTGATTCGACCGAAGTGCGTCCGCCGTTGCCCCCGTTCACGCGCGAAACCGCGATTCAGAAAGTGCGTGCCGCCGAAGACGGCTGGAACACGCGCGACCCGCAACGCGTGGCGCTCGCTTATACGCCGCAAAGCGTGTGGCGCAATCGTGCGGAATTCGTGACGGGCCGCGAGGCGATCGTCGGCTTTCTCGCGCGCAAGTGGGCGCGCGAACTCGATTACCGCTTGATCAAGGAACTGTGGGCATACACGGACAACCGCATTGCGGTGCGCTTTGCCTATGAATGGCATGACGATTCGGGCAACTGGTTTCGCTCGTACGGCAACGAGAACTGGGAATTCGACGAAAACGGCTTGATGGCGCGCCGTTTCGCGTGCATCAACGATCTGCCGATTCGCGAAGCCGACCGTCTTTATCACTGGCCGCTCGGCCGCCGCCCCGACGATCACGCGAGCCTCAGCGATCTCGGTCTTTAAGCCGCGGTTCCGGGCACGGTCGCGCCCGCACGTTCATCGCGCCGACTCACGCCGCTGGCATCATGGCGGCGGCGCGCGATGGTGCGAACGAGCGCTCATTCCGAGCACCGCTTCCATTGCGTCCGCATCGGGTTGCGGTACAGTTTGCGCTTCACCTGTACCAGTACCCCGACAACAACAACGGGCCCGCGCGGCCCGGCGCAAGAACGGACGGAGAGCCCATGCGGTTTTGGCAGAAGCAAGGCGGCGCGGCAACGGCGGTCGTATCCAGGCCGAAAAATCAGGCACGAAAAAGAACACGGGGCTGGGCGGCGGCATCACTGCTTGCTTCGTTGCTGGCCTTGGGCGCCGCGCAGCCGGCGCGCGCGGCGGACTGGTGCGCCTCGGGCGTGTGGCTCGACGCGATGGTGGCGTCGTATCACATCAACCCCGACAAAGATTTCGAGCAGTTCAATCCGGGTCTCGGCGTCGAGTGCTGGATCAACGATCAATGGGCCGTAACGGGCGGCGGCTTCCGCAATTCGCTGCGTCGGCCGTCGTGGTACGCGGGCGGCGTGTGGGCGCCGGAGTTCTTGCATTGGGGCTTCGTGCGGCTCGCGGCAATGGGCGGCATCATCACCGGCTACAACTACGGCGACTGGGGCCTCGGGCGCAATCACACGATCGGGCCAGTGGCCGCGCCGCTCGTGATGGTCGCGTACAAGCGCGTGGGCATCAATTTCATCGTCGTGCCGCCGATTCCTTCCGACGACCTGCCGTTTACCATCGGCTTCCAGTTACGGTTCAGGTTCTGAACGAACCATTCCCGCAAACTCTCACCTTTGCGATTGACGCCGCGTCGGCGCGATCGATCCGATCCCACGTGATCAGCGCGAACAAACGCGATCAACGCGTGCAGGCGCGAACCTGTCATGCGCGCCATGTTCACGCCAGCAACGCGTCACGCCCTGGCCCTAACATACTGGGCTTCGCGTTCTAGCGCGCGTCACGTCGCGCTCGCTGCAAGTCAAAGGAAAAGCATGAAGACGTTGATACGCACCTTGATCGCCGCTGCTGCGGTGTCGATGACGGTTTCGGCGATGGCTGCCGACGGTCCCGAGCCTTCGTGGCTGCCCGCCACCGCCGCCACGCGTTTTCAAGGTGCAAGTGCGATTGTGGAAGGCGCGAGCGGCGCGAACGTCAAGTCGACGCTTTATGTCTTCATGGACCCTAACTGCATTTATTGCCACCTGGTGTGGAAAGCGCTGCAACCGTATGAAGCTGCGGGTTTGCAGGTGCATTGGATTCCGATGGGCTTTTTGAAGCCCGATTCGCCGGGTAAAGCGGCCGCGCTGCTCGAAGCGAAGGACGGCGCCGCGCTGCTCAAGCAGCTCGAAACGCACTATTCGGAGAAGGACGAATCGGGCGGCATTGCGCCGCTCGCAAACATTTCGTTCAACGATCAAACGCGTTTGAACGCCAACGCGCAACTGTTTCAGGATCTGGGTTTCGACGGCACGCCCACGCTGATTTATCGCGGCTCGGGCGGACGTTGGGCCGATATCAGCGGCTTGCCGAAACTGAGTCAATTGCCCGGCATGCTGAACCTGCCCGCGCAACCGATCACCGATCCCGAACTGCAACGCTATCGCTGAACCGCGAGGCGGTGAGTTCACCGAAGCATCGTTGTCTCACCGCCCATGCCGATAAGGTGAGACGTTCCAGGAGGCGCGGTCGGGGTGAAACTTGACTGCGCAATGAACGCACCTTCCCGGAAACCCTCACCTTTGCCTGCGCAAACGCGTTAGAACTTGTAGCCGGGGTTTTTCGGATCGAAGGCTTCGTCGTCGAATTGCTTCGGCGTGATGCTGTCGATCACGATCTTCTCGAAGATTTCGCCGTCGTCGTCATAGGCTTCGACAGTGCGGAAATACGGGTGCCGCAAGTCGAGACCGAGCGTTTGCTTCTTCGCGTAGAACTGCGGCTTGCCGCTCGGCGATACATACGTGAGCGCCACCACGCGCACGCCGCTGATCGTTTTCACTTCCACTTGCGGTTTGTAGTCGGTGCCCGCCGCCACGTACTTCTTCGCGTCGGTGATGAACTGGCTCACGATAAACTCCGTGCCCAGGTCCGTGATCTTGTGATTCGATTGCGAGCGCGCGAGCGTGCCGTCGAGCGCGGTCCACATCGGCATGACGCCGAGCAGGCCGCCCAGGTGGCCGTACATTTCGTCGCTGCGTTTGGACGCGTCGTAAATCACTTCTTCGCCCGAGTGATCGCCGTCGGGCAGCCATTTCGCGTAGATGCGCAACGGGTCGTGCTCCAGTTTCACGAGCATATGCGCGGGCTTGCCGGGCCATTTGCCGTTGAGCCGTTCCCAACGCGAAAGCGTGAATTCATACGACGGATATCCCGAAGGCCCGAGCTTGATGAGCGTGGGCACCACCACGGGATCGAGCGCCGTGAATAATGCGGTGAGTTGCGCATCGTCCATCTTCACGAGCGCGCCGCTCTTTTGCGCGCGTTGCAGCCATTTCACCTGCTGTTCGGGGCCGAGCTTCGCGACGTCGGCGGCAGAGGTCATGGCCGACGCGTGCGCGGTCGATTCCGCATCGGCAGCGGGCGTTTCGTCCTGCGCGAACGCCGATAGGGTTGCGAACGCAACGACCGCGCATGCAATCAGATGTCGTGTTGCCGGGGCTTTCATGATGGTCTCCCTTATGAATACTCGCGCGGCTTGAGCCTGGCCTGAGCCTCGCCATTTCTTCGTCGCGCAACGCGCGCCGCAAAATCTTGCCGACATTCGTCTGCGTCTCCTGACGTGTCGAGTGCCGCTGTTGCGCGGTTCTATCGACGATAGCAGCGCAACGCCGCGATTGCCCGCTTCAGTATCGAGCAGACGCTCTGGCGCCGCCCGGCACGCCGCGCAACGGCGCTTCGCTCACGGGTTGATCGACGCGAATTTCGCGCGCACTGCTCGCGTGCGACGTGCCGGAGATCGCGGAAAGCAGCCAGTCGAACGTCGTGCCTGGCGCGGTAACGGGCAACATGTGCCCGCCGCGCACGACCTTGAGCGTGACCAGCTCGGACTTTCTGCGCAAGGCATCGCCATGACGCCGCCAATTCAGCACGGCGTCTTCGCTGCCGAACAGAGTGTCGACAGGAATCGTCAGTTGTCCGTAGCGTTGTTCCATCTGCGCGAGATCGTCGGCGTCTTCTATCGCCACGAGATCGGCGGACGCGTTGTAGAAACCGCTCGGGCGCAAGCTCAACAGGCCGCCGCCGCGCGTGGGGAAGTCCTCGGGCACGGCCTCGGGCGCGAACACCTGTTTGAGCACGGCCGCACTTGTCGCTAGCCCGATGGGCGTGGCGAACGTGTTCGAAACAAAGCGGCGCACCGCCTTCGAGCGCAACACGAGCGCGCGAAATGCCGCCGGCACGTCGGTTTGCACGTGCGTGAGCGGCGCAATGAGCGCGACGCGCTCAACGGTGCGCGCATGATCGAGCGCCACGGCCAACGCAATCGCGCCGCCGAGCGAGTGCCCCACCAGCACGGGCGCTTCGAGTTGCAGCGTTTCGATAAAGCGCGCCACCGTTTTTGCCTGCGCCCGGATATTCGCCTGCGATTGCGCGCCACGTATCGAATAACCGGAGCCGGGACGGTCGATGAGAATCACGCGATATTCGCGCGCGAGCGTAGCGATCGGCAGCCACGCGAAATTGCGCATTTGTCCGCTCAAGCCGTGTACGAACACGACGGGCGGCCCGCTGCCGTATTCGACGTAATGAATGCGGTCGCCGTCGATATCGACAAGCTTGCCATCCATCGGCACGGACGCTTCGATCGCGCGTGCGGCGCGTTTCGTGAACAGGGCGAGCGCCACGATAACCAACACGGCCACCAAGACAACCGCAGCGGCACTCACGACTGCCAGAACGAGTGGATTCACGGACTCACCTCGGTGTGCAGGGAAGATTCGTTGCGCAGGCCCCGTTGCGCGCAACGTTCGGCGAAACGCATGAAACGCGCGGCGATTTGCGGCGCTTCGCTAACCACGGCCCAATGCGGCGCGGCGATGACCTCGCTTTCATAGGCGCCAAGCCAGCGTTCGAGACCTTCCGACATGGCGGGCGTGACGTAGCGGTCGAAGCGCGGCACGATGAATTGCACCGGAACGCGCGTACTGCGCTCGCGCGGACTCTGCGCACAGGCGCGAAAATTCGTGCGATAAAGCTGTAATCCGTTGATGGCGTTGCGCAGTTGCTGAGGATCGCGTTCGAGACGCACGCGCTCCGTTCTGCGCACCCACCACGGCCACAGTTTCGCGCCGCCGAGTTGCCACACGAGTTCGGGCAACAGCGGCAGGTGAAAAAAGCCGATGTACCACGACTTCAGCAACTGACTGACGTTGCGCGGCTTGCTGAACACATGATCGAGGCAAGGCCCAGATAGGGAGGTGTACGAAATAATGCGCGATTCGAACGCGGGGTCGGTCACGGCTTCCCAGCTTTGAATCGAGCCCCAGTCGTGCGCAAGCAGATGAAAAGGCTGCGCGCCGCAAGTCGCGTTGGCAACCGCCATCAAGTCGCGTTCGAGATGGGCGAGCGCATAACCCGCACGACCGCAATCGGGCGCCTGCGAAGCGCCCATGCCGCGAACGTCGTAGGCCACCACGCGATAGCGCGTGTCGAGTTCGGCGCGCAACGCTTGCCACACGCGCGCCGAGTCGGGATAGCCATGCACGAGGATGACGCGCGGCGCGTCGGCGGGGCCGCTGACATACGCCGCGAGGCGCACGTCGCCGGACTGCACGAACACGGTTTCATACGCGTCGTGCATCGCGGCGCTCATACGGCGCGCGGCGTGGCCGCCGCATGCAACGGCACGCGGCGCGGTGCGGCCTGCGCGGCATATTCGGCATTGGTCGCGTCGATCTGTTCGACGAGCGGGTCGATGCGCGCGAGATGACGTCGATTGTCGTGATCCCACGGATGGAAGCCGGGCTTGAAAAAGCGCAGCCATTCGAGCGCGATGCCGGGAAACACGCCATGACGCGGGCCGTAGAGAAATTTCACGAGCTTCCCCATGCCTCGTACCTTGCCGCGGCCGCGCCGATGCGCGCGCAGCAACGCACAGTGATAGTCGAACACGATGAGCCAAAACAGCGCCGTGGTGACGAGCATCGTACCGGTGCGCATCAAATAACGCTTCACGCCAGGCTCGATCACGACATTCCACACGTCGAAGGATACCGATTTATGCTCGGTTTCCTCGAGCGCGTGCCAAAGCCACATCTGCTTGTAGCCGTCCACGGAGCCTTCGATGCGCGGGCTCGATTCGTCGAGCAGCAAGTCGGCGAGCATGGCCGTGTAGTGTTCGAGCGCGACGGTTTGCGCGAGTTGCAGCGAAGGCGGCAAGACCTTGCGTGCGAAGTTGAGGATTGCCCAAAGCCGCTTGTCGAGCTTGTGCGCGGGCAAGCCGGAGGCTTGCAGCAGATCGTTGTATTCGACGTGCTCGCGCGTATGCATGGCTTCCTGGCCGATGAAGCCCATTACCTGGCGCTTGAGTTCTGGGTTCTCGATGCGGTCGCGATAGTGGCGCACCGAGTCCATGAAAAAGCGCTCGCCCGCCGGAAACAGCAGCGAAAGCGCGTTGAAGAAGTGAGTGACCGGCACGCCTTCGACGTGCCAGTCGCAAGCCCGTTCGGGCGGTAACGCGAAGCGGATGTCGCGTCGGATCGGCATCATGATGTTGCTCCCTGTTTTGCGCCTGCGTAGTTCGCCTGCCTGGTTATGCGGTTACGGCGTGGCCGCGCGCGTGGCGCGTTGGCGAGCCTTGGCGGCCTCGCGCCGCGCGCTCATGACGACGAGCGCCTGGTAGGCGGCGGGCAGCGTGCGCGCGAGCCAGTCGGCGGCGCGCGCGTCGCGGCCGATCAGCACGCGCCGGGCGTTGCGCTTTACGCCGTTGAGAATGGCGCGTGCGGCGTCGTCGGCGCTCGTGATGAAAAACTTCTCGAAGTCGTCCTTGCCTTGCTGCTCGCTTTCCACCATGAAGCCGACCATGTTTTGCGCGACGCGGCTAGACTGCGCGATGTTCGTGCGGATACCGCCCGGATGCACGCAGGTTGCCGAAACGCCGCAGCGCATCATGTCGAGTTCCTGGCGCAGCGATTCGGTGAAACCGCGCACGGCGTATTTGGTGGCGTTGTAGCCGCTCATGCCTGGTTGTGCGAACAATCCGAATACGCTGGACGTATTGACGATATGGCCGTCGCGCGCGGCTTTCAGATGCGGCAAGAACGCCTTCGTGCCGTGTACGACGCCCCAGAAGTTGATGTTCACGATCCATTCGAGATCGCTGTACGACATGCCTTCGATCGTGCTGGAAAGCGCCACGCCCGCGTTGTTGAACACAAGATTCACGCCGCCATGCTCGGCGACGGTTTGCGCGGCCCATGCGAACACGGCCTCGCGGTCGCTCACGTCCAGCACGCACGTGCTTACGCGCACCGCGGGCGAAAGCGTGCCGACGATACGTGCCGTTTCTTCGAGCGCGGGCGCATTGCGGTCCGCGAGCGAAAGATGGCAACCGGAGGCGGCGAGCTGGAGCGCGAGCGCGCGGCCCATGCCGGAACCGGCTCCGGTGATGGCGGCAACCTTGTTGTCGAATCGTTTCATGGGGCGGCTCCGTGTGCGTCGGTAGGGTGCGTGCGTAAGCTGCATTCAGGCGGCTTCGGTGGATTGCGCTGCCACTGCGAATGCCGGCTCGGTCTCGCCGGCATGGGGTGCGCGAAACACCTGGTAATCGGCGATGGAAAAGCGCGCGGTGGCACGGCGAAAACGCCAGGTAAAGCCCGGCCACAAGGTCGTGTTCTTGCCGTTTCGCGGGTCGATGTACCAGCTCTTGCATCCGCCCACCGACCAGACCGCACGGCCCAGCTTTTGCTGAATGCGTTCGTTGTAGCGCGCTTCGACCTGCGGGCGCACTTCGATCGAATCGGCCTTGTCGGCTTTCATGGCCGCGAGCGCGCCCAGGACATATTCGATCTGCGACTCGATCATGAATACCATCGAGTTATGGCCCAGGCCGGTATTCGGCCCCACCAGCATGAAAAAGTTAGGATAACCAGGCAGGCTCGTGCCGAGGTAGGCATGCGCGCCGTTGCGCCACGTATCGACGATATCCATGCCGCCGCGCCCGACGATCGTGTCCGGCGCGAAGGGATCGGCCACCTGAAACCCGGTGCCGTAGATCAGGCAATCCACTTCGTGATGCGTGCCGTCGGCGGTGATGACGCCGCTGCGGTCGACGCGTTCGATGGCGTTCGTCTCCACGCGCACGTTGTCGCGCGAGAGCGCCGGGTAGTAGTCGTTCGAAATCAGCACGCGCTTGCAGCCGATCGTGTAGTCGGGCGTGACGGTCTTGCGCAAGGCGGGATCGGCAATTTGACGGCGAATGTGACGCAGCGCCAGCTTCTGCACATGCTTCATCAACCCGGGATGCACCGCGAAGCCGAGCACGCGCGATTCCAGCATCCAGTACAGCCCCGTTCGCGCGAGCTTTTGCGTGAACGGCAGCGTGCGAAACATCCATTGCTCGAACGGCGTAAGCGCGCGATCGGGCTTGGGCATGATCCACGGCGGCGTGCGCTGGAACAGCGTGAGCTTCGCTGCGCGCGGCGCGATTTGCGGCACGAACTGAATCGCACTCGCGCCCGTGCCGATCACGGCCACGCGCTTGCCTTCGAGCGCATACGCATGGTCCCAGTGCTGCGAGTGAAACGCTTTGCCTTCGAAGGTGCCGAGTCCGGCGATGTTCGGCAGCGCGGGCCGCGACAGGCCGCCCATCGCCGAGATCAGCACGCGCGCGCTGAGACGCTTGCCGTTCGCGAAGCGCAGACGCCAGCAGTGCGCGCGCTCGTCCCAGGTCGCGTTCGTGAGTTCGTGGCCAAAATTGAGCCACGGCGAGAGACGGTATGTGTCGACGCAACGATCGAGATAAGCGCGAATCTCGGGCTGCGGCGCGAACATGCGCGTCCAGCGTGCATTGGGCGCGAAGGAGAACGAATAAACATGCGACTGCACATCGCACGCGCAACCGGGGTAATGGTTGTCGCGCCACGTGCCGCCGGGCGAATCGGCCTTCTCGAACACCGCGAAGTCCTCGTTGCCGCTTTGCAGCAACCGGATTGCCATGCCCAGACCGGCAAAACCGGTGCCGATGATGGCGATGCCGACTGAATCCGGTAGGCCGGCAGGTGCGTTCATGCGTGACGTCTCCGTTTAACCATCTTTTACTGTGACATTGATGGATGTAAAGATAGTTCGTGATACGCCATTTCGCAAGCGGCTAGACGAAGCGTTCTAATCGCAAATCGTCTAAGGCGAATAAAGGGGTGCGTATGCCTGAAAGCGGCGTGCGGCGGCGCCTGCGCGCGCAACCTATGCGCGCGCGGAAAGGCGAGGGAGCGAAGAATCAGCGCTTCTTGAGCGTGGTTTTCTTGGCGGGCCGCGCGGTGGCTTTGGCGGTTGGCGCGGTGGCGCGCGCCGGGCTTTTGCGCGGCGCGGATTGAGCGGATTGCGCGGTCGCGCGACTGGGACGTGCGGGACGCGCGGGCGTTGTCGCCGGAGGAGCCGTCGCTGAAGCCGCGGCGTTGGCGCGCGTTCTGAGCGTCTGGTCGAGAATCGTCGCCACGCGGCCGCCTAGGTAATCGCTCGATTGCGCTTCGAGCGCCCGCACGATCTCGTGCTCGACGAACACCGTGGAAAGCGGCCGCAAGCGCCAGATCGCGTCCACGAGGGCGGGCATGTCGGTGGCCGGCGGCAGCGCGCCCTGATCGTAGCGGTCGAGGTGACGCACCACCATCGCCACGAGCACGCGCGCAATGGCGTCGAAATGCGGGCGCGTTTCTTCCAGCACGTCCAGCAGTTCGCGCGCGGGAATGCCTTCGCGCACCGTTGCGGCGGCCGCATCGAGCATGGCGGGATTGCGCGTCACGAACGACAGGCCCTGGCGCTCGAGCAGCCCGAATTCGGCGAGACGCACGAGACTGCTGGGCGCTTGCGGCCCAAACAGCTTGATCAGTTGCGGCAGCGAATATGTCTTGGGCCGCGCGTGCGTCCACGGCCCGCCAATGGCGTTTTCGAGCCCGAGAATCGAACGCAGATCGCCACCGTCGTCGATCGCCTTGATGAGATCCTGAATGTTGGCGAGCGTGTAGCCGCGCGCGAGCAGGTGATTGATGAGCTTGAGCCGCGCGACGTGCGAGTCGTTGTAAATGCCCACGCGCCCGCGTTTCTCGGGCGCCATCAACAGATCGCGGTCCTGGTACGCGCGCACGTTGCGCACCGTCGTGTTCGCCACGCGGGCGAGTTCGTCGACGGTGTATTCGCTCACGGGCGCCGTGTCGTTCACGGCGGCGCCGGCTGCGGATTTGGGCGATTTCGGCATGCAGCGATTCTAGCGCGAGCGGCGGGAAAGGCGCGAGCGCGCGCCTTCGCACGACCGTGCGCTTGCGGGCGCGCCCGCGCGCCGCGTCGTTGCGCGCGGCCACGGCGCGCCTCAGAACCGGTAAGACAGCGCCAGGAACGTGATGAGAGGATCGGCCTTGAGATCGGCCTTGCTCACGCCAAGCTCGCTGCCGTCGGCGGCCTTCACGATCACCGAAGACGTGGTTTTCAGCGGAATGTACGTGAGCGACGCCACGAGGCCGAGATGCGACGTGATGTTGTAGGTCGCGCCGAGGTTGAACACCGGCTGCCACGACGACGACGCCTTCGCGCTGATCTGCGTTTGCCCAGGCTTGCCCGCGCCCGCCGCGAGCACCGCGCCCAGATCGTCCTGCGTGGCCTTCACGAAGTTCGGGTTGAGCTGAATGTCCGAAAACCAGTTATATGACACGCCGATACCCACGAACGGGCGGAACTTCGCGTCGGCGTCGCGGAAATAGTACTGAAAGATCACGGCCGGACTCCACTGCCGCACGCTCTTGACGAGGGGATTGGTCGCCGGATCGCCCAGATCCTGATTGCCGAGCGCGCCCGCGGGGCCGGGCGGGCGAATCGTGCCGCGACCGTAGAGCTTGAAGGTCGGCGGCACGCCCGCCACCGACGTCACGGCGATATGGTCCGTGAAGAAATGGCTGATGACGAGGCCCGCCGTGTCCGCGTTCGACGTGGAAAGCCCCGTGCCGGCCGAAGTAAACGAATTGGGCAGCCGCAGCGGCGTGTTGATCGGCACCGGCGCGACGTGCGTGGTGAGCGGCGTGCTCGAATCCTGCGGCATGACGTGAAACCAGCCCAATGCAACCACGTTGTCGCCGGCGTGCTGTGCGTGCGCGCTCATCGACAGCCCGGCGGCCAGCGCCGCCACTGCTATGCGTCTCATGATGTCCTCCCAGATGCGGGTGTGCCTCGTTCGTGCGCTTCGTTGCGCGCCTTGCTGCCCCGCCGTCACGCTTGCCTTGCCGCGCGACGGCCGGGAGCGGCTCACCTCGTCGCGGACGCCTCGAAAGACGCCGCCACCGTGTTAGTTAGTTATGCTTACTGCACGAATGCGCCGGCGGTGAAGTACGGCGCCGAAGGCGTCGTCATGTCGAGGAAGCCGAACACGCCGCCCGTGAACATCATCTTGCCGGTGGGTGTGCTGCCGGTCGACGCACCGACGTGCGTGGTCGTGACGATGCCGGGCACCGCCTGCGCGAAGTTGAGATCGAGCGCCGTCGCGAGTGCGGCCTGCGAGGCGTTGAACGGATCGAGCAGCGTGGCTTGCGCGCCGGTCAGCGCGAGCGTGCGATAGTCGAACTGACTGTCCACGCTGATGTATTCGCCGTCCTGCGAGCCCTGCGCCACGGCCGTTTGCGGCGCGAGAACGGAAATGCCCGATTCGTCGTCGGCGACCGGACCCGTTGCGCCGCTTTGCGGATCGACGCCGATCGTGGGATACGCCACGCCGGTGCGAATCAGCACGGGCACGAGCTGGTTGCGCAGCTTGCCGACGATCATGAAGCCCTTCGCGGCCGGCTGCGTGGTGACGAGCGTCGGCTTGACCTGCCCCTGGAAGTGATCGGTTTCGAACGCGCCGCTGCCGTCCGCCGACTGCACGAGGTTGGTGCCCGGCTGCTGGCATTTGCCCGCATTCACGCCGGTGTTGTCGCATTCGCTCCACGTGCCGTCGGCGTTGATGGTGATCTTCGCGTCGACGGCGGTTGGCAGGAAGTTCTGCGACGGCACCTGGTGATAGCCGAGCTGATTCCACGTGCCCGCCACGTTCGCGATGTTCGTTTCGATCGACGAGAAGCCGATGAATGGGTAGTACGGGAACTTGGTGTCGGGCACCACGCCGATGCCGCCCGAGCCCGCGAACTGGATTTCCGCGCCGGGAATCGTGCCGCCCGCCACGCCTTCGCCGATGAACACGCGCGCCGGCCGCGCCGGATCGAGGCTCGCGCCGTTGAGCTGGAACGCGCACTGATTGAGCTTGGCAGTGGGCAGCCCGGTTTCCTGCGTGAGCGTGCCGCTGGCCACCTGTCCTTTGCGCGTGGGCGTGACCGTGCCCGTGGTTTGCGGAATCGGCGATTCGACGTAGGTGATCTGCCACGTCTTCTTCGCGGTGTCGAGTTGCAATTTCACGAGTTCGCCGTCGCCGCCGCCGCCGGTGTACACGGTGTTGTAATCGAGCGAGGTGGGGCACAGCGCGGTTTCGACGAGCGGCGGGCTGCTGCCGCCTCCGCCGCCGCATGCGCTCAATGCGCCGGCCGTTGCAACGGCGACCGAGAGCGCCGCAAAAAGCTTCCATTTCATACCGCGTCTCCAGAGTATTGTTGTGAGCAGGCGCGCGCGAGCAGCGCGGCCCGCGCGACCTTCACGGTTTTGATTCGTAGTGCGAAATACTGGCGATCGCGACGCGCTGAGGCGTCGCGACCGCGGTTTGCGTCACTGAGGCTGGATCAGCGCTTCAACACCGAAGTACGGCTGGTTGGGCGTGGCGCTGTTGGCCGAGGTGGAGACCACGCCGCCGTTTTCCTCGCCGTTGATGAAGATGCCGTAGAGGCCGCCCACGGCGATCACGTTGCCCGCATTGCCCTGCGCGTCGGTCACGCCGATCAGGCCCGGATGCGTTTGCGTGTAATCGAGCGAGAACTGGCTCTGCGTGACCATCGTCGACGGCTTGAGGAAGCCGCCTTGCTGGCCGTTGATGAGCGTGGCCGTGTAGTTGAAATTGGAATCGGCGCCGATGTAGCTGCCGTCGAACGCGCCCGAAGCCAGCTTCGTGGCGGGGGCGAGCAGCGCGATGCCCGATTCGTCGTCCACGGCGAGCGACGTCAGGTTCTCGTTCACGTAGCCCGTGCGCACGACCACCGGCACCGTCGCGCCGTTGAGCTTGCCGATGATGAGATGCGCTTTGCCCGCGCTGCGGTTGGCCAGCGCGCCGGCGAGGAACGGCGTGGGCGTTTCGATATGCGGAGCGCTCGCGGAGTCGAAGTAGTTGCCGCTCGCGCTTGCGGTCCAGGGGTTCGCGGCCGTGGCGCAACTCGTGTTGGTCGCGCCGCTCGGTACGCTGCAATTGCCGCTTGCGTCGTACTGTTCCTGCGTGACGGTGGCGGCGGGCGCGAAGCTGCTCGTGGGCAGAATGTGATACGAGAGCGCGTTATAAGAGCCCTGCAAATCCGCGATATTCGTGCTGACCGACGAAAAGCCGATGAACGGATAAAAGTCGAACGTGCGCGCCTGGCGGCCGCTGAAGAACAAGTTGGCGGTGGGGTCGCCGTCGATGTTCACCGTTGCGCCCGGAATGCCGCCGCCCGCCACGCCGAAGCCCACATACACCGTGGGCGGATTGTTGGCGTTGTACGCGGTGGTGTACGTGCTGCCGTTGATCGTGCCCGTGCCGGCCTGAAGCTGGAACGCACACGCAAGTTGCGCGGCGGTGGGCAGCGCGCCCGTGGGCGGGTGCTGCACCGCGCCTGTGATCGTTAGCCCGGCACGCGTGTTCTGCACGGAGCTTGCGGCCACCGGGATCGGCGACGTGAGGAACGTGAGCGAGTACGTCATGGCCGTGGGGTCGATCTTGAGGCTCACGACTTCGCCGCTGCCCGCGCCGCCAAGATACGTGTTGGCGGCGATATCCGCAGCCGATGGGCATAGCGCGGTGGCGGCGGTAGCGCTGGGAGGCGGACCTTGATTCGCGCACGTGGAACCCGAGCATTGCGCGGGATTGATCGGCGCCGGGTCACTGGCGTTGCCGCCGCCACATGCAACCAGCAAGGGGGTCGCCGCGGCGGCCAGCACCATACTGCGGACAATGCTCTCCAACATGTGTCTGCCTCTCTATGTCTTAATTATGCGCAGAAGATTGGATCATGACATCAGCCGCTGTCAATTGAACGAACCGTCTAAAAACGCGCGGTTTTGTGTTGTTTGCTTGTGCCTTCACGCTTAGCGGGAACGGGAGACGGGTTTATCCCGATGTGCCGCACGGCGAACGCGCGAAGCCTGTGCAAGCAACGTGCCCGAAATGCAAGGCTTCAGTCCGTGTCGTAATCGTTGCGTAGGAAACGATCTTTCGATGCCGCGTTCGGACCGCAATTGATTGGGAATGCGAACTAAATTTCGATGATTTTCGGATGCAACGACTTCGCCGGCAAGGTGAGGGAATTCAGGAGCGTTTTTGCGGAAAACGCAGGAAAGGTGAGCCTTTGCGGGGAGCGCATGGCACGCAAGGCGATGGACGCCTGCGCGAGCCCGACGTAATTCCGTCGACACGAGAAAAGCGCCTTTTATGAAATGAAAGGTGAGGGCTTGCGGGATACTGCTACGCGTTGCGGCGTGATCAAAAATAAAAATCCTCTGCACTGTTACCCAGCTTCATGTTACGTGTGGACCCAATCCCTCGCGCGTTACGTAACAAAAAGGTGAGGGTTTCCGGGAACACGTAACGCGCGAGCGTATTGCTGCGTTGCCGCACGTTTGGCGATATAGTCGATTGACGCGTCTTTGTCGCCCATTCGCGATGGAGTTTCCAATGAGTCTTTTCGACAAGCTGTGGCCGCGCGCTCGCACGCAGCACGCCCCCGAATCGCCGCAATTGCAAGCCTTGATCGGCAGGCTGCTCGTGCTCAGCCCCACGCTCAATCTCGTGCCGCAATGGCGCGAGCGGCTTGCGCCCGCGCTCGAACGCTCGATCGAGTACGTGAGCGGCATCGTGAACGGCTTGCCCGCCGCGCGCGAGGCGAGTGCGGCCACATGGATGACCGACCCCTACGTTCACGCGTTTTTTGCCGCGCCGGAAGAAGTCGCTCACATCATGAGCCGCTCGCCGGAATTGCACGCCTGGTTCGACGCGCACCCGCTCGCGCGCGAAGCATACACGGTGCTCGGCATGGCGATGGTCGAGCGGCGCGGCTTCGGGGTGGCGCAACACGGCGATCAGGTGCATACCGACGTGGCGCAAACCACGCTGAGTTTCGACGATCATCAGGTGCGCGTATGCGGCGAAAGCGAAGCCGATTTGCGCAATCAGATCGTGCAACGCGTGGTCGAGCAAATCGCGCTCGAAGCGCTCGCGCAGATCAGCGCCGACGAATCGCGTCGCGATGCACTGGAACAGGAGCGCGCGCTGCTGCGCACGCGCCGCCAGTTGCTCACGCGTCGCGGCGCGGGCACGCACACGATGCTGGGCGCGGAGTCGAATGCGAACGTGGCCGAAGTCGCGCGCGTGGACGCGGAGATCGCCGAAAATGAACGCGAACTCGCGGCGCTCGGCCTCAAGAGCGAGGCGCTCGAACATGAACTCGACGTGATCTGCAACGTGCTGTCGAATTCCGCGCAACATGCGAACGTGGAGATGCGCCGGGTCTTTCTGACACCGATGAACGTCGTGATCGAAGACGGCGCGGCGCGTGGCGGCACGCCGCTGGTTTTTCCGCTTGCGCATTTGCCTGCTAGCCCGCAGGGCAAGCGCGCGTTCTCGCTCGTGCGCTTCGCGCGCGCCGACCTGCAACCGCTGCCGCGCTTGTTCGACGAGCACAGCCGTATCGTTATTTGAGCCCGCGAAAGCGCGAAAGCGTAAAGGTGAGGGAATTCGGGAGCAAGCGTCGGGAGTGCGAACGGTTCGTGCGCAAACCGCCTGCGCCTCACCGCAAATGAGAGAGCGGCTCGCTGTTTCGTAATCCCAGGTACGTGAAAAGCGCTACATGCGCGCTAAAACATTTTCCTGGGATTCCCAGGTTTATTCGATGCGATTCATTTCCCGCGTACGCTGCTTGCCTCAAGCATCGCCTCGCGCGCGTGAACTCGACCTTAAGGTGAGCCTTTTCGGGAACGCACAGTCTGCGCGTAAAAAAGGCAGGCAACAAGCGAACGAAGAACGCAAAAAGCCCTTGAAAAAGCGGTCCTTTAGAAGCGCCTCAATCCAGCTTGTCCGAGCCGCTATCGCCAAAGGTGAGCTTTTTCAGGACTCAACTAGAGGCCATGCCGAAACGCCGCTCGCGTCGATTTCGAAGCGCAACGCGTCGCCGGGTTTGGCGGCCGGCCAGTCGTCGGCGGCAATGTCGAACGTTTCGCCTTCGAGTTCGATCGACACGTAACGGTCGCCGTGACGCAGCGACGTGCCGCCGATGCGCGCATGCCAATGCCCGGCAGGCGCTGCCACGAGCGCGCGCGGCTGCACGCGCCACATCACGCGCGCGCCGGCGGCGAGTCCCGCCTGCGTACACGGCAGATGCAAACCGCCGTGCGTTTCGATCGTGCCGCTGGCGGTCACGGTGCCTTCGCCCACGTTGTGCAGGCCGAGCAATTCGGCCACGCGCGAGGTGGCGGGGCGCTGGAATACTTCGTCGATTGCGCCCGCCTGGAGCGCGCGGCCATGCTCGATCACGAGGACTTCGTCGGCGAGCAATGCGGCTTCGTCGGGATCGTGCGTGACGATCACCGTCACCGCGCCGATCTCGCGTTGCAACGTGCGCAGCGACTGCTGCAAACGGCGGCGGCGCGGCGTGTCGAGTGCGGCGAACGGCTCGTCGAACAGCAGCAACTGCGTGTGGCGCGTGAGCGCGCGAGCGAGCGCGACGCGCTGGCGCTGGCCGAACGAAAGCTGACGCGGCAAGCGCTGCGTGAGCGCGTCGAGACCGAGATGCGCGAGCCAGTAACGCGCGCTCGCGGCGTCGGCGTCGACGGGAAACGCCAGTTGCTGCGCGACCGTCATGTGCGGAAAAAGACCGTAGTCCTGCGGCATATACCCGATCTGACGCCGCTCGGGCGGCAGCGCGCCAAGGTCGGTCGTGCCGAGCGTGACCGGGCCGGCTTCGTTGGGTTCGAGCCCCGCGACGATGCGCAACACCAGCGACTTGCCCGAGCCGGAAGGCCCGATGATCGCGAGGCGGCGCGTTTGCGGCTGCCAGGCGACGTCGAGCGTGAACGCGCCCAGATGCCGCCGCGCCGCGAAAGCGAGCCGCAAGCCGGCGGTTTCGGCAACGGCGGCGGCGGGCGTGAGCGCGGCGAGTTCGTCGCCGTTGTCCTGGCTCACGGCTTGCGAAGCGCGCGCGCCGCGGCGATACACCGAGAGCGCCGCGCAGAGGATGGCGATGGCGAGCGTGGGCAGCAGCAACGGCATCATCGCGGGCAAGCCTTGTCCGCCGAACACGACATACGTGTACACGGGCAGTGAATACGGGTGATACGCGACCATCACCGTCGCGCCGAATTCGCCGAACGCGCGCAGCCAGGCGAGCGCGAGTCCCGCGCGAATGGCGGGCCACGCGATAGGCAAGGTGACGCGGAAAAAGCGGCTTGCGGCGTGATGACCGAGCGTGGCGGCCACGTCGTCGTAGACGGGATCGACGGCCGTGAACGCCGAGCGCGCCGCGACGATCAGAAAGGGCGCGGCCACGAAGGTTTCGGCGAGCACGACGCCCGTGAAAGAATCGGTGAGCGCGCCGTCGAATAGCTGGCCGATGCCGCTATACGGACCGACCAGAAACAGCAGCAGCACGCCGCTCGTGAGCGGCGGCAACGCGAGCGGCAATTGCACGACGAAGCCGAGCAGCGCGACCGCGCGCGACCGCGAGCGCGCGAGCCAGTAACCGAGCGGCACGCCGCCCGCAAGAATGACGACGGCGGCAACGCTCGCGCTGGCCGCCGAAACACCGACCGCCGACCAGGTTTGATGCCAGTCGACGCCAGCCCAGTCGGCCTGACCGATTTGCGGAATGCCGGCGAGAAACGGCGCGCACAGATACAACGCGAGCAGCGCGCCGAGCCACCAGAGCGGCCTGGCGGCGCGCTGCGCGGGTTGCTTCATGGTTGCGCTTACTGCTGTGCCGCGTCGATCACGGCTTGCACCGAAGGCGGAATGGCCGAGGCCTGGCCGCTTACGCTGGGCTTCGTCACGTCCACGCCGTGTTGCGCGAGCAGCTTGCGGCCTTCGGCGGAAAGCAGGAAGTTCACGAAGCGCGCGGCGCCGGCGCTGTTGGGCGCGTCGTTGAGGATCGTCAGCGTGTAGTTGGCCTTGATCTTCAATTCGGGCGCGGGGTGAATCGCCGGAATTTTCAGGTCCGAGGTTTCGGTGGAATAGAAGAAGCCCGCGTCGAGCTGGCCCGACTGCAAGCGACCCACCAGCGTTTCCTCCGGCAGCACCTGCTCGGGATTTTCAGGCGCGCCGAGCGTTTTCTGGACCAGATCCGGCTGGTTGTACGCCTGCGCGGCTTTGGTCATCAGTTCGACCGTGAATGCGCCCTTCGGATCGAGCTTCGGGTCGGTGCGGCCAAGGCGAATGCCCGGCTCCTGCAACACCTGATCCCACTTCTTCGTCTTGAAGTCGTTCGCGAAACGGCTCTTGGGGTTGTAGCCGATCAGGAGCGGGGATTCGGCGAAATTGACGTACCACGAAACGTGATTGCCGTTGGCTTCGCCCATGAGGCTCGAATTGACCTTCGGGCTCGCGCTGATGAACACGTCGCCGCGGCGCAGCTTGCCTTTCACTTCGTTGGCGATCTTGTTCGAGCCGGCCGCGTAGCCCTTGAAATGCAGACCCGTTTCCTTCTCGAACGCGGGGCCGACGCTTTTTTCCATGAGATTCACGAGCGAACCCGCGTAGAGCACGTCGACGTCGTTTTCGTCGGCGAACGCGTTGGCGCTCACGCCGCTCATACCGATGACACCGGTCATCACGACGACTGAGGCAAGCAGCTTACGGATAAACATGTTCGATACCCCGTACCGTTATAAAGGCCCATATATTACGATGGACTGCGGCATTCATGTACTCATCCGAATGGCCAATTTTCGGCGGCCCGGCTGTGCGCGTCCCGCTCGCGCGGCTAAACTGGGGCTCCATTCACGAACGACGCCGGCGTGTCACATGCCGGTCACTTGCGGAGATCCTCATGCGCACCAGCGCCCGTAATCATTTCTCCGGCCAGATCAGCGCGATCAAGGCCGGCGCGGTCAACGACGAAGTCGCGCTCAGCGTGGAAGGCGGCCTGGAGATCGTCGCCATCATCACGCACGGCAGCGCCGCGTCGCTCGGCCTCGCGGCGGGCAAGCCCGCTTTCGCGCTCGTAAAGGCTTCGTCGGTGATCCTCATGGTCGGCGGCGACGCGAGCAAGGTGTCCACGCGCAACGTGATCGAAGGCACGGTTTCCTCCGTAACCAAAGGCGCGGTGAACGCGGAAGTCGTGCTGGCGGCGCCGGGCGGCGCGCAAATCGCGGCCATCGTGACCAACGACAGCGTGGACCGGCTCGGCCTCGCGGCGGGCACGGCGGCGGCGGCGCTGTTCAAGGCGTCGAGCGTGATCGTCGGCGTGGAATAAGCGCGGCGGTTTGATTCACGCCGCTCATCTATTGCTATTGGCGCGCGATGAACCCCGAATCCACCGATCTCCCGGCGCTCGCGGCGGCGCGTTGCGACGCGCTGACCGGCGCGCCGTTGCCCGCTCGAAGCGCCGACGCGTGGCTGTTCGCGCGGCTCGTGGCGGCGCGCGAAGTGCGCGGCGAACTGGCGCTGCTCGGCGTCTCGCGCGCGCAACTCGAAGCGCTCGCGGCGCGGCATTTCGTGAGCGCGATACACGTTGATTCCCTGCGCGACGCGATGATCGGCATCGTCGACATGAGCGAGGGCGCATCGCACGCGGCCTTCGCCTCGGCCATGCGCGAGTTTTTGCTCGCGCTCGCCGCGCCGCAAGTCAATACCGACGACGCATGCTGTCTGGCCGCGATCGTCGCGCAGGCGTGCTTGCGTCCCGATCATTTGTGGCGCGACCTGGGCCTGCGCGGTCGCGACGACGTCACGCGCATGCTCGAGCGCTTCTTTCCCGCGATCGTCGCGCGCAACGTGGAAGGACTGCGCTGGAAAAAGCTGCTCGCGCGCGAGCTGGCCAGGGCGCGCGGCGAAGCGCCCGGTCCCGCTCCAGGATGCCCCGGCTGCGAGGACTTCGGCTTCTGTTTTCCGCGCACGGAACCGCCGCGCTAGCGCTGTCCCGGCCGCCGTCCGGGCCGGCCACGTTAGCCGTTTATAGCCGTTTGGCCAGGGTGTGGCGCGCCGCACCCATCGTGTATGCTTTCGCGCATGACAAAACCCACTCAAGACTCCACGCCAGCGGGCGCGCCTGTTCAGGAGACGGCGGGCGCCGCCCGCGCGAAAGGCGCCGCCGCCAGGGGCGAGCCGCAGGTGCGCTTTCGCATGCGCATCACGCAAGACGATACGATCGCGCTCGGGCCGGGCAAGGTGTCGCTGCTCGAAGCGGTGCGCGAACACGGGTCGATTTCGGCGGCGGCGCGCAGCATGAATATGTCGTACCGGCGTGCGTGGCTATTGATGGACGAACTCAATCGCGCGCTGGCTTCGCCGGCCACGGTCTCCGAGCATGGCGGCCAAAGCGGCGGCGGCAGCATGCTCACGCCCGTGGGCGAGGAAATCATTCGCCTGTACCGCAACATCGAGGCGCAAGCCGCCGCGGTATGCGCAACGGAAATCGAAGCGCTCACGAAACTCATCAAGCGCCCGGCCGAATGAGCCGAGTGCGCGCTTATCCGTGCCGCAGGCAGAAGCGCGAAAGCGGCACGGCGCTCAAAGCCGGCACGTCGTTCGCCGCGCCCGTTTCGCTGGCCTGACCGGCGTAGAGCCGCATCATCAGTTCGACGAAGCTGGCGAGGCTCGCAGTGCGCAGCGGGTGATACGTCACCTGATGCCGTTCGCACACGCGCTTGAGCATGTTCATCGAATCGTGGTCGATGCAGTCCACGGGAAACACGGCGAGATCGGCATTGGCGAGCGCGGCCGCGAGCAGCCCTTTGCGGTCTTCCAGGCCGCCGTCGTGTATCGTCAATTCGCCGCCGGCCGCGGACACCCAGCGCCGCAGCGCGTGATTCGAGCCGGGCCGTCCGCCCACGTACACGATGCGGCGGTCCTTGAGCGCGTCTTGCGCGAGCGAACGCTGACCTGCCGCGTCGCCCTCGCTGTGCGCGGCCTGTTCCATCGCGTGCGCCTCGGCGCGCAGCGCGTCGATGAGCGCGTGCGCTTCGTCGAGTTGCGCGCGCAACGTTTTGAGCGCCTCGGCGTCGGCGTTGGCGCGCTGCTCGGCGGCTTCGCGGCGGCTCGTTTGCAGCGCCACCCGCGCGTCGCGCGCCGCCAGCGCTTCCTGAAGCGCGTCGATCTGCGCCTGCGCGGGCGTTGCCGCGCGGGCTTGCTGCTGCGCGGCGTGGCGCGCCGTCTGCGCTTCGAGTGCTTCGAGTGCTTCGCGGGCGGCGTCGCGCTCGCGGCTCATCTCGTGCAGGCGGGTTTGCTGGCGCTCGATTTTGGTCTGCAACCCGGCGTTTTCCTTCTCGAGCGCCACGAGGCGCCGCAAGTCCGCGCGATTGGCCGCGCCCACGAGATGCGAAAGCATATGCAGCTCGCCGAACGCGGATTGGCGCACTTCCATCGTCGTGGCGGGATGCGTCATCAGCGCCCAGTAAGCGGGCGGAATGTCGCCGTTGGCGAGCGCTTCGTTCCAGAGCGCGAGCACGGCTTCTGCATCGCGCGCGGAGGAAAAGCGGCGCACCGCGCCCGCGTAACGCGCGTCCAGCGCCTTTTGCAGCGCCTTGCCGCCCGCGCCGCCTTCGATCGCGAGTTCCACGGCGGCGTGGTGAATGTCGAGATCGCTGGCGCGCTGACCGTCGAGCGCAGTGAATTTCGGCACGAGCTTGCGCAGTTCGTGCGTGCTCAGGCAGGTGCCGATGATCGAGCAGTGCAAATGGGCGTCGAGTTCGACGAGGCGCGTTCGCTGACGCGAGGCGCGCGCGATTTCGGCCTGCGAAGGACCGCAGCAGCCGGCGGGCGCGAAGGCGCGCAGATGGGCTTCGTTCGGCGACGCGTCGGTGGGCGTGCGGGCGAGTCGAAACGGCGGTGCGTGCATGATGACCTCTGATCCGTTGCGGAACGCAAAGCGTCGATGCGCGTGGAGCGGCTTCGGCGCTGGCGTTTGCCTGATGCCGCGCAGGGCCGCGAGCCGACGGCTCATCGCAATATACCACGGAATATAACGCCGATTCGGTGGCGGAATGTCGCGAAGCGACCGAACCGCGAAAATCCAAAAATGGGCAAAAATCGCCAAAAAAGCGCGCTTAAACGGTCGGTTCCCGTATGCGCAAGGCGGTGTCCGCGCGAGTAGGGCGTTGTGTTTCACGCGTAGAAGCGCGGGTTTCCTCGGCCGCGCCGGCGCGCGCGGCGTGCTGCTCGAGCACATGCCCGACGCCCAGGCCGACGAAAACCGCATCGAGCCGCTCCAGCTCGCCGACAGTGCGCCGCAGCGCGTCGGTATCGAGGCAAAACGCGTCGCCGAACAACGCATCGCGCGTTTTGTCGAGTCGGCGCGCGTCGCGAATCGCACGCTTGAGTTCGCGCTGACGCGCGAAACGCGCGGCATCGGCACGTTTCGACAGCGCCAGCAGCAGCGGTTGCAGCGAAGCGGCCGGCTGCGCCGTCGTGGCTTCGCCTTGCGCGAGCATGCGTTCGAAGCGCTCGACGCTATTGCGCAAGCGCCGGAACGCGTCGATCACGTCGCGAATCAGCCCTGCCCGCTCGTAATCGCGTTCGTGCCCCGAAAGCGGACGCAACGTGCTGATCGTGGCCGCGAGGCCGTCCGCCCCGCTCGTCGCTTGCGTCGAAGCAGCGCCCGCAGGGCACCGGCTTCCTGCCCATTCCCATCTTTCCTGGCTCATGCCGATTTGTTCCCGCAATTCGTTATATTCCATAGGATATAACGAACGGACCGGTTCGGGTTGTCGGGCGAGCCGTGCGCGTGTTCGAAAAGCTGACAGGTCTGTGGCGCTGTGTCGCATGCACTAAAATTGTCGGCCTTGCGTATCGCGCGCCCGTTTTCACGCCCTTTCGGCCGTTCATGACCACTTCCGCCCCCGACGCTCCGCCCAACCTCGTGCGCAACCGCGGCTTCCAGCGTTTCTACGGCACGCGCGTGCTGTCGTCGCTGGCGTTTCAGATGCTGGCCGTCGCGATGGGGTGGCACATCTACGCGCTCACGCACAGCGCGTTCGCGCTCGGTCTGGTCGGCCTCGCGCAGTTTCTGCCGATGTTTCTGCTGACGCTGGTCGTCGGCCATGTGGCGGATCGGTATGACCGGCGGCGCATTGCGTCGACGTGTCAGGTCGTCGAATGCGCGGCGGCGCTCATGTTCGCGGCGGGCACGGTGGGCGGCTGGCTGAGCGCGCCGATCATTTATGCGCTCGCGTCGTGCGTGGGCGCGGCGCGAGCGTTCGAGTCTCCGGCGGTTTCGTCGCTGTTGCCGGGCGTGGTGCCGCGTCCGCAACTGCCGAACGCCACGGCGTGGTCGACCTCGGCGAATCAGACGGCGAACATCGTCGGGCCGGCGTTCGGCGGCTTGCTGTACGGGCTCGGGCCGTCGCACGCGTTCATCGCCTGCACGGTGGCGTTCGCGCTGGCGGCCGTGCTTTCCGGCACGATTCCGCTGCGCGCCAAGCCGCCTTCGCGCGCGCCGGTCACGCTCGAATCGGTGTTTTCGGGGATCGCGTTCATTCGCTCGCAGCCCGTGATTCTGGGCGCGCTTTCGCTCGATCTGTTCGCCGTGCTGTTCGGCGGGGCGACGGCGCTGCTGCCCGTGTTCGCGCGCGACATCCTGCACGCGGGCCCGATCGCGCTCGGGTTGTTGCGCTCGGCGTCGGCGGCGGGCGCGCTGGCGGGCTCGATCTGGCTTGCGCACTTTCCGTTGCGCCGCCGCCCCGGCATGGCGATGTTCGGCGGCGTGATCGTGTTCGGTTTTGCGACCATCGCGTTCGGGCTTTCGCACCATATCGGCGTGTCGCTGGTCGCGCTCGCGATGCTCGGCGCGTCCGACGTCGTGAGCGTGGTCGTGCGCACGTCGCTCGTGCAGTTGCGCACGCCCGACGAAAAGCTGGGCCGTGTGAGCGCCGTGAATTCGCTATTCATCGGCACTTCGAATCAATTGGGCGAATTCGAGTCGGGGCTGACGGCCGGCTGGTGGGGCGCGCAGCGCGCCGTGCTGGTGGGCGGCGTGGCGACGATCTGCGTCGCGCTGCTGTGGATGCGGCTCTTTCCCGCGCTGCGCGATACGCGCACGCTCGAACGCGAGGAAACGCGCGCGACGGCGGGCGCAGGTTAGGGCGCGCCGCGCGCGACCGCGCGCAACGAACCGCCGCACGCCGATCGTCGATAATGGCGGCTTGCCGTCACTCTTCGCCATGTTCTTCGCCATGTCATCGACGAATCACGTCCAAAGGAGCGCCGCATGCGTGTAGGCCGGCCGGTCAAGGCGCTGCCGCAGCCGCTATGCGATTACTGCGGCGCGAAAGCGCTGCTCACGCGTTTCGGCGACGAAACCTATCCGTATCGCGACGATCACGGCCCGCTCTGGGTTTGCACGCCGTGCGAGGCGTGGATCGGCGTGCCCGCGCGCAGCACGCGCAATGTGCCGCTCGGCCGGCTTGCCAACGCCGGATTGCGCGAGGCCAAAAGCCGTCTGCACGATGCGCTGGAGCCGCTTGTCGCCGCAAAAATGCGCCGCGACAACGTGAACGCGTTCGAGGCGCGCGGCAAGGCGATTCGCTGGCTCGCGGGCGAATTGGGTTTCGATCTGCCCAATCCGTCGATCCATTTGCTGACGCTCGACCAATGCGAGCAGGCGATTCGCCATATCGACGCATTTGTCGCCGCCCGGCGCGGGGAAAGCGAGCCGCGCTGACGTCGGCGTCCGGCGTTTCGGCGGGCGGGGAATCGGCGAACTGGCGAACTGGCGAATCGGCGAATCGGCGAACCGGCGAACCGGCGAACCGGCGAATCGGCGAACCGGCGAACCGGCGAACCGGCGAACCGGCGAACTGGCGAGCCGATACCGCCGCACCGACACCCGTCGCACCGCCGCCCCCATGCGCGCCGCATCCCTGTCACCGATAGTTACATTCGTCCGAAGTTTCCCGCTTAACCTTCGGCGCGTCGTGCCGTTATTGCACGGAACAGATTCTTACGCGCCCGACCTCATGGCCAAGCCGATTCCTTTCCCGCAACGCGCGCAGGCGCGCGGCCGCCGCAGCAAAACCCTGTTGCTGCCGATGCTGCACGTCGCCGCCAACGAGCTCGCGCTGCAAGTGCATCTCGCGCTCGCGGCCGTTCGACCCGACGGCACGGGGGGCAGCGCCGACGACGCCCGCGCGCTGCTGCACGCGCACGTCCTCGCGCAATCCATTGCGGACGCCGGCTATGGCCGGTTGGAAGCCGAGCAGATCCAGGCCGCCGACGCCGCCCTGCTCGAATGCTTCAGCCGAGGCAATGCGGGCGGCGGGTGGCGGCTGGAGGCCGCGGCGTTCACGGCGCTCGCGCAAATCATTTCGGTCTACGACGCGCAGTTGCAAAGCGCGCCGATGTGGGTGCTCGCCGAGGCGAGCGATCGGCTGGAGCGAATGAGCGCGGGTGAATTCGGCCAGCAGCGCGTGTGCAAGCGCGCCTGAACGCAACGCAGCGCAACGCAACGCAACGCAAATGCAAACGCCAAAGCGCAGGAGCGGGCACGGCGATTGCAAACGTCACGCAATCGGCGCGGCTACTTTCGCTGAGATGTCGATGGCCGTTGTCGTCAACGCAGCGCGAAATACCGCGTTAAAAGTCGCGAAGAACACGCATGTCGACAAAAACCACGCCCCGAATCGCGTCCTGTACTTTCTATTGAATTGCAAGTGAAAGGGCGTTGAAGGTTTGCCGGGAAAGCCGGCCAGTCGGCGCTGTGGCGGCATTGGCACGAGATTTGACGCCAGGCGCGAATCGTGTTGACTTAGGACAGTCGGCGTGACTAAAATTCGCCGGTCTTAACAAAAGGGGCTGACGCCTTGGACAGTAGCAGTAGTCGATCTTCGAACAGTTTCGCTGCCTGACCGGCAGGACGTCCGCGCTCCCTTTCTCTCAGCCGCCGTCTTGCCAGCCAGGCAGATGGTGCGCGCCCAGCAGTCAATCCTCGTGCACTCAAATTAGCGTCGACCGACGTCGCAGCGCCAGTCCGCATCTCGGGCTTTCTGGTGCAGCGCGCGGCCGATATCGCGCCGTGGGCCGCCGTTTGTCGCGCCTTCGCGGCACGGTCCGATCGTTGTGCCGCGTCTCCGTTCCGGTTTCGCGCGCGCCGGCCGGATCGACACATGCGTCGCGCTGCGCCGCTTCGCTCCGAATGAGCGAGCCGCGCGAAGCGCTCCGCCGTGACGATAAGGAGGAGTTCCGTGTCTGACAGTGACAGTTATCCGTTATGCCGCTTCCTTTCGACTTTAAACGGGGAAAGCGGGCAGACGTGAGCCGTGGCGCGCCGCCTATAAGCTGAAAGCGCGCCGCCGGGTCTGCTGGCTTTCCTCCCAATGCGTCGCTTTCGACGCGTGGAGATCAGCATGAACTTCGGCCTTCTTCTGCCGCGCCTGCCGCAAACGCAGCACTCCCTCCATCCCGATGTGATCGGCGCGCGTGACCGCACGCCCGCGCCGACGATGCCCAACCGCGAAACTTCGCGACTCGCTGCGCGCTGGCGAGACGTGCGAGCGCGCGTGTTCCGCGTCTGAAGCTGCATCGACTCAACCCGATCCCCGCGCGCCCGCTCCGCTTTCGAGCAGACCGTGCGCGCCGCGCGAGGGCTTCGCGCAACCATTCATCGCCGGTGCTTTACATGAAACAGTTCAACCGCAATTTGCGAACGATCCGACGCGCAGCGCGCATTCGCGTCGTTCCGTTCGCCGCCGTTTTGCTCATCGCCACGGGAGGCCGCTAATGGAGTTCAGA
>NZ_CAJMZE010000030.1:0-77270 GCF_905220235.1 Paraburkholderia sp. J41 | reverse complement strand
AAGCGACGCATCGAGCGTCGCTTTTTCGTTCGCGCGAGAAGCAGCGCGAGGGCGATCAAACGCCGCTCAGTCCGGCAGCACGCGCTCGCCCGCGAATAGTTGCGCGACCTCTTCGCGTTCGCGCGCGACGTGTACGCGCGTGCCGTCGACCATGATTTCCGCCGCGCGGGCGCGCGTGTTGTAGTTCGAGCTCATCACGAAGCCATAGGCGCCCGCCGAGCGGATCGCGAGCACGTCGCCCGGAACGATGGCCAGCGCGCGCGCGCGGCCGAGCCAGTCGCCGCTTTCGCACACGGGGCCGACCACGTCGTAGGTTTGCGCCTCGGACGCGCGTTCGACCACCGGTTCGATCGCGTGATACGCGTCGTACATCGCGGGGCGCGCGAGGTCGTTCATCGCGGCGTCGACGATCGCGAAGTTCTTTTCCGCGCCCGGCTTGAGGAACTCGACGGTCGTGAGCAGAATGCCCGCGTTGCCGACGAGCGAGCGGCCCGGCTCGAAATACACTTCGCGCGCCTTGCCCGTTTTCGCGCCGTGCGCCTCGATGCGATCGAGCACCGTGCGCACGAATTCGCCGATATCGGGCGGCGTTTCGTCGTCGTAGCGAATGCCGAGGCCGCCGCCCACGTCGATATGACGAATGCTCGTGCCGTCGGCCTCGATCTGATCGACGAGTTCGAGCAGCTTGTCGATGGCGTCGAGATACGGCGAGATTTCGGTGATCTGCGAGCCGATATGGCAGTCGATGCCCACCACGTCCAGATTCGGCATGGCGGCGGCGGCGCGGTAAGTCGCGCGCGCCTCGTCGAACGCCACGCCGAACTTGTTCGCCTTCAGGCCCGTGGAAATGTACGGATGCGTTTTCGGATCGACGTCCGGATTCACGCGCAGCGAAACCGGCGCGTGCTTGCCGAGCTGCCCCGCCACTTCGTTCAGGCGGTCGAGTTCGGGAATCGACTCGACGTTGAAGCACTTCACGCCCGCTTCGAGCGCCTCGCGCATTTCGCGCGCCGTTTTGCCGACGCCCGAGAACACCACGTCCCGCGCCTTGCCGCCTGCCGCGAGCACGCGCGCGAGTTCGCCGGCGGAGACGATGTCGAAGCCCGCGCCTTCGCGCGCGAACAGGTTGAGCACGGCGAGATTGCTGTTCGCTTTCACGGCGACGTGAACTTTCGCGCGGCGGCCCGCGCAGGCGTCGGCATAGGCGTGCCATGCGGCGGTGAGCGCCGCGCGCGAGTAGACGTAGAGCGGCGTGCCGAACCGGGCGGCGAGATCGGCCGCCGGCACGCCTTCGACGAAGAGCGCGCCGTTTTCACGGTGAAAAGCGGGGGAAGCGGAATCGGTCATGCGAACGGTTTTACGGGTTTGGCGTGGCGCCGGAGGCGGGCTGCGAACCCGGCTGATCCGATCCATGGTCGGCGGGCACGGAATTCAGCTCGGAGTCCGGCGAAAGCGAGAGCGGCGTGCCGCTGGTGTCGGGCACGGAGCCCACGGGTTCCGAAGCGGCTTCGGGCGCGGACGCCGGTTGCGGCGCGCTTTCGTAGCTGGGCTTGGCGGGCAGCGGCGGCACGGCCGGCATGTAGAGCGGGCCGCGCTGACCGCAGCCGGCCAGCGCCGCGGCGGCCATGGCGCTCACGGCAAAAGCGGCTAGAATCGCGCGGGGCTTCACAACGCGGGAACTACCGAGGGATGTCTCGCGGCGTGCCGAAGAAGCGCCGCGCGCCGCCGCGCGCATCCTGGAAATGACACGCATAATGGTCCCTGAATGATTAACCGGTGGAGTTTAGCATGCCAGACAGTGACTACCTGAGCCGCGCGGAGGCCGTGCTGGCGGCCGTTGAGCGGGCCGTCGACGAGTCCGACGCGGACATCGAACTCGAGCGCAGCGGCAACGTTCTCACGCTCGAATTCGAGAATCGCACGAAGATCATCGTGAACCTGCAACCGCCGATGAGCGAGATCTGGATCGCCGCGAAAGCGGGCGGTTTCCACTATCGCTGGATCGAAGGCGAATGGCGCGACACGCGCACGGGCACCGAATTTTTCTCGGCGCTCACGGCCTACGCCACGGAGCAGGCGGGCGAGCCGGTGCGCTTCGAGCCTTGATTCACGCCATGCCCGCGCGGTAACGCGCGCCGCAAGGCAAAAACGGGCGCCGCTTGCGGGAGTGAGAGCGGCGCCCGTTTTTTATCGGCCGTTTTTTTATTTTTATCGACCGCCCGCGGTGTCAATGCCCGCGGAACAGATTCATGATGTCCTCTTTCTCCTTCGCGCCGACCTGCTCCGGCGCGGGCGGCTGAGCGGGCGCGCCCGACGCGCCCGAGCCGCTGTTGGCCGACTCGAGCGCCGCCTGGCTGATGCCGACCGTCGAAACGAAACCGTGGCCCGGCACGGCGTCGGCGTAATACAGCTCGTCGCCGAGCGAGACGATGCCGTCCGGCATCGGCATCTTGTAGTCGGGCACGCCCGCGAGCGCTTTCTGCATGTAGTCGATCCACACGGGCAGCGCGAGGCCGCCGCCGGTTTCCTTGTCGCCGAGACTGCGCGGATTGTCGTAGCCGATCCACGCAATGGCCGCGAGCGTGTGCTGATAGCCCGCGAACCAGGCGTCGCGCGAGTCGTTGGTCGTGCCGGTCTTGCCGCCCAGATCGGTGCGTTTGAGGACGTTTGACTTCGCGCCCGTGCCGCGCTGCGCGACGCTCTGCAACAGGCTGTTCATGATGTACGCGTTGCGCGGATCGATCGCGCGCGGCGCGTTTTGCTCCGCGACGAGCGGCTGCGCCAGCGCGACCACCATGCCGCGCTGGTCGGTGACTTCGGCGATCAGATACGGGTTCACGCGATAGCCGCCGTTCGCGAACACGGCGTAGCCGGTGGCCATCTGGAGCGGCGTGACGAGGCCCGCGCCCAGCGCCATCGGCAGATAAGCCGGGTGCCGCTCGGCGTCGAAGCCGAAATGCGTGATGTACTGCTGCGCGTACTTCGTGCCGATATGGTTGAGGATGCGGATCGACACGAGATTCTTCGACTTCATGAGCGCCGTGCGCATGCTCATCGGGCCGTCGAAGCCGCCGCCGTAGTTCTTCGGCTCCCACGCCTGGCCGCCCGTTTCGGCGGCGCTGAAGAAAAGCGGCGCGTCGTTGATGACCGTGGCCGGCCCGAGCCCCTTGTCGAGCGACGCCGAATAGATGAACGGCTTGAAGCTCGAACCCGGCTGCCGCCACGCCTGCGTGACGTGGTTGAACTTGTTCTTGTTGAAGTCGAAGCCGCCCACGAGCGCGCGGATCGCGCCGTCCTGCGGCACGACCGAGATGAACGCGCCTTCGATCTGCGGCAATTGCGTGATCGACCATTCACCCGCGTTGTTGCGCGCGACGCGAATGATCGCGCCCGGCCGTATGCGCTGCGAGGGCTGCGCGCGCGGGCTCAGCGCGAACTGCACGAAACGCAGCCCGTCGCCGACGATGCTCGCGTTGTTGCCGTCCATGAAGGTGGCGCGCACCTCTTTCGGATTCGCGGCGGTCACGACGGCCGCCACGAGTTCGCCGTTGTCGGGATGCTCGACGAGCGCGTCGTCGATGGCCTGCTCGCGGTCGTCGGCGTCGGTGGGCAGGTCGATGAACGCTTCGGGGCCGCGGTAGCCGTGGCGGCGCTCGTAGTCCATCAAGCCCTTGCGCAGCGCGTGATAAGCGACGTCCTGATCCGCCGAGTCGATCGTCGTGACGACGTTCAGCCCGCGCGTGTACGCCTCCTCGTGGTACTGCGCGTACATCATCTGGCGCACCATTTCGGCCACGTATTCGGCGTGGACGCTGAATTCCTTGCCCGCGCCCTTGACCACGAGCGGCTGCGCCGCGGCCGCGTCGTACTGCGCGCGCGTGATGTAGCCCAGCTCCAGCATGCGTTCGAGGATGTATTCCTGGCGCACCTTCGCGCGCTTCGGATTGACGACCGGGTTGTAGGCCGAAGGCGCTTTCGGCAGCCCGGCGAGCATCGCGCATTCGGCGAGCGTGAGATCTTTCAGATCCTTTCCGAAATAGACCCGCGCGGCGCTCGCGAAGCCATACGCGCGCTGGCCGAGATAGATCTGATTCATGTAGACCTCGAGAATCTGATCCTTCGAGAGCTTCGACTCGATCTTGTAGGCGAGGAGCATCTCGTAAATCTTGCGCGTGTAGGTCTTTTCGCTCGAAAGAAAGAAGTTGCGCGCCACCTGCATCGTGATCGTGCTCGCGCCCTGCGTGGCATGGCCGGCGGTGAGCGCGACGAAACCCGCGCGCGCGATGCCCGCGAGATCGACGCCGCCGTGGTCGTAGAAGCGCGCGTCCTCGATCGCGAGAATCGCGTTCTTGAGGTTGGCCGGCACGTCCTGGAAATGCACGATGTCGCGCCGTTCCTCGCCGAATTCGCCGATCAGCACGTGATCGCGCGTGTAGATGCGCAGCGGCACCTTCGGCCGGTAGTCGGTGAGCGCGTCGAGCGAAGGCAGGTTCGGCGTGGCGACGACGAGCGCGTAGCCCAGCACGAGCGCGACGCACACGAGACCGGCCACGATCAGGCCGGCGAAGCCGATCAGAAGCGTGGCCAGCCACGAGCGCCTGCTCCGCTTCGGCTTGCGCGGTGGCGGGGGCGGCGCGGACGGCGGAACGGAGGAAGGATGCGGATCTTGCATACGAACACCAGAAAAACAGTCCCGCGATTATAGCCGCCGAGTGTCCGCGGGCTTTCGAGATGCTTACATTCGCGGCGTGTGAGCCGAACCCCGCCGCGCGATGAGACACGATATCCGCACTGTAGACGCGGCCCTCGCGCGTGGGTAGCGCCGCGCCGGCGTTTTGCCCCGACGTTAGCCATTCGGACGAGTATTCGCGCGGGGCGCCCATTCGCACAATTTCCCCATCGACACGCGGCGAACGGTTCGTCGCGCGGTTCGCAGCGCGATGCGCAAGGGAGAAAACGAATGGCGATGGAATTCGCAAGTCCGATGTTGTTGGGGGCGCGCCGCTACGCCGCGGGGCTGGACCTCGCCGCGCGCGGCGTCACGCTCGTGGTGGTGAGCCAGCGCATCGTGGGTGCGGGGCCGCTGCGGCTCGAATGGCTGGCAAGCGCGCCGCTCGCGCGCGAGGCAATGGCGGCCGCCGAAATCGTCGACCGCGCGGCGGTGGTGGAGGCGCTGCGCGGCGTGTTCAGCGAGTTGCCGCGCGCGTGCGCGGCGGCGTCCCTGCGCTGCGCGATGGCGTTGCCCACGAGCGCCACGCTGGTTTCCACGGTGCCGCTCGCGCGCCTTGCCCCCAAGATTTGCGTCGATGCCGACCACTCCGGCCTGCATGCCGAACTGGAGCCGCTCGTGCTCGCCGAGGCCGAGCGCGTGGCCGGCGTCGAACGCGGCGAACTCGCGGTGGACTGGAGCGTGGGCGGCGCAGGGGAAGGCGGGCCGCTCGCCATGTCCTCGCATGAGGCGCAGGTGACCATCGCCGCCACCGCGCGCCAGCATCTCGAGGCCCGCATCGAATGCGCGGCGATGGCAGGCATCACGCTGCGCACCGTGGACGACGAAGCGCACGCCGCGCTGCGCGCGATGCGCCACGCGGCGGCGTACGAACTGCCGCCGCTCGAACCGTGGGTTGCGCTCTGGATCGGCCAGGAAGGCGTGTACGGCTGGTATCTCGTCGACGATTCGGTGGTGCGCGAGATGCGCTTTCCCGCGCTCGAACATGCCGATCTGGTCGAGGCGTTGCGCGACCTCGCGGGCGGCCGGCAAGCCGGATGCGTGCAGGTCGCGGGCGATATCGCGGTGCTGCGCGGCGTGAACTTCTCGCTGGCCGATATCGGCGATGCGCTGGGCGCGCCGGTGCTGCCGTTCGAATGCGGGCCGCTTGCCGATATCGAACGGCCGCTCATGGCATCCATGCTGCACGATCCGGCGTGCGCCGTGGCGTTCGGGCTTGCATTGCGCGGGGTGAGCGAATGACGGGCGCGCTCGCGGTGCGCACTTTCCGCGCTTCGGGCGCTTCGGGCGCTTCAAGTGCTTCAAGTGCTTCGGGCGGTTCCGACGCTCCGGGCACCCGGCGCCCGTTCGCGCGCCGCGCGCCGGGCGGGTTCAATTTGCTGCCGTGGCGGCCGCGCGCGATCCAGCGGCTGCGCCGCCTGCGCACGCTCGAATGGCTCGCGGCAGCGCTGGCGGGCTGCGTGTGCGCGCTCGGCGTGCTGCTTTGGCAGGCGCTCGAACGGCATTCGCTCGATGCGCAACGCGCGGCGCTCGAACTGTCGCTCGCGCAGTCGCGCACGCCGCTTGCCGAGGCGTCGCGCCTTGCACGCGAAGCAGAAACGCGACGCGTCGCCGCACGGCTCGCGCAGCAGCACGCGCGCACGACGGCGCACTTTTTCGCGCTTGCCGATGCGCTCGCGCGCGACGTGCCGCCGGGCGTCGGCTTGCAGCAGCTCACGCAATCAGCCGACGAAACCGATCTGCAAGCCAGCGCCGCCGACGAAACGGCCGTCGCCGCGTGGCTCGGCCGTTTGCGCGCGTTGCCGGAAGTCGAGACGGTGAGCGTGCGCGAACTCAAGCGCGGCACGCCTGTGAGCGGGGCGCGTCCGCCTTTGCCGGTTTTGTCCGCTTCTTCCGCTTTGTCTGCTTCGTCCGCCTTGTCCGCTTCGTCCCGTTCTTCCGCTTCGTCCGCGTTGTCCGCTTTGTCCGGTTCTTCCGCTTCGTCGAGGCTGTCCGCGTTGCCCAACAACGAGCCGATTCGCGTGGCCGCGCATCTCGTCTGGAAAGGCGCGAGCGCGCCAGTTTCGGGCGATGCGGCGCGCGGACCGCGCGCGCGGCGCGTTGCGCCGGCAAAGGAGGCGAAATGAGCACGCTCGCGACTTCCGCTCGCACGGGCGCATCGGCCGATGCGTGGCGCGGCTGGTTGACGGTGCATGCGTGGAGCGCGCGCCGTCGTTTGCTGGTTGCGATGGCGATCGGCGTGATCGCGGCGACGGCGGCGAGCGCGGCTTGCCTTGCCGGCGATCCGCTTGGCGTGGGCGCGGCGCGCAGCGCATTGGCCGCAGCCCGTCAGCAGCACGCCGATGCGCACCGCGCGCTCTCGCGCCTGCCCGCGCTGCGGGCGGAACTCGCGCGATCGGCATTTCACGCGCCGCATGCAGGCAATGCCGCCGACGACATTCGCCGCGTCTCGCAACTCGCCGCCGAAGCGGGCCTCGCGCTGCAAATGCTCGAGCCGGACGCATCGGGCGGCTCCAAAGCGGAGGCGTTCCGGTCGATGAAGCTCGGCGCGCAGGGCGGCTTCGCGTCGCTGCGCAGCCTGCTCGAAGCGCTCGCGCGCGAGCCGTCGCTGACCGCGCCATCCGAACTTGCGATCCGGCGCAACGGCGAAACGCTCGCGATTTCGGCGACCTTGCGGTTTTTCGATTCGTTGCCGCCCGCTTCTGCGGCTGTGCCGGCTTCGGAGATGGCGGCCCCGGCTTTCGCGGCGCGCCGCGCGCCGCAGGACCCGTTCGCGCCGGCGCTCGCGGCATCGGCATCCCAAGCGCAGTGGCGGCTCGCGGGCCTGTTGACGGACCGGCGTCGCGCCGTCGCATTGCTGGAAACGCCCGATGGCGTCGTGGCCGCGCAGGCCGGCGACGCCATCGCGGGCGGCCGTGTGACGAGCGTCGATGCGAGACGCGTCGTGATCGCGGCGGGCGGCGCGACACAGACGCTCGCATGGCAGGAGGCGGCGAAATGACGATAACCCGTTGGATCGTCGGTGGCCTCGTGTGCATGACGGGCGGCGCGGCGGCGCTGGCTTCGGTGCCGCTGCCGCAACCCGCCTGGGCGCCAATTTCCCGCGCGGTGGCGCGTTACGAAGCGCCGCCGTTGCCGGAAGGCATGGAAACCGGGGCGGGCGCGGCGGCGCAAACCCAATCGGTCGCGAATCCCTTCTCGAGCGCGGGCGCGACCGAAGACCCAACGCAGGAGGCCGGCGCCGCGAAGTCCGCCAATGCGTCCGCGCAGCAAAAAGAAATCGCCGGCGACGCGCCGCTCGAAGGCCCGCCTGTGCCGATGACGCCCACGCCGCGTCTGAGCGATGCATCGGCGAAAACCGACGGCTTGCCGCCCGACCGGCCGATCACGCTCGATTTCCAGCGTGCCGAGATCGGCGCCGTGCTGCACGCCTTCGCGCAATTCACGAAACTCAATATCGTCGCGAGCGAGCGTGTGCGCGGCCAGGTCACGCTGCGGCTCGAGAGCGTGCCGTGGCGCACCGCGTTCGATTTGCTGCTCGAATCGAACGGGCTGGCGATGTCGCGCATGCGCGACGTGCTGTGGATCGCACCCGCGGCCGAGCTGGCGGCGCGCGAGCGCCAGCGCTACGAGGCGCATGCGCGCGCCGCCGAACTCGAACCGCTCGCGAGCCGCGCGTTCGAACTGCAATATGCGCGAGCCGAGGACGTGCGGCGGCTGCTCACCGGTTCGGGCACGCAGCGCGCGCTGTCCCGACGCGGCGCAGCCGTTGCGGATGCGCGCACGAATTTGCTGTTCGTCACCGACTTGCCCGCGCGGCTCGACGAGATCGGCGAACTCGTGCGGCGGCTCGACGCGCCCGCGCGCCAGGTGTTGATCGAGGCGCGCATCGTCGAAGGCGATGAAGGCCTGTCGCGCGAACTCGGCGTGCGGCTGGGCGTGACGCCCGTGAACGCCGACGGTGCGCGCGGCCTCAACGCGGGCGCCGGAGGCAACGCCTACGACCTCGCGGCGGGACCGCTTTCGGGTTTCGAGGCGGCGCAAATCGGCCTTACGCTGCTGGCGGCACGCGCCACGCGCCTGCTCGACATCCAGTTGAGCGCGCTCGAAGCGGAAGGGCGCGGGCGCGTGGTGTCCAGCCCGCGCGTCGTCACCGCCGACCGCATCAAGGCGGTGGTCGAACAGGGCACGGAGTTGCCGTATCAAGCAAAGGTCGGGCAGGGCGTGTCGGGCGTGCAGTTCCGGCGCGCGAGCCTCAAGCTCGAAGTGGAGCCGCAGATCACGCCCGACGGCCGCGTGATTCTCGACCTCGACGTGGCCAAGGACAGCGTGGGCGAGCAGACCGCCGCCGGGCCTGCGATCAACACCAAACACGTGCAGACGCGGGTGGAAATCGAGGACGGCGGAACGGTGTCGATCGGCGGTATCGACGCCACCGACGACCGCGATGATGTGACGCGTGTGCCGCTCCTGGGCAAAATACCGGTTTTGGGCGCGCTTTTTTCGCATCGCGCGCACCGCGACAAGCGCAGCGAACTGGTCGTATTCATCACGCCGCGCGTCGTGGAGCCGAATTGACCCCGGTTGGTGAGCGCCGCCGGGCTCCGGCCCGCGTGAGACGGGGCCGGAACGCCGTGGCCGCAGGCTCGACAACGCCGCCGCTTTGCCAGTAAGCTGCGGCACCAACCTTTCGTAGGAAACGCTGCAAGTGCGGGACGCAAACGCCAATGTATTTTTCGTAGGGCTCATGGGCGCCGGCAAGACGACCGTGGGCCGGGCCGTCGCGCGCCGGCTGGAGCGTCCGTTCCTCGATTCCGATCACGAGATCGAAGCGCGCACCGGCGCGCGCATCCCTGTGATCTTCGAACTCGAAGGCGAGGCGGGTTTTCGCGACCGCGAAGCCCAGATGATCGAGGAGCTGACGGGGCGCGACGGCATCGTACTCGCCACCGGCGGCGGCGCGGTGCTGCGGCCCGAAAACCGCGCGGCGCTCAAGGCGCGCGGCTTCGTCGTTTATTTGCGCGCGCATCCGCACGATTTGTGGTTGCGCACGAGGCGCGACAAGAACCGTCCGCTGTTGCAGACGGAAGACCCGAAAGCGCGGCTCGAAGCGCTCTACGAGGCGCGCGACCCGCTTTACCGCGAAATCGCCGACTTCGTGATCGAAACGGGCCGCCCGTCCGTCAACGGACTCGTCAACATGGTGCTGATGCAGCTCGACATGGCCGGCGTCGTGCGCGCCGCCACGCGCGAGTAAGCACAAAGCACGCACCATCGCGCACAAGCGAGCACAAGCGAGCACAAGCGAGCACAAGCGCACGAAAGCGGGCACGCAGGAGAAGCAGGCGCGAGCAACAACGCAGCGGCAGCGGGTCGATTCAACTACGCAGCACCGGAAACTCTCAAAGATCGTGAGCATGATTACCGTCAACGTCGAACTGGGCGACCGCGCCTATCCCATCCACATCGGCTCGGGTCTTATCGGGCAGACCGAACTTTTCGCCCCGCACATCGGCGGAAAGTCGGTGACGATCGTGACCAACACCGTTGTCGATCCGCTCTACGGCGAGACGCTGCGCGCCGCGCTCGCGCCGCTCGGCAAGGACGTGAACACGGTCGTGCTGCCCGACGGCGAGGCGCACAAGAACTGGGAAACGCTCAACGAGATTTTCGACGCGCTGCTCACCGCGCGCGCCGACCGCAAGACCACGCTCATCGCGCTGGGCGGCGGCGTGACGGGCGACATGACCGGTTTCGCGGCCGCCTGCTACATGCGCGGCGTGCCGTTCATCCAGGTGCCCACCACGCTGCTTTCGCAGGTCGATTCCTCGGTGGGCGGCAAGACCGGCATCAATCACCCGCTCGGCAAGAACATGATCGGCGCGTTCTACCAGCCGCAGGCCGTGATCGCCGACATCGGCGCGCTCGCCACGCTGCCGGAGCGCGAACTGGCGGCCGGCGTGGCCGAAGTCATCAAGACCGGCGCCATCGCCGACGCCGCATTTTTCGACTGGATCGAAGCCAACGTCGAATCGCTCAACCGCTGCGAGCCCGAAGCGCTCGCGCACGCGGTCAAGCGTTCGTGCGAGATCAAGGCGTCCGTGGTGGCCGCCGACGAGCGCGAAGGCGGCCTGCGCGCGATTCTCAACTTCGGCCACACGTTCGGCCACGCGATCGAAGCCGGGCTTGGCTACGGCGAGTGGCTGCACGGCGAGGCCGTCGGCTGCGGCATGGTGATGGCGGCCGATCTTTCGGTGCGCGTGGGCATGCTCGACGAAGCGTCGCGCGCGCGGCTCGTGCGCGTGATCGAAGCGGCAAAGCTGCCGGTGCGCGCGCCCGCGCTCGGCGCCAACCGCTATGTCGAACTGATGCAGGTCGACAAGAAGGCCGAGGGCGGCGCGATCAAGTTCATCCTGCTCAAGCAGTTCGGCCAAACGCACATCGGCCGTGCGCCCGACGAAACCGTGCAGGCAACGCTTGCCGCCACGGTCGGGCAGGACTGAGGCCGCAACGCCGTCCACCAACTTCGCGGAGGAAACGGTGTGAGCGACACCCGCAGTGATTTCCGCAGTGACGTATCGGGCGAGCGCGCCGGCGAGCGTTTCGATCCGCAATTCGGCGCGTCCGCCGAAACGCCCGATGCGTTCGACGCCGGGCTCGCGCCGTATGCCGCGCATAGCGCGCGGTCGCGCGGCCGCCGCTATCCCGAGCCGCCGCCCGCCGCGCGCAGCGAGTTTCAGCGCGACCGCGACCGCATCGTGCATTCGACGGCGTTTCGCCGCCTCGAATACAAGACGCAGGTGTTCGTGAATCACGAGGGCGACCTGTTTCGCACGCGCCTCACGCACAGTCTCGAAGTCGCGCAGATCGCCCGTTCGGTGGCCCGCAACCTGCACGTGAACGAGGATCTCGTCGAGGCGATTTCGCTCGCGCACGATCTCGGCCATACGCCGTTCGGTCATGCGGGTCAGGACGCGCTCAACGAGTGCATGCGCGAGCACGGCGGCTTCGAGCACAACCTGCAAAGCCTCTCGGTCGTGGACGAGCTGGAGGAGCATTACGGCGCGTTCGACGGCCTGAATCTGTGCTTCGAAACGCGCGAAGGCATCCTCAAGCACTGTTCGCGCGAGCATGCGCGGCATCTGGGCGATCTGGGCGAGCGCTTTCTGCTCGGGCGGCAGCCGTCGATCGAAGCGCAGATCGCCAATATCGCCGACGAAATCGCCTACAACAATCACGACGTCGACGACGGCCTGCGCTCGGGCCTGCTCACCATCGAGCAGCTTGCCGAAGTCGAGCTGTGGCAAACGCATTACGAAGCCGCACGCGCCGAATATCCGCGCATCGAAGGGCGCCGGCTGATCCACGAAACGGTGCGCCGCATCATCAACGCGCTGATCGTCGATCTGATCGGGCAAACGCGCCGCAATCTGGCCGCGCACGCGCCGCGGTCGCTCGACGACGTGCGCGCCGCGCCGCCGCTCGTCGCGCACAGTGCGGACGTGGCGGCGCAGGCGGCGGCGCTCAAGCGCTTTCTGTACCGCAATCTCTACCGCCATTACCGCGTGATGCGCATGGCGAACAAGGCGCGGCGCGTCGTGAAGGGGCTGTTCGAGGCGTTCTCCGAAGACGCGCGCCTGCTGCCGCCCGCGTATCAATCGCCGGACGCTCAGGCGCAGCCGCGCCTGATCGCGCATTACATCGCGGGCATGACGGACCGTTATGCGCTCAAGGAGTACCGGCGTCTCTTCGTCGTGGCCGACGACGTTTGAGCGGCGCGCGGCTGCTGTCGGCGCGGTTATGCGGTCGACGCGCTTAAGCGGTTGATCGGAATGCGGCTGAATCGAAATATGGATAGCGCGAAATGACACAAACCGGAGTGGCGCCGATGAAATCCTGGCCGTATCCGCGCGTGGCCGCGCACCGCGGGGGCGGCACGCTCGCGCCGGAGAACACGCTCGCGGGCCTGCGCGCGGGCGCGCGCTTCGGTCATACGATGGTCGAGTTCGACGCCAAGCTCGCCGCCGACAACACCGTGTTCCTGCTGCACGACGATACCGTCGACCGCACGTCGAACGGGCACGGCGCGGCCGCGCGCATGCCCTATGCGGCGCTGGCGACGCTCGACGCGGGCAGTTGGCGCGACGCGCGATTCGCGGGCGAGCCGATGCCCACGCTGGCGCAGGTCGCGGCGTGCTGCCGCGAGCTTGGGCTGGCGGCGAACGTGGAGATCAAGCCGTGCGCGAACCGCGACGAAGAGACGGGCCGTCTCGTCGCGCGGGAAGCGGCCCGGCTTTGGGCAACGGGCGCGGACGCGGACGCGTCGAGCAAGCCGTTGTTGTCGTCGTTTAGCTACGCGGCGCTTTCGGCCGCGCGGGATGCCGCGCCCGATCTGCCGCGCGGCCTGCTCTACGAACGCGTGCCGGAGAATTGGCGCGAGCAGACGGGGGCGCTCGGTTGCGTGTCGCTGCATGCGAGCCACCGGTATCTCGACGCGGCGCTTGTCGCGCGCATCAAGGCGGCGGGGCTTTTCATCCTCGCCTATACGGTCAACGATCTCGAACGCGCGCGCGAACTCGTGCGCTGGGGCGTCGACACGATCTGCACCGACCGTATCGACGTGATCGGCCCGCGGGCGCTGGATTCACTCGAACGCTGACGTCGCACCACGCCTCGCGGCGCGGCGCGAGGCGGTCAAGGCGCACGGTGTTATCGGTCTGCTTGGCGGTTTGTTTGCGGCAGGCGCTGAACGGCGCGCCTCTCTCGGGCGCGCGTCGGCTGAGTCTCGCGGCGTTATCGGCGTGCTTGCCGGTTTGTTTGCGGGAGGCGGATCGAGCAGCGCGCCTGTTTGGCGCGCGTCGGCAAAGGCCCGCAGCGTTATCGGCGTGCTGCCGATTTCTTCACATCAAGCGTTCGAACGACACGCCTCTCGGGCGCGCGTCGGCTAACGCTCGCGGTGTTATCTGCTTGCTTGCCGGTTTGTTTGCGACAGGCGCTCGAACGGCACGCCTCTCGAGCGCGTGTCGGCTGAAGCTCGCAGCGTTATCAGCGTGCTTGCCGATTTATTCGCACCAAGCGCTCGAACAGCGCGCCTCTCAGGCGCGCGTCGGTTAACGCTCGCAGCGTTATCAGCGTGCTTGCCGGTTTGTTTGCGGCAGGCGGATCGAACAGCGCGCCTCTCAGGCGCGCGTCGGCTAACCGCTCTCAGCGTTATCGGCGTGCTTGTCGATTTATTCGCATCAAGCGCCCATCGACGCGCGCTCCCTCCGCACTTAGCGGCGCGCGAGCAGCGCACCCACGACCAGCGCCACGCCGCCCACGATGGCAAGCGATTGCCACGGGTTGGTGTGTACGTAGTCGTCGGCGTTGGAAATGGCCGCCGTGGTGCGCTCGCGGGCCGTGGCGCGCGCCACTTCCAGGCGTTCGCGCGCGGCATCGAGGCGCTTGCGGAGATCGGCGCGCAGCGCCGTGGCATCGGCTTGCGTGCCTTCTCCTAGCGTGGTTTCCAGTTCGGCGAGCAATTCGCGCAGTTCGTCGGTGATGTCGGCGGCGGCGCCGCGGCCACGGCGCGCAATGCGCTTGGCGTGCTTGCCCGTGCGCGTCCAGGAATCTCCAAGAGCATCTCGCGTGTTCGGAAAGGCGCTCATTTACGGCTCCTCTTTGTCAAAAAGACCGGTGAAAGGCTCATTCGTCGCGTATGAAAAAAGGACGCGGCGCACGAGAACCAGGATCGAAGTATTGCGCAATTTCGGTGCCCGACAGCTCGAAGGTGGCCGGCGATCGGGCCGCAAACGCCCATGCGGCGGCCTTCTCATAAAATGCGGCAAAAAGAGATGATTACGGGGACAGCACGCTTTTTCGCAGAGGCATAGAATCAGGATAAGCCTATGCGAGTCAGGGAGACGCGCGGTGGAGACAGCCAGGCAGCGAAGGGAGAAGCCGCTCCTCGCCGGGCGCCGCGAAGGCGTGGCAAGGAGCGGGCGGGCAGACAGGCCGGAACGTGCCGGCCATCCGGCGGACCGCACGGCGGGCGTGCGGAGCCGGGCGCGCTCAGAACATGTAACCGACCTTCAGGTACGTCACGAGCGGGTTCAGGTGGATCTTGGCTTCCGAAACGCGGCGCGTTCCGAGCTGGTTGTTGACGGTGGTATCGAACTTCGCGATCACGTTGATCGGAATGTAGGAAAGCGAGAAGCCGGCGAACCAGTGCTTCGTGAACATGTAGTTGAAGCCCGCATTGAATACAGGCGCCCAGGAACGATCCGTCGATGTGCTGGTCGGACCCCCAAGGACCTGGTTCTCGAACGCGCCGTTGGTGATGTGCGCGTCGGTGAACCAGGCGTAGGTGACGCCCACGCCGAGGTAAGGACGGAATTTTGCTTCCGGCTTGTTGAAGTAGTACTTGAACAGCAGCGCCGGGCTCCACAGACGCGCCTCGCCCACTTTGCCGTAACCGCTGAAACTGCCGCCGCCGGAAAGATCGAACTTTGGCGGAATGCCCAGTTCGGCTTCCACGGCGAAGCTATCGGTGACGAAGTAACCGAGCGAGACGCCGAGGGTATCGGAAGATCCCACGTCCGCGCCCGTGTTCGGCACCGCCATGTTGACGGGCGCGCCACCTGCGCTGTCAATCTTGAGCGAGTCGCTGCTGTCTTGAGGCATGAAGCGGAACCAGCCCGTCGTGACGTAGAACGTGTTGGCCGATTGTGCGTGTGCTGCCGAAATACTGGCGAGCGCGGCGATTCCCGCCAGCGCCTGTTTTAATTTCATATTAAGACTCCTCCATGAAAGGCCCGCTCATTATGAACAGAACGTTTGCAACAAACCATACGCGACCGTTAGAGCTTTTTCACTAAGCGCCGCGAGCTTTCCGCCGAAGCCGCATGCCTGCGAGAACCAGCGCCGGCGCGGCCTGGCGGGTCTGCGGGTATTCACCAACGGAACCAGGAAAATCGAGCATGGCACGGCTTGCACGTCTTTATGTCCCCGATCAGCCGCAGCACGTGATCCTGCGCGGACTCGATCAGCAGCCCGCGTTCGTCGATGATCAGGATTACGAGCTTTTCATCGATTGTCTGAAGGCTGCGGCGCGAGATCATCATCTGGCGGTTCACGCATGGGTGCTCATGCCCGGCGCGGTCCAGCTTCTCGTCACCCCGTCCGACGAATCCAGCCTGCCGAAGGCGATGCAGGCGGTCGGGAGGCGCTACGTCGCGCACTTCAACCGCCGTTACGCGCGCCGCGGCACGCTTTGGGAAGGACGCTACCGCGCCACGGTGATCGAGGGCGAGCGCTTCTTCCTGCTGGCGAGCCGCGTCGTGGAACTGGCGCCGGTGCGCAACCATCTCGTCGCGGCGCCCGAGGATTACCGCTGGTCGAGCTATCGGCATCACATCGGGCTCACCGTCGACAGCCTCATCACCGACCATCCGCTCTATTGGGCGCTCGGCAACACGCCGTTCGAGCGTCAGCGCGCGTACCGCGAACTCTGCGAGCAGCCGCTGGACGAGCGCGAAACCTCGCAATTGATGCAAGCGACGCTCAAGGGCTGGGTGCTCGGCGGCGACACGTATCGCGAGTGGGCGGGCCGCACGGCGAACCGGCGCGTGTCTCCGCTGCCGCGCGGGCGTCCGCGCAAAGTGCGCGAGGCGCCGGGGAGCGGCGGCGCGATGGCGGGCAGCGCGGGAACGGGCACGCCGCATGGCGCGCACGGCGCGGCTCACACGCCGATTCACGGCAGCACGCACGCGGCCGCGCAGGAAGCCGCGCACGGCAACGCATCCGGCACTCATTCCAGCCCCGGCTCCGGCGCGGCTGGCCCGGTCAGCTCGGGCGCCCAGCCCGCGAACGCGGAAGGTGGCAATTCCACAACGCATTCGGGCTCGCCGGGCGGCGCGTCGGGCGCTTCGGGTGCCTCGGGCGGCGGCGGCGCGAGCGGCGGGCCGGGTTCGCACGGCGAGCACAAACCGGGCCACGGGCCGCACTGAATCGCTTTTCGATCAACGATTTACCGGCGGCAGGCTCCCGAAAACGGCTTCCTCGAAGCCGTTTTCTTTTGCCCTGATTTAATATGTCCCCAATAAAATTGCATCTGAATGCACCAATACGATAATTAGGGTTATATCATCGGGTTTTATTTGCATGCCCTTGATTCGTCGCGTATATTCGCCTTTCGGCTCTCCTGGGCGCATGACGCGGGAAGCTGGTATCGCCCCGCAACGCCGTACGGCGGTCACGCACGCGGCGTAAAAAAGAATGGATTCAACGGCCGGAAACGGCCTTACTCGACGGTGTCCCCATGAACGATCACCAGCAGCGCGCCGCGGTGCCCGCCGCGCAAGGTCTGTATGACCCGCAAAACGAACACGACGCCTGCGGCGTCGGCTTCGTCGCCCATATCAAGGGCAAGAAGAGCCACGAAATCATTCAGCAAGGCCTGAAGATTCTCGAAAACCTCGACCACCGGGGCGCCGTGGGCGCCGACCCGCTGATGGGCGACGGCGCCGGCATCCTGATCCAGATTCCCGACGCGTTCTATCGCGAGGAAATGGCCCGGCAGGGCGTGACGCTGCCGCCGTTCGGCGAGTACGGCGTCGGCATGATCTTCCTGCCGAAGGAACATGCGTCGCGTCTCGCGTGCGAGCAGGAGCTCGAGCGCACGGTGCGCGCCGAAGGCCAGGTCGTGCTGGGCTGGCGCGACGTGCCGGTCGACCACGCCATGCCGATCTCGCCCACGGTGAAGGCGAGCGAGCCGCTGATCCGCCAGATCTTTATCGGCCGCGGCAAGGACGTGATGGTGACGGACGCGCTCGAGCGCAAGCTGTACATCATCCGCAAGACCGCGAGCCACCGCATCCAGGCGCTCAAGCTCAAGCACGGCAAGGAATATTTCGTGCCGTCGTGCTCGGCGCGCACGATCGTCTACAAGGGCCTGCTGCTCGCCGGCCAGGTGGGCGTGTACTACCGCGACCTCCAGGACGAGCGCGTGGTTTCGGCGCTGGCGCTCGTACACCAGCGTTTTTCGACCAACACGTTCCCGGCGTGGGAACTGGCTCACCCGTACCGCATGATCGCCCACAACGGCGAGATCAACACGGTGAAGGGCAACGTCAACTGGCTGAACGCGCGCACCGGCGCGATCGCCTCGCACGTGCTCGGCGACGACCTGCCCAAGCTCTGGCCGCTGATCTACCCGGGCCAGTCCGACACCGCCTCGTTCGACAACTGCCTCGAACTGCTCGTGATGGCGGGTTATCCGCTCGTTCACGCGGTCATGATGATGATCCCGGAAGCGTGGGAACAGCACACGCTGATGGACGAGAACCGCCGCGCGTTCTACGAATACCACGCCGCCATGATGGAGCCGTGGGACGGCCCCGCCGCGATCGCCTTCACGGACGGCCGCCAGATCGGCGCGACGCTCGACCGTAACGGCCTGCGTCCGGCGCGCTATGTCGTCACCGACGACGACCTCGTCATCATGGCGTCGGAAGCGGGCACGCTGCCCATTCCCGAATCGAAGATCGTCAAGAAGTGGCGTTTGCAGCCGGGCAAGATGTTCCTGATCGACATGGAACACGGCCGCATCATCGACGACAAGGAACTCAAGGACAACCTCGCGAACGCGAAGCCGTACAAGAGCTGGATCGACGCCGTGCGCATCAAGCTCGACGAAATCGAGCCGAAGGCGGAAGACGTGGCCACGGCGCGCGCCGAAGCCGCCGCGCTGCTCGACCGTCAGCAGGCGTTCGGCTACACGCAGGAGGACATCAAGTTCCTGATGGCGCCGATGGCGATGTCGGGCGAAGAGGCCGTGGGCTCGATGGGCAACGACTCGCCGCTGGCGGTCATGTCCAACAAGAACAAGACGCTTTTCAACTACTTCAAGCAACTGTTCGCGCAGGTCACGAATCCGCCGATCGACCCGATCCGCGAGAACATGGTCATGTCGCTCGTGTCGTTCATCGGCCCGAAGCCGAACCTGCTCGACACGAACAACATCAACCCGCCGATGCGTCTCGAAGTGTCGCAGCCGGTGCTCGACTTCAAGGACATCGCCAAGATCCGCGCGATCGAGCAGTACACGGGCGGCAAGTTCAGCAGCTACGAGCTGAACATCTGCTATCCGGTGGCGTGGGGCAAGGAAGGCATCGAGGCGCGTCTCGCGTCGCTGTGCGCCGAAGCCGTCGACGCGGTCAAGTCGGGCTACAACATCCTGATCGTCTCGGACCGCCGCGCGGACCGCGACAACGTGGCGATCCCGGCGCTGCTCGCGACCTCGGCGATCCACTCGCACCTCGTGCAGCACGGCCTGCGCACGAGCACGGGTCTCGTCGTGGAAACGGGCGCGGCGCGCGAGACGCACCACTTCGCGCTGCTCGCGGGCTTCGGCGCGGAAGCCGTGCATCCGTACCTCGCGATGGAAACGCTCGCGCAAATGGCGCAGGGCCTGAAGGGCGATCTGTCGCCCGAGAAGGCCGTCTACAACTTCACCAAGGCGGTGGGCAAGGGCCTGCTCAAGGTGATGTCGAAGATGGGCATCTCCACGTACATGTCGTACACGGGCGCGCAGATTTTCGAAGCGGTCGGTCTCGCCGACGATCTCATCGCCAAGTACTTCAAGGGCACGGCCTCGAAGGTCGGCGGCATCGGCCTGTTCGAAGTGGCGGAAGAAGCCATTCGTCTGCATCGCGACGCATTCGGCGACAACCCGGTGCTCGCGAACATGCTCGACGCGGGCGGCGAGTACGCGTACCGCGTGCGCGGCGAAGAACACATGTGGACGCCGGACGCGATCGCCAAGCTCCAGCATTCGGCGCGCAGCAATTCGTATCAGACGTACAAGGAATACGCGCATCTGATCAACGATCAGACGAAGCGCCACATGACGTTCCGCGGCCTGTTCGAGTTCCGCATCGACCCGGCGCGCGCGATCTCGATCGACGACGTGGAGCCGGCGAAGGAAATCGTCAAGCGCTTCGCGACGGGCGCGATGTCGCTCGGCTCGATCAGCACGGAAGCGCACGCCACGCTGGCGGTCGCGATGAACCGTATCGGCGGCAAGTCGAACACGGGTGAAGGCGGCGAGGACGAGAAGCGCTACCGCAACGAACTGCGCGGCATTCCGATCAAGAACGGCGACACGATGCGTTCGATCATCGGCGAGGAAGTCGTCAAGGACATCCCGCTGAAGGACGGCGACTCGCTGCGCTCGAAGATCAAGCAGGTCGCGTCGGGCCGCTTTGGCGTGTCGGCGGAGTACCTGTCGTCGGCGGACCAGATCCAGATCAAGATGGCGCAGGGCGCGAAGCCGGGCGAAGGCGGCCAGTTGCCGGGCCACAAGGTTTCGGAGTACATCGGCAAGCTGCGTTACTCGGTGCCGGGCGTGGGCCTCATTTCGCCGCCGCCGCACCACGACATCTACTCGATCGAGGACCTCGCGCAACTGATTCACGATCTGAAGAACGTGAACCCGGTTTCGTCGATTTCGGTGAAGCTGGTGTCGGAAGTGGGCGTGGGCACGGTGGCGGCCGGCGTGGCGAAGGCCAAGGCCGACCACGTCGTGATCGCCGGTCACGACGGCGGCACGGGCGCCTCGCCGCTCTCGTCGCTCAAGCATGCGGGCACGCCGTGGGAACTGGGTCTCGCGGAAACGCAGCAGACGCTGGTGCTGAACCAGTTGCGCGGCCGCATTCGCGTGCAGGCCGACGGCCAGATGAAGACGGGCCGCGACGTGGTGATCGGCGCGCTGCTCGGCGCGGACGAATTCGGCTTCGCGACGGCGCCGCTCGTCGTGCAGGGCTGCATCATGATGCGCAAGTGCCACCTGAACACCTGCCCGGTCGGCGTCGCGACGCAAGACCCGGTGCTGCGCGCGAAGTTCTCGGGCCAGCCCGAGCACGTCGTCAACTTCTTCTTCTTCATCGCGGAAGAAGTGCGCGAAATCATGGCGCAACTGGGCATTCGCAAGTTCGACGATCTGGTCGGCCGCGCGGATCTGCTCGACACGCGCCGCGGCGTGGAGCACTGGAAGGCGAAGGGTCTGGACTTCTCGCGCGTGTTCTATCAGCCGCAAGTGGGCGCCGAAGTCGCGAAGAAGCACGTCGACACCCAGGATCACGGTCTCGACCGCGCGCTCGATCACACGCTGATCGACAAGGCGCGCGCCGCGATCGAGAAGGGCGAGCACGTCTCGTTCATCCAGCCGGTGCGCAACGTGAACCGTACCGTGGGCGCGATGCTTTCGGGCGTCGTCGCCAAGAAGTACGGCCACGACGGCCTGCCGGAAGACACGATCCACATCCAGTTGAAGGGCACGGCGGGCCAGAGCTTCGGCGCGTTCCTCGCGCGCGGCATCACGCTCGATCTCGTGGGCGACGGCAACGACTACGTGGGCAAGGGCCTCTCGGGCGGGCGCATCATCATTCGTCCGACCAACGACTTCCGCGGCAAGTCCGAGGAAAACATCATCTGCGGCAACACGGTGATGTACGGCGCGCTCGAAGGCGAAGCCTTCCTGCGCGGCGTGGCGGGCGAGCGCTTCGCGGTGCGTAACTCGGGCGCGACGGCGGTGGTCGAAGGCACGGGCGACCACGGCTGCGAATACATGACGGGCGGCACGGTGGTCGTGCTCGGCGAAACGGGCCGCAACTTCGCGGCGGGCATGTCGGGCGGCATCGCCTACGTGTACGACCCCGAAGGCACGTTCGCCGGCAAGTGCAACAAGGCGATGGTCGCGCTCGATCCGGTGCTGCAACAGGCCGAACAGGAACGCACGGTCGACCGCGCGCTGTGGCACGCGGGCCAGACCGACGAAGCGCTGCTCAAGGGACTCGTCGAGCGTCACTTCCAGTTCACGGGCTCGCCGCGCGCCAAGGCGCTGCTCGAAAACTGGGACGCGGCGCGCCGCCAGTTCGTGAAGGTGTTCCCGACGGAATACAAGCGCGCGCTGGGCGAAATCGGCGCGAAGAAGGCGAACCAGGAAGAGCTGGCCGCGTAATTTCACGCCGACGACTGAACAGACGAAGCGCCCGCCGCGCTCACTGATGCGGCGGCGGGCGCGGTCCCCCACACCGCGATTTTCGCGAACAGACTAGATAGACGAGAGCCCTATGGGTAAGGCAACCGGTTTTCTCGAATTCGAGCGCCAGCATGAGGCGTACGAAGCACCGCTCACGCGCGTGAAGCACTACAAGGAATTCGTCGCGGCGCTCTCCGACGCCGACGCGAAGATCCAGGGCGCGCGCTGCATGGACTGCGGCATTCCGTTCTGCAACAACGGCTGCCCGGTCAATAACATCATCCCGGACTTCAACGACCTCGTGTTCCGCCAGGACTGGAAGAACGCGATCGAAGTCCTGCATTCGACCAACAACTTCCCCGAGTTCACGGGCCGCATCTGCCCGGCGCCCTGCGAAGCGGCGTGTACGCTCGGCATCAACGACGACCCGGTCGGCATCAAGTCGATCGAGCACGCGATCATCGACAAGGCCTGGGCCGAAGGCTGGGTCGCGCCGCAAGTCGCGAAGCACAAGACCGGCAAGAAGGTCGCCGTGGTCGGTTCCGGCCCCGCGGGTCTCGCCACCGCGCAGCAACTCGCGCGCGCCGGTCATGACGTGACCGTGTTCGAGAAGAACGATCGCGTCGGCGGCCTGCTGCGCTACGGCATTCCCGACTTCAAGCTGGAGAAGTGGCTGATCGACCGCCGCATGCGCCAGATGGAAGCCGAAGGCGTGACGTTCCGCACCAACGTGTTCGTCGGCAAGGGCGAATTGCCCGCTTACATCGGCAACACGGCGAAGGAAACCATCTCGCCGGAAGCGCTGAAGGAGCAGTTCGACGCCGTGGTGATCGCGGGCGGTTCGGAAACGCCGCGCGATCTGCCGGTGCCGGGCCGCGAGCTGGAAGGCATCTACTACGCGATGGAGTTTCTGCCGCAGCAGAACAAGGTCAACGCCGGCGACAAGCTGCCGAACCAGTTGCTCGCCAAGGGCAAGCACGTGGTCGTGATCGGCGGCGGCGACACGGGTTCGGACTGCGTGGGCACGTCGAACCGTCACGGCGCGAAAAGCGTCACGCAGTTCGAACTGCTGCCGCAGCCGCCCGAAGCCGAGAACAAGCCGCTCGTGTGGCCGTACTGGCCGGTCAAGCTGCGCACGTCGTCGTCGCACGAGGAAGGCTGCTCGCGCGACTGGTCGGTGGCCACCAAGCGTCTCGAAGGCAAGAACGGCAAGATCGAGAAGCTGATCGCCGCGCGGGTCGAGTGGAAGGACGGCAAGATGGTCGAAGTGCCGGATTCGGAGTTCGAACTGAAAGCCGATCTGGTGCTGCTCGCGATGGGCTTCACGCAGCCGGTTTCGCCGGTGCTCGAAGCGTTCGGCGTGGAGAAGGATGCGCGCGGCAACGTGCGCGCCTCGACCGAAGGCGACAAGGCGTATTACACGTCGGTGGACAAGGTGTTCACGGCGGGCGACATGCGCCGCGGCCAGTCGCTCGTGGTGTGGGCGATCCGGGAAGGCCGCCAGTGCGCGCGCTCCGTCGACGCGTATCTGATGGGCAGCACGGAATTGCCGCGTTAAAGGGACAGCCTTAACCTTAGCCAGCCGCAATCGGGTTTCTGGCGCCGTCCGCGCGCTTCGCGATGAAGCGATAAAGCGATGAAGCGATGAACGGGCGGCGCACCGTCGAACCGGGCACCTGCAAAGGCCGCCCGGTTTTTTTTCGTCCGGCGCGCGGCCCGACGCGGTTTTCCCGCGCGCGCTACCATGACCGCTTCCGTCTCGCGCGAACGCCAGAAGCCGATCATGTCCGACTCTCCCGCGACCGATCGCGAATCCGCCGGCCCGCACCCGCAGCCGTGGCGCCGCTGCTTCATCGCGCTCGCGCCCGATGCGCCTTCGCGCGACGCGCTCGCCGCGCTCGACGTGCCGCCTCACGCGCGGCGCGTGCCGCCCGCGCAATTGCATCTCACGGTGTCGTTTATCGGCGCGATGTCGGTTGAACAGGGCGAGTCGCTCGCGCGCGGGCTCGCTCACGTCCGGTATCTGCCGCCCGCGCCCGTCACGATGCTCGACGTTTGGCCGAAGCGCGCGCAGCCGCGCCTGATGGTCGCGGTGGTGGCGAGTTCGGATGCGTTCGCGGCGCTCGACGCGCACGTGCGTTCGTTGATGAGCGCGGCCGGTTTGCCGCTCGATGCGCGCGCGTTTCGCCCGCATGTGACGCTCGCGCGCTTTCCGCGCGACGCCGCTGCGGCGTCCGCGATCGAGAGCGCCACGCGCTTGCCGCCGCCGCTGCGGTTCGAATCGCTCGTGCTGTATTCGAGCACGCTCGCGAAGCAGGGCGCGCGTTACGAAGCGCTCGCCGCCGTGAAGCTCGCGTGAGGCCCGCTCGGCGCCAGCCGTTTCAGCGCCGATACCGGGCCAGCGTCAGCCCGTCGAGATCAATCTCCGGCGCGCGTTGAGTCACGAGATCGGCGAGCACGCGGCCCGACCCCATCGACATCGCCCAGCCCGTCGAACCGTGCCCGACGTTGAGCCACAGTCCTTCGACGCCCGAGCCGCCGAGCAGCGGCGCGCCGTCCGGCACCATCGGCCGGCGCCCGACCCAGAACTGCGCGGAAGACGGCGCGCCCGCGTGCGGAAACCAGTCGTCGAGCACTTTCATGAGCGTTTGCAGCGCCTGCTCGCGCAGCGTCGCGCGATGGTTGCCGAGTTCCGCGGTGCCGGCCACGCGCAGATACGGCCCGAAGCGCGTGATCGCGGTCTTGAACGACTCGTCCATGAGCGCGGCGCGCGGCGCCTTGTGTTCGTCGACCACGGGCAGCGTGGCCGAATAGCCCTTCACCGGATACAGCGGCACGCGCACGCCGAGCGGCGCGACGAGCGCCGCGCTCTCCACCCCGAGCGCGACCACCACGGCGTCCGCGGCGAGCGTTTGCGGCGTGGCGTCGGCGGGTTCGTTGAATTCGGCCGGGCGCAATACTTCGGCCGGCGCGCGGCGCAGTTCCCGGCGCAACTCGCGCCGTTCGCGCCGGTTGTTCGCGGCGCCGCGTCCCGGCACCGCGCGCACGCGCACGCCGCTCACCTTGCCGCCCGCGGCTTCGAGCGCGAGCACTTCGGTGTCGAACAGAAAATTCACGCCTTGCGCCTCGCACACCGAGCGCAGCTCGCGCGTGAAGCGCGCGCAGTCGCCGGCTTCGTCGTCGGGGAGATAGATGCCGGCCACGGGCTTCACGCGCGACCACGCGAGTCCGGGCTCGACCTGCGCGCAGGCCGAGGCGTCGAGTTCGCGATAGACGATGCCCGCGTCGCGCAGCACGCCGAGCGCCGGTTGCGCGAGCGCGAGGTCGTACTCGCTGCGAAAGAGTTGCAGGTAGCCCTGGCTGCGGCCGTACTCGAACGCGTGCGCGGCGCGAAACGCGTGCAGGCATTCGCGGCTGTAATACGCGATGCGCTGCATGCGCTGCTTGTTCACGCGAAAGCGCGCGAGATCGCATTCGCGCAGCCAGCGCGCGATCCAGCGCCATTGCGCGGCGTCGAGCGTGGGCCGGAACACGAGCGGCGAAGCCGGTTTGAGCAGGTACTTGAGCAGCTTCGCGGGCATGCCCGGCGCGGCCCACGGCGTGACGTAGCCCGGCGCGATCACGCCGGCGTTGCCGAAGCTCGTGCCGAGCGCGACGCCCGGTTCCCGCTCGATGACCGTGACGTCGCAGCCTCGTTCGCTCAGATAGTACGCAGTAGCGACGCCGATCACGCCGGCGCCGAGGACGATCGTTTTCATGCCGGTCGTGCGGAAAGGGACGGGAGGTATTGCAGCATGTTCGGGCTCATCGTGCAGCGGAGCGGGCAGGCGCGGTTTCGTCCGCGCCGGTGCGGGAATCGGCGGCCGTGGCGGCATCGTCGGCGAGCACCTTGCCCCTGGTTTCCGGCAGGCAGAGCGCCGCGACGATCACGAGCAGATACCCCGCGCCCGCGACCATGCCGATCGACTTCACGAGCGACATGCTCTGCGCGAACGTGCCGACGAGAATGGGAAAGAACGAGCCCAGCCCGCGCCCGAGGTTGTAGCAGAAGCCTTGGCCCGAGCCGCGAATCGCGTTCGGATACAGCTCGGAAAGATACGCGCCCACGCCCGCGAAAATGCCCTGCACGACGATGCCGAGCGGAAAGCCGAGCGCGAGCATCGCGGTGTCGGTGATCGGCAGCATGGTGTAGGCCATGCCGAGCGCGAACGAGCCGATCGCGAAGAGAATGAACGAGGCGCGCCGGCCGATCTTGTCGCACAGGATCGCGCCGACGATATAGCCCGTGAACGAGCCGACGATCAGCACGATCAGATAACCGCTCGTATTGAACACGGAGAGATGGCGCACGGTCTTGAGGTACGTGGGCAGCCAGGTCGTGATCGCGTAATAGCCGCCCAGCATGCCGGTACACAGCGCGCTGCCGAGCAGCGTGGTGGCGAGATGCCCGGGCGCGAAAATCCGCAGGAAATGGCTGGATTTGCCGGCGCCCGCATTGTTCTCGCGCGCGCGCCGCGTGGCGAGAAACACCTCGGGATCGCTCACGTTGCGGCGCACGTAGAGAATCCACAGCGCAGGCAGGATGCCGATCCAGAAGCACGCGCGCCACGCATATTCCTCGGGCAGCAGCGCGAAGAACGCCCAGTAGAGAACGGCCGCCGCGCCCCAGCCGAACGACCAGCTGCTTTGCACGGTGCCCACGGCTTTGGCGCGATGCTGCGGCGAGCGGATCGTCTCCGCCATCATGATCGTGACGACCGACCATTCGCCGCCGAAGCCGATGCCTTGCAGCGTGCGCGTGGCGAGCAGTTGCCAGAACGAATGCGTGAAGCCGGAAAGGCAGGTGAAGACGGCGAAGGTGGCGATGGTCCACTGCAACACGCGCACGCGGCCGTAGCGGTCCGCGAGAATGCCCGCGAGCCAGCCGCCGAGCGCCGACGAGATCAGCGAACTCGTGGCGATCAGGCCCGCTTCGCTTTTCGTCATGCCCCACCCGGCGATCAGCGTGGGAATCAGGAACGAGTAGATCATGAAGTCGAACGCGTCGACGGCATAGCCGCCGAAGCCCGCGTAGAGCGTGCGCCGCTCGCGGCCGTTCAACTCGGTGAACCATTGAAAAGCGCTCATCGCGTGTCTCCCCTGTTGTTGTGCGCGCCACGATCCGCCGAAACGGCAGTGGCGTCTCGCGCGAGCGGGGCAAACGAAGCAGGCGGCGGCGGTGAAGCGCCGCGCCGGGCGCGCGCCGTTCCGGTTTCGCCCGATTGTTGCCCGGTTGTTGCCCGGTTGTTGCCCGGTTGTTGCCCGGTTGTTGCCCGTTGCGTTGCGCGGATGCGGGGTATTTTACGGCGTGAGGCGCTGCCCTTGCGAGGGAACAATTTGCGCGCGGCGGCGGCGCGGCCGGTTTGCGGCCTTGTCGGCGGTCTTGTTGGCGGTCTTGTCGGCGCTGCCGGGCCGGGCTGGATTCGGTTTGATGCCTCGCTTGATTCCTGGCCCGATGCTTCGGCCCGATGCTTCGGCCCGATTCCGGGCTTGATTCGATAGCGAGCGAATGAAACGCGCGCGGGAATGCGCCCGGAATGCGCCCGGAATGCGCCCGGAATGCGCATGAATCAGCGAGGCTGACCGGCGCAAACCCGACGCACAATCAGCCCAGCGTCAGGCCGCCGTCCACATGAATCACCTGGCCGGTAATGTGGCGCGCGGCGTGGGAGAGCAAAAAGGCGATCAGCTCGGCGATATCGGCGGGATCGGCTACGCGGCCGAGCGGCGTGGCCACGGCGGCGCGTTCCCAGGCGGGCGCGTTTTCCGGCGTCGGGCCCGCGTCCTTGCGCGTGTAGCCGGGCGCGACGCAGTTCACGGTGATGCCGAGCGGCGCGAGTTCGGCGGCGGCGGTTTTCGCGAGCGATTCGAGCGCGGCCTTCGCGGCGGCGGTGGCGGCGAACGGCGCGTCGGCGCGATAACGGTGCGCGACGAACGAGCTGAGTGCGACCACGCGAGCGCACGCCGAGCGTTCGAGCGCGGGCCGCGCGTGCTGCACGAGCGCGGCGAAGGCGGCGGGCATGGCCGAAAACGCGTGCGCGAGCGAATGCGCGTCGAGTGCGGCGAGCGTCTGGCGCTGCGCGTGGCCCGCGTTGGCGACGAGCTGATCGAGCGCGCCGAAGCGCGCCAGCGCGGCATCGACGAGCGCGGCGGCCGCACCGGGTTCGGCGAGATCGGCGCAGAACGTGGCGCACGCCGCGCCTTGGCCGGCGCACTGCGCGGCGACCGCTTCGAGCCGTGCGCGCGCCGCCGCGTCCGCGCCGCGCGCGTGCAGCATCAGCGCGACGCCGGTTGAGGCGAGCCGGCGCGCGAGCGCGGCGCCGATGCCCGAACCCGCGCCCGTGATGAGAACGACGCGCGGCACGCCATGCCGCGCGACGCGATCGGCGCCGGTCATGCCGCGACGCGCTCCTCGGGCGTGCGCTCGATTTCGAGCGTTTCGTGGTGATAGGCCGCAAGCGACTCGCGATGCGCGACGCTCACGATGGCCGCCTTCGGCAGACGTTCGACGAACAGCTTGTAGAGGCGGCCTTCGTTGTCGGCGTCGAGCGCGCTGGTGGCTTCGTCGAGGAACAGATAGTCGGGCTTGTGCAGCAGCACGCGCGCGCCCGCGAGGCGTTGCTGCTCGCCCGGCGAAAGCACGCGGGTCCAGTGGCCCGACTCGTTCAGGCGATCGGCGTAATCCTCCAGGCGGCAGGCGCGCAGCGCTTCGCGGCATTCGTCGTCGCTATAGGTTTCGGCGGCCGACGGGTAGGTGAGCGCGGCCTTGAGCGTGCCGATCGGCAGATAGCTCTGCTGCGGAATGAACATCATGCGCGCGTCCACGGGCGCGTCGATCGAGCCTTCGCCGAACGGCCAAAGCCCCGCGAGCGCGCGCATCAGCGTGCTCTTGCCCGCGCCCGAAGGGCCTCGCACGAGCCAGCGCGAACCCGGCTTGATGGCGATGTCGCGCACGGTGGAAAGCGGCGTGCCGTTGGGCAGCGCGAGCTTCAGGCGGTCGGTGGCGAGTTCGTTGCCGTCGACGTAATGCAGGTTGATGCCGCCGTGCTCGGTGGCCGGCGAGACGCTTTCCTTCAGGCGCGGCGAATGCACGACGCGCACGAATTCGCGCAGACGATTCACCGTGGCGCGCCATTCGACCAGCGTGGCGTAACTGTTGATGAACCACGAGAACGAATCGCTCACCGTGCCGAACGCCTGCGAAATCTGCATCAGCACGCCGAACGTGAACGCGCCCGCGAAGTAGCGCGGCGCGGCCACCACGAGCGGGAAAATGATGGCGATCTGGCCGTAGAAGCTCAGCACGAACGTAAGGCGCTTCGTGTACTTCATCACGCGCCACCAGTTGTCGCGGATGTGCTGGAAGAGGCCTTGCGTGTTGTTGCGCTCGGTGTCCATGCCGTCGTAGAACGCGATCTGCTCGGCGTTTTCGCGCAGGCGGATCAGGCCGAAACGGAAATCGGCCTCCACTTTCTGCTGCTGGTAATTGATCGACACGAGCGGGTGGCCGACCTTCTGGATCACGAGCGAGCCGAACACGGCGTAGAGCGCGGCGGCCCAGACCATGTAGCCCGGAATGGCGATGGGCGTGCCGCCCAGCGTGACGGTGAGCGCGCCCGCGAGCGTCCAGAGAATCGTCACGAACGAGATGAGCGTGACGACCGTGGAAAGCAGGTCGAGCGTGAGCGAAAGCGTGGTGGTCGCGAACGACTGGAGGTCGTCGCTGATCCGCTGGTCGGGGTTGTCGGCGAGATGGTCGCGCTCGATGCGGTAGAACGCGCCCTTGCCGAGCCATTCGTTCAGAAAGCGCGTGGTGAGCCACTGGCGCCAGCGAAAGCCGAGCATCTGACGCAGATAGCGGCCGTACACCGCGAGAATGATGAAGCCGAACGCGAGCCCCGTGAAAATCATCAGCAGATGCGGGAACTGCTTGACGTCCTTGTTTTGCAGCGCGTTGTAGAAGTCGGCGTTCCAGCTATTGAGCCGCACGTTGATGTACACGACGAGCAGGTTCATCACGATGATCGCGACGAGCAGGCTCCACGCGATCCAGCGTTCCTCGGACACCCAGTAGGGTTTGATCAGGCTCCACGCGGTGATCTTCTGGTGCTCGTTCTGATCGGGCGTGGCGCGGGAAGATTGGTTGGTCATGTGCATCCTGATGGTGGACCGGCGGCGATTTTTTGCAGCGATTCTGTCGCCGGCCGCTTAAAGGAGTCTTAACCGCAACGGCGCGGACGACCGGCGTACGGCCGGCTGCGTACGGCCGGTTTCGGACGGCCGGTTGCGGACAGCCGGTTGCGGACAGCCGGTTGCGGACGACCCGCGTCGGCGGCCTCGCGCGGCGCCGTGCGCGATGAAGCGAAAGCGCGCGGCGGCCGTCCCGCGAGCGTCGCGGTTCGGCGCTCATTGTCTCACTGCGCGCGCGACACGCGCCGAATCGACGCGGAACGCGCGCGAAGGCGCGGCCAAAGCCGCCCGCGCCGGCGAAAAGCCGCCCGAAACCGAGGTTCCCGGCGATTGTGCCAGAGCCCGCGCGCCGCGCCGCCGAGGTTTGCGGGCGCCGCGCGTTTTGTGGTCTAATGGCCGATGACGAAACAGGGGTGCTTCACCGGTATGCCGGGCATGCCGCGAGTGAGGCTGAGAGAGACCCTTCGCACCCGATCCGGGTAATACCGGCGCGGGAAGTTTCCAGAAAGTCTTGGCCGGTATTTCTCGCTGCGCGCCGTTGCATGAGGCGCTCGCGCGAGCGCCGGCTTTCCCACCGGGCGGTCAGCCCGGCGCTTCGATCCGCGGCTTTTCCTCGCGGGTTTCGCGCGCCGGCACGGCTTCCACGGTCGGCCTTGCAAGCCGGTTTCGTCCTTGGGTACGTTGTTGTCCCCATATGGAAAGGAACCGATGACTGCCACTTTTTCAGCTTGTTCCCTCATTTTCGCGTTCAGCGCCGGCGTATCGGCATGCGTATCGCTCCGGTTTTCGCCGATGTCGCGTGACGGAGCGTCGTCATGAGCGGCGCTCGTTTCGATCGCGCCGCGAGCAGCGCCGGCGCCGGCGGCACGCCCGACTTCGCGGTGCTCGGCGGCGGCCTCAGCGGCCGTCTGGTCGCGTGGCGTCTCGCGGGCGCGGGGCATCGCGTCGCGCTGTACGAACGCGGCGGCCCCGAAGGCAGCGAAGCCGCGGCGTGGGTCGCGGCCGCGATGCTCGCGCCGCTCGCCGAAGCCGCCGTCGCCGAATTGCTCATCACCGAACTCGGCGTGGCGTCGCTCGAAAGCTGGCCGCGTATTCTCGCCGAGCTGCCCGAGCCCGTGTTCTTCCAGCGCAACGGCACGCTCGTCGTCTGGCATAGCGCCGACCGCACCGAAGCGCCGCTGTTCGAGCGCCGCGTGCGTGCGAACGCGCCGCGCGAGCTGGCCGACGCCAACTTCGTCGCGCTCGCGGGCGCGCAGATCGACGCCGCCGAACCGGCGCTCGCCGGACGCTTCGCGCGCGGCTGGCTGCTCGACGGCGAGGGTCAACTCGACAATCGCCAGGCGCTGGCGGCGCTCGCGGCCGGGCTTGCCGAGCGCGGTGTGCAAACGCACTGGAACACGAGCGTCGACGAAACCGATTTGCCGCGCGCGCGCGTGACGATCGACTGCCGCGGCCTGGGCGCCAAGCCGGCGTTGCCGGGCCTGCGCGGCATTCGCGGCGAAGTCGCGCGCGTACACGCGCCGGGCATCGGCCTCACGCGGCCCGTGCGCCTGCTGCATCCGCGTTATCCGCTTTATCTGGCGCCGAAGGAAAACGACGTCTACGTGATCGGCGCAACCGAGATCGAGGGCGAGGACCGCTCGCCCGTGAGCGTGCGCTCGGCGCTCGAATTGCTGAGCGCGGCGTTCGCCGTGCATCCGGCGTTCGGCGAGGCGCGCATCCTCGAACTCAATTCGCAATGCCGTCCCACGCTGCCCGATCATCGTCCCGCGCTGTTTTGGGACGGCAAGTCGACGCTGCGCCTGAACGGCCTGTATCGCCACGGTTTCATGATCGCGCCCGCCGTGGCCGACGAAGCCGTGCGCGTCGCGCAAGCGCTGTTCGACGCGCGCGTGACCGACGCCGATTCGTTCGAAACGTGGCGCCGCGCCTCGCGCTGGGGCGAGATGCTGCATGCGCAGGGCGCGCACGAGCCGGCTTGAGGCTTGCGCGCGAGTTCGGGAAGCAATCCTCAGTCAGTAGCCAACGACATTCATATGGACATCCAGATCAACCAGAAGCCGCTCACGCTGCCCGACGACGCGACCGTCGCCGACGCGCTCGCCGCCTACGGCGCGCGTCCGCCTTTCGCCGTCGCCGTGAACGGCGATTTCGTGGCGCGCGCGCAGCATGGCGCGCGCGCGTTGAAGGCCGGCGACCGCCTCGACGTCGTAAGCCCGGTCGCGGGCGGTTGAACGCCGTTCGGCCGCGGCCTTGCGCGGCTTCGCGCGAACCAGGCCGATGCGCGCGGATTGGTGCGGATTTCGCGGATTAACGGCGATTTCGCGGATTCGAGCCGATCACGCGGATTTATTCGGATTCGAGCCGATCACGCGAATCCACACGAATTCAAGCCGATTTCCGCCGATTCCAGCGCTCACGCAATGCCAGACGTCACACCAGGATTCACTGTCATGACCACTCCCACGACTTCCGCCGACGCGCTCACGCTCTACGGCGAAACCTTCGCGAGCCGCGTGCTGCTCGGCACGTCGCGCTATCCGTCGCTGCAATCGCTCGCCGATTCGATGGCCGCCGCGCGCCCCGGCATGATCACCGTCGCGCTGCGCCGCCAGATGAACGAAGGCACGGCGGGCGCCGGCTTTTTCGATCTGCTCAAGCGTCACGGCGTGCCGCTCCTGCCGAACACGGCGGGCTGCCTCACCGTCAACGAGGCGGTGACGACGGCGCACATGGCGCGCGAAGTCTTCGAAACCGACTGGATCAAGCTCGAACTGATCGGCGACGACTACACGCTGCAACCCGATCCGGTCGGCCTCATCGAAGCGGCTGCGCGGCTCGTGAAGGACGGCTTCAAGGTGCTGCCGTATTGCACGGAAGACCTCGTGATCGGCCGCCGTCTGCTCGACGCGGGCTGCGAAGCGCTGATGCCGTGGGGCGCACCCATCGGCACCGGCAAGGGCGTGATCAATCCCTACGGCCTGCGCGTGCTGCGCGAGCGTTTGCCCGACGTGCCGCTCATCGTCGACGCGGGTCTCGGCCTGCCGTCGCACGCGGCGCAGGTGATGGAGTGGGGCTTCGACGGCGTGCTGCTCAACACGGCGGTCGCGCAGGCGACGCATCCCGAGGCGATGGCGCGCGCGTTCGCGCTGGGCGTGGAGGCCGGCCGCGCTGCCTGGCTCGCGGGGCCGATGGCCGAGCGCGAGGCGGCGGTGGCGAGCACGCCCGTCGTCGGCATGCCGTTCTGGCACCAGGATGGAGACAAGCAATGACCGGCACCTTGCAACTGAAAAACCGCGAACTGTTCTGGCCGCCCGCCGACGAACTCACCGCCGCGACCGAGCGCATCCGCGCGAAACTCGGCGACTGGCCGCCCACGCATGCGCCTTGGCGCATCTGCCTCACGCCGCCCGACGCGCCCAACGGCGGCGACCTCATCGTCGTCACCGACGCCGCGCCTCATCTCGCCCACATCGCGCGCTGGATGACGGAAGGCGCGGGCGTGATCGAAGCGCTCGCGAACGGCGACCACGCCGACCCGAAGGCCGCGCGCGTCACGCTGCATCTGGGCGGCGAGCGCTACGCGCTCGAAGGCGAACTCGCCGAGGACTGGATGCCCGCGCTGGCGGCGTTCCTCGACTGCGGCTTCGACCCGCACGACGCGCTCGTGCTCGCGCTCGCCTGGCGCGACGGCGACGACCGGCAACAAGACGCCTGGCCCGTCGACATCGCGCGCTTTCCGCGCGTGGCCGTCTTGCCCGCCGCGCCCGCGCAGCCGTTCGCGCCGTGCCCGGCGAAGCTCGGCCTCTATCCCGTTCTGCCGACGGCCGACTGGGTCGTGCGCGTGCTCGATTTCGGCGTGAAAACGGTGCAATTGCGCAGCAAGCAGCCGAAATCGGCGGCGCTCACGGCGGAGATCGAACGCTGCGTCGCGGCGGGGCAGCGCCACAATGCGCAACTTTTTATCAACGATCACTGGCGGGAAGCGATGGCTGCGGGCGCGTACGGCGTGCATCTCGGCCAGGAAGATTTGCGCGAAGCGGATCTGAACGCGCTTGCGGCTTCGGGCGTGCGCCTCGGTTTGTCCACGCACGGCTATTTCGAAATCCTGACGGCGCTGCATTTCCGCCCGAGCTACATAGCGTGCGGCGCGGTGTTCGCGACCACCACCAAGTCGATGCCCACGGCGCCGCAGGGCATGGCGCGGCTCGCGCGCTACGTGAAGCTGCTCGACGGCGTGGTGCCGATGGTGGCGATCGGCGGCATCGACGGCGCGGTGCTGCCCGAAGTGCTGGCCACGGGCGCGGGCAGCGCAGCCGTGGTGCGCGCCGTCACCGAGGCCGGCGACCCGGCTGCCGCCGTTGCTGCGTTGCAGAATGCGTTTACGCAATAATTGACGCGCCCGAGCGAGGCGCCGCGCCCAGTGCGCGGGGCTTGCGCCGGGTGGCCGTTCCGGCTTCCGCAACGCGCGCGTCGCGCGCCGCGGACCCGGAAGGCTTACATCAAATGGGCGGGGCGCGCCACGGCAGGTTTTCCACGATGGCCCTATAATCCCGCCTTCGTGTAAATGGACTGTCAGCCACGTGCCCTCAACTTCCGAGACCCTCCTGGAGCTGCGCGACGTCGACTTCGGCTACGGCGACCGGCTCGTCCTGTCCGGCCTGAACATGCGCTTCAAGCGCGGTCAGGTGGTGGCGGTCATGGGCGGCTCGGGCGGCGGCAAGACCACCGTGCTGCGCCTGATCGGCGGCCTGATTCGCGCCCAGCGCGGCCAGGTGCTGTTCGGCGGCCAGGACGTCGGCGCCCAGTCGCGCGACGGCCTCTACGCCCTGCGTCGCAAGATGGGCATGCTGTTCCAGTTCGGCGCCCTCTTCACCGACATGTCGGTGTTCGAGAACGTCGCGTTCGCCCTGCGCGAGCACACCGACCTGCCCGACGAGCTGATCCGCGACCTCGTGCTCATGAAGCTCAACGCCGTCGGGCTGCGCGGCGCGCGCGACCTCGCGCCTTCCGAGATTTCGGGCGGCATGGCGCGCCGCGTCGCGCTGGCGCGCGCCATCGCGCTCGACCCCGAACTCATGATGTACGACGAGCCGTTCGCGGGCCTCGACCCCATTTCGCTCGGTATCACCGCGAACCTCATCCGCACGCTCAACGACGCGCTCGGCGCCACGTCCATCCTGGTCACGCACGACGTGCCGGAGTCGTTCGCCATCGCCGACTACGTGTATTTCGTGGCGAACGGCCGCGTCCAGGCCGAAGGCACGCCCGACGAACTGCGCGCCTCGACCGATCCGATCGTGCGCCAGTTCATCGACGGCGCGCCGGACGGCCCGTTCCGCTTCCATTACCCGACGAACGTCCCGCTCGACGCGGACTTCGGCATTGGCGGAGGCCGCTCATGATCGGCGCCATCAGTTCGGTCGGGCGCGGCGTGATCGGCGCGATTTCGCGCGCGGGCCACGCGTCGCGCTTCTTCGCGCGTCTCGTGCTCGAATTCTTTCCGCTGCTGCGCCGCCCGCGGCTTGTCACGAAGCAGATCCACTTCGTCGGCAATTATTCGTTGCTGATCATCGCGGTCTCGGGGCTGTTCGTCGGCTTCGTGCTGGGCTTGCAGGGCTATTACACGCTCAACCGTTATGGTTCCGAGCAGGCGCTCGGCTTGCTGGTCGCGCTCTCGCTCGTGCGCGAGCTTGGGCCGGTGGTCACGGCGCTGCTGTTCGCGGGGCGCGCGGGCACCTCGCTCACCGCCGAAATCGGCCTGATGAAAGCGGGCGAGCAGCTCACCGCCATGGAAATGATGGCGGTGGACCCGGTGCGCATCGTGGTGGCGCCGCGCATGTGGGCGGGCGTGATCGCCATGCCCATTCTGGCGGCCATTTTCAGCGCGGTCGGTATTCTCGGCGGCTATGTGGTCGGCGTGCTGATGATCGGCGTGGACGCGGGCGCGTTCTGGTCGCAGATGCAGGGCGGCGTGGACGTCTGGGCCGACGTGGGCAACGGCGTGATCAAGAGCATCGTGTTCGGGTTCGCCGTGACCTTCACCGCGCTTTACCAGGGTTACGAGGCGAAGCCCACGCCCGAAGGCGTGTCGCGCGCGACGACCAAAACGGTCGTGTACGCGTCGCTCGCGGTGCTCGGCCTCGATTTCCTGCTGACGGCGCTGATGTTCAGCTAGGTATGTTGCTTTGGCCCGTGCGCTCGCGCGGGCCTCGCGGCGAACGCGCAGGCGGCGCCGCAACGGATTCTCATTGGGATGACGATGAAAAAGAATGCTCTCGACTTCTGGGTCGGCCTGTTCGTGGTGCTGGGCTTTATCGCGCTGCTGTTTCTCGCGCTGAAGGCCGGCAACATGAGTTCGCTGTCGTTCCAGCCGACCTACCCGGTCAAGCTCAAGTTCGACAATATCGGCGGACTGAAACCGCGCGCGCCCGTGAAAAGCGCGGGCGTGACGGTGGGCCGCGTGGCGTCGATCGGTTTCGATTCGAATACGTACCAGGCGCTGGTCACGATCAATCTCGACCAGCAATATCAGTTTCCGAAGGACACGTCCGCGAAGATCCTGACCGCCGGGCTGCTTGGCGAGCAGTACATCGGGCTCGAACCGGGCGGCGATTCGGAAATGCTCAAGGCGGGCGACACGATCTCGATGACGCAGTCGGCCATCGTGCTTGAAAACCTGATTGGCCAGTTCCTGTACAGCAAGGCGGCCGATTCGGGCGCCGCGAAGTCCGGCGGCGGCGGCGCCCCGGCGGCGGCGCCTGCGCCCGCGCCGGGTGTTGCGCCGGCGCCGGCCTCGGGTGCGGGCGCCCAATAAGGAGAATACAACGATGACAACCACACGCATGCGCGCCATCACGCTCGGCGTCGCCGCGCTTGCACTGGCGGGGTGTTCGACGGTGCAAACGCCGTCGAAGGACGATCCGTGGGAAGGCTTCAACCGCACGGTCTACACCTTCAACGACAAGGTCGACCAATACGCGCTCAAGCCCGTGGCCCAGGGCTACGTGAAGGTCACGCCGCAACCGGTGCGCGACAGCGTCACGAACTTCTTCTCGAACATCGGCGACGTCTACAACGCGGCGAACAACTTCCTCCAGTTGAAGATCACCGACGGCGTGGAAGACATCATGCGGATCGTGATCAACACGGTATTCGGCGTGGGCGGCCTGTTCGACGTGGCGTCGGCCGCGAAGCTGCCCAAGCACAACCAGGACTTCGGTCTCACGCTCGGGCACTACGGCGTGCCGTCCGGCCCGTATCTCGTGCTGCCGCTGTTCGGCCCGAGCACGGTGCGCGACGGCGTGGGTCTCGTCGGCAACTACTTCATCAATCCGCTCAGCTACGTCGATCCGGCGGCGCTCTCGTGGGGGCTTTACGGCCTGAACGTCATCAGCACGCGCGCGAACCTGCTGGGCGCGAGCGATCTGCTGGAAGGCGCCGCGATCGACAAGTATTCGTTCGTGCGCAACACGTACCTGCAACGCCGCCGTTACCTGCTTTCGGACGGCCGCGCGGCGAGCGGCAACAGCGTGCCCGATTACGGCGACAGCGCACCGTTGCCGAAGTACGACGACGGCGGCGACGACGGCAGCGCGGCTCCGGCCGGCGGTGCTGCGGGTGCCGCCGCCGGCGGCGCGGCAGGCGCCGCGGCCACGGGCGCAACGGGCGCTTCGGCGGCGCGGGCGGCCACGCCCGCTTCGGGCACCGCGCGTGCTGCCATCCCCTCTGCGGCAAGCATGCCGCCCGCGATTCCCAACGCCGACACCACCACCGCACCGGCCGCGCTCGAAGGTCCGGACGGCGCGGCGGCGCCGGCTGGCGCGTCGCAAACCAGCGTGCCCGGCGACCAGATGATTCCGCCCGCGCGCCTGGGTTATCCCGGCATGCTGCGTCTGCGCTGAGTTGCCGGGCGGGGCACGCCCGGCTCGCGGCGCGAATGCATGCCGCCGCGCCGGGCGCGCGCCTGGCGCGCCATCGCCGGCTGTCGTCAATGAAAGCGCGCTGTAACAAGCAGAAACGCTTGTTCCCGTTTGCTGTCAGTTTTTGACACAGCGAGATAGAACTCGCGTGATATCGTTGGCTCCAATCTTTGCGCACAACGGGGCGCTTATCCCCAACTTGCAGGATTTGCTATGAAAAAATTCTTTCTGTATCCGCTTTTCGCCATGTTTGTTTCGTTTGCCGGTAGCGCGTTCGCGCAATCGGTGGACACCAGCAACCCCGACGCGATGATCAAGACGGTCACGCAGCAGGTGCTGGATCAGCTCAAGACCGACAAGTCGATCCAGGCGGGCGACGTCAACAAGATCACGCAGCTCGTGAACGAGAAGATCCTGCCGTACACGGACTTCCGCCGCACCACGCAGCTCGCGATGGGCCGCAACTGGCGCACCGCCACGCCGGAGCAGCAGCAGCAGGTGATCGAGCAGTTCAAGATGCTGCTGATCCGCACGTATTCGGGCGCGCTCGCGCAGGTCCGCGACCAGCAGATCCAGTACAAGCCGTTCCGCGCGAACCCCGACGACACCGACGTCGTGGTGCGTTCGACCGTGCTGAACAACGGCCAGCAGATCGAGCTTGACTATCGCCTCTACAAGACGGCGCAAGGCTGGCGCGTGTACGACATCAACGTGCTCGGCGCATGGCTGATCCAGGCGTACCAGCAGCAGTTCCAGGAAAAGATCCAGCAAGGCGGCGTGGACGGCCTGATCCAGTTCCTCACGCAGCGCAATCAGCAGCTCGCTTCGGGCAAGGCAACCTCGTGAGCGAACGCTTCGCCACCGGCAATTCGCTGACCCACGAGAGCGCGAAGGCCGCGCTCTCGGCGGGCTTCGCGCAGATCGCGGCGGGCGCGACCGCCGTGGACTGCGCGGCGCTCACGCAATTCGATTCGTCGGCGCTTGCCGTCCTGATCGCGTGGCAGCGTGCCGCGCGCGAACGCGGCGCAACGCTCGCCGTGATCAACCTGCCTCCCGCGCTCGCGTCCCTTGCGCGCGCCTACGGCGTCGATACGCTCCTGCACGAGCGACATTGACGCGCGCCGCCCGGCGATAGCCGAACGCGTGCCGACGCGCACCAAGCCGCACCAAGCCGCACCGAACCGCACCAAGCTGCGTCAGGCACAGGGCGTTCGAGCGGCACGATGCCGCGCAGCGGCAGCGGTGGCTTCTCCCTGCCAGGTCAGGTCGCCGTGTCAGACTTGGCCTATAATCAACCGTTTTTTGGGCGCTGGCCTCGCGAGACATTTCGAGGCAACGTTTGCAACGCATCGCTTCCTTCGCGCCGCAACCGTCCCCAATTCCGGTATTCCCCGCAGCATTGATGCATCCACAAATCGCGCCGTCATCCAAGTGAACGGCGCTTGAGTCATGCCAGCCATAGAAATCCGTAACGTCAAGAAGCGCTACAAGGAGCTTCAGGCGCTCAAAGGCGTCAGCTTCACGGTCGAAGACGGCGAGTTCTTCGGGCTGCTCGGCCCGAACGGCGCAGGAAAAACCACGCTCATCAGCATTCTGGCCGGTCTCGCTCGCGCGGACGAGGGCACGATCGCCGTGCGCGGTCACGATGTCGTCGGCGATTACCGCAATGCGCGCCGCAGCCTCGGTGTCGTGCCGCAGGAACTGGTGTTCGATCCGTTCTTCACCGTGCGTGAAACCTTGCGTCTGCAATCGGGCTATTTTGGCCTGCGCAACAACGACGCGTGGATCGACGAAGTGATGGCGAATCTCGATCTCACCGAGAAAGCCGACGTCAACATGCGCGCGCTCTCGGGCGGCATGAAGCGGCGCGTGCTGGTCGCCCAGGCGCTCGTGCATCGTCCGCCCGTGATCGTGCTCGACGAGCCCACCGCGGGCGTGGACGTCGAACTGCGCCAGACGCTCTGGAAGTTCATCTCGCGCCTGAATCGCGAGGGGCACACCATCGTGCTCACCACGCATTACCTGGAAGAAGCCGAAGAACTGTGCGACCGCATCGCCATGCTGCGGCGCGGCGAGGTGGTGGCGCTCGAACGCACGAGCTCGCTGCTGCAACGCTTCGCGGGCACGCAACTCTACGTGCGCTTTTCCGAAGGCGTGCTGCCCGCCGAACTGCGCTCGCTCGAAGTCGATCCGTCGAATGTCAACGGCCAGCAGCATTTGCTGCGGCTCGCGAGTTACGACGACGTGGAGCGCATTCTCGCGGCATGCCGCGCAAACGGCTGCAAGCTCGAGGAAGTCGAGGTCCGCAAGGCCGATCTCGAAGATGTTTTCGTGCAGGTGATGAACGGTCCTGAAGTGGTCGAGGGTCTCGCATGAGCGGTTTCCGTACGCTGTTCTACAAGGAAGTGCTGCGTTTCTGGAAAGTCGCGTTCCAGACCGTGCTCGCGCCCGTGATCACGGCGCTGCTGTATCTGACGATCTTCGGCCACGCGCTGCGCGGCCATGTGGAGGTCTATCCGGGCGTCGAGTACACGAGCTTCCTGATTCCCGGCCTCGTCATGATGAGCGTGCTGCAAAACGCGTTCGCGAATTCGTCGTCGTCGATGATCCAGTCGAAGATCACGGGCAATCTCGTATTCGTTCTATTGCCGCCGCTCGCCGCCTGGGAGATGTTTGGGGCTTACGTGCTCGCCTCGATCGTGCGCGGCCTCGCCGTTGGCGCGGGCGTGTTCGTCGTGACGATCTGGTTCATTCCGATGAGCTTCGCCGCGCCGCTCTACATTCTGGCGTTCGCGGTGCTCGGTTCGGCGATCCTCGGCACGCTCGGCCTGATCGCCGGGATCTGGGCGGAAAAATTCGACCAGCTCGCGGCGTTTCAGAACTTTCTCATCATGCCGCTCACGTTTCTTTCGGGCGTGTTCTATTCGACGCATACGCTGCCGCCGCTGTGGCGCGAGGTGTCGCGGCTCAACCCGTTTTTCTACATGATCGACGGCTTTCGCTATGGGTTTTTCGGCCACGCCGACATCGACCCGCTCGCGAGCCTGTCGATCGTGCTGGTGTTCTTCGTGGTGCTTGCCACGCTCGCGATGCGTTTGCTCGCGAGCGGCTACAAGCTGCGCCACTAAACGCATCGGCGAACGGACGAACGGAATATCAGCCAGTACCTCAGGCAAGACATCAGCAGGAGCCAACCACCATGTTGCCCACACCGGAACAGGTCAAGCAGTACATCTCGGCGGGACTCGCGTGCGAGCACCTCGAAGTCGAAGGCGACGGCCAGCATTTCTTCGCGACGATCGTTTCGTCGGCGTTCGACGGCAAGCGCTTGATCCAGCGCCATCAGCTCGTCTACGCGGCGCTCGGCGAGCGCATGCGCGAGGAAATTCATGCGCTCAGCATGAAGACGCTCACGCCCGCCGAATGGCAGAACGCATAATCTGGAATCTCAGTGCGAATTACCCAGGATAAAGGCGCCGCGGTCAGCGGCGCCATTCAACACGACGCGTCGCCGCAAGCCGGCCGCACCGATCAGGAAACCGCAGGCATGGATAAACTCGTCATCGTCGGCGGGCGGAAGCTCGCAGGGGAAGTGGTCGTTTCGGGCGCAAAAAACGCCGCGTTGCCGATTCTCTGCGCCGGTCTCCTGAGCGCGGAGCCGGTTCATCTCGACAACGTTCCCGATCTCCAGGACGTGCGCACCACGCTCAAGCTGCTCAACCAGATGGGCGTGCGCACGGAGCAGGACGGCCACCGCGTGCAGCTCGACGCCTCGAACGTGAACAACCTCGTCGCGCCGTACGAACTCGTCAAGACGATGCGCGCGTCGATTCTCGTGCTCGGCCCGCTCGTCGCGCGCTTCGGCGAGGCGAAGGTGTCGCTGCCGGGCGGCTGCGCGATCGGCGCGCGGCCCGTGGACCAGCACATCAAGGGCCTCCAGGCGATGGGCGCCGAGATCAACATCGAGCACGGCTTCATCGAAGCGCGCGCGAAGCGCCTGAAGGGCGCGCGCATCGTCACCGACATGATCACGGTCACCGGCACCGAAAACCTGCTGATGGCGGCGGTGCTAGCGGAAGGCGAAACGGTGATCGAGAACGCCGCGCGCGAGCCCGAAGTGGGCGACCTCGCGCACCTGCTCGTGGCGATGGGCGCGAAGATCGACGGCATCGGCACCGACCGCCTCGTCATTCAAGGCGTGGAGAAGCTCCACGGCGCCGAGCACACCGTCATTCCCGACCGTATCGAAGCGGGCACGTTCCTGTGCGCCGTCGCGGCGGCGGGCGGCGACGTCACGCTGCGCCACGTGCGCCCGCACATCCTCGACGCCGTGACCGACAAGCTGCGCGAAGCGGGCGTGTCGATCGAAGAGGGCGCCGACTGGATGCGCGTGCGCATGCACGAGCGCGCGCGCGCCGTGAACGTGCGCACCTCGGAATACCCGGCGTTCCCGACCGACATGCAGGCGCAGTTCATGGCGCTCAACGCGATCGCCGAAGGCACCTCGCAAGTGGTCGAAACGATCTTCGAAAACCGCTTCATGCACGTGCAGGAGCTGAACCGCCTGGGCGCGCACATCACCACCGACGGCAAGACGGCGCTCATCGCGGGCGTGGAAACGCTCTCGGGCGCGAAGGTGATGGCCACGGATCTGCGCGCTTCGGCGAGCCTCGTGATCGCGGGCCTGTGCGCGGAAGGCGAAACGCTGATCGACCGCATCTATCACCTCGACCGCGGCTACGACCGCATGGAAGCCAAGCTCACGAAGCTCGGCGCGAACGTGACGCGCATCAAGGGGAGCGCGGCATGAGCACGGTCGAGTCCAGGCCCGTGCCGGCCGCCGCCGCGAGCGCGCCGCTCACGCTCGCGCTCTCGAAAGGCCGCATTTTCGAAGAGACGATGCCGCTGCTCGCCGCGGCGGGCGTGGAAGTCACGGAAGACCCCGAAACGTCGCGCAAGCTGATTTTGCCGACCACCGACGCGAACCTGCGCGTCATCGTCGTGCGCGCGACCGACGTGCCCACCTATGTCGAATACGGCGCGGCCGATTTCGGCGTGGCGGGCAAGGACGTGCTGCTCGAACACGGCGGCAGCGGCCTTTATCAGCCGATCGACCTGGACATCGCGCGCTGCCGTCTTTCGGTGGCGGTGAAGGCGGGCTTCGACTACGCGAGCGCGGTGCGCCAGGGCGCGCGCCTGCGCGTGGCGACCAAGTACACCGAAAGCGCGCGGCAGCATTTCGCGGCCAAGGGCGTACACGTCGACCTCATCAAGCTCTACGGGTCGATGGAACTGGCGCCGCTCGTCGGTCTCGCCGATGCGATCGTCGACCTGGTCAGCTCGGGCGGCACGCTGCGCGCGAACGATCTCGTCGAAGTGGAGGAGATCATGCAGATTTCGTCGCGCCTCGTGGTGAATCAGGCGGCGCTCAAGTTAAAGCGCGCCGCGCTGCGGCCTTTCATCGACGCGTTCGAACGCGCGTCGCGCGGCGAAGCGGCCGCATAAGCAGTACGACGCCCGCGCGAGCAGCACGGAAGGCGGGCAGCAATACCGGGCAGCAATACCGGACAGCAATACCGGACAGCAATACCGGGCAGCACCGGCGGCGCAGCGCAATTTCGCGCCGTGCCGCGCGCCGCGCATCTCAAAACGCGCCGCGCACAACCGTAACGGATGGATACCAGCATGGCTATCACGATGCGCAAACTCGACTCCGGCGCCGCGGGCTTCAAGGCGGCGCTGCACGCGGTGCTCGCCTTCGAGGCGAGCGAGGACGAAGCCATCGAGCGCTCCGTCGCGCAGATTCTCGCCGACGTGAAGGCGCGCGGCGACGCCGCCGTGCTCGACTACACGAACCGCTTCGACCGCCTGGGCGCCACGGGCGTGGCGGCGCTCGAACTGCCGTTCGCGGAACTCGAGGCGGCGCTCGAAAGCCTGGAGCCCAAGCAGCGCGCGGCGCTCGAAGCGGCGGCGGCGCGCGTGCGCGGCTACCACGAGAAACAGCGCATCGAGTGCGGCTCGCATAGCTGGCAGTACACCGAAGCCGACGGCACCGTGCTCGGCCAGAAGGTCACGCCGCTCGATCGCGTCGGCCTCTACGTGCCGGGCGGCAAGGCCGCGTATCCGTCGTCCGTGCTGATGAACGCGATTCCGGCGCGCGTCGCCGGCGTGCGCGAGATCATCATGGTCGTGCCCACGCCCGACGGCGTGAAGAACCCGCTCGTGCTGGCCGCCGCGCTGCTCGGCGGCGTGGACCGCGTGTTCACGATCGGCGGCGCGCAGGCCGTGGCCGCGCTCGCCTACGGCACCGAAACCATTCCGGCCGTCGACAAGATCTGCGGTCCCGGCAACGCGTATGTCGCCTCGGCCAAGCGCCGCGTGTTCGGCACGGTCGGCATCGACATGATCGCCGGGCCTTCGGAAATTCTCGTGATCTGCGACGGCACGACCGACCCGCGCTGGGTGGCGATGGACCTGTTCTCGCAGGCCGAGCACGACGAACTCGCGCAGTCGATCCTGCTGTGCCCCGACGAGTCGTTCATCAAGCGCGTGGAAGCCGCCATCGACGAACTGTTGCCGACGATGCCGCGCCGCGACGTGATCGCCACCTCGCTCACGAATCGCGGCGCGCTCGTGAAGGTGCGCGACATGGCCGAAGCCTGCGCGATCGCCAACGAGATCGCGCCCGAACACCTCGAAATCTCGGCGCTGGAGCCGCAGAAGTGGGGCGCGGAAATCCGCCACGCGGGCGCGATCTTCCTCGGCCGCTACACGAGCGAAAGCCTCGGCGACTACTGCGCGGGACCGAATCACGTGCTGCCTACGTCTCGTACCGCACGTTTCTCGTCGCCGCTCGGTGTTTATGATTTCATCAAGCGTTCGAGCCTGATCGAAGTGAGTGCGGAAGGCGCGCAAACGCTCGGCGAGATCGCCGCCGAACTCGCGTACGGCGAAGGCTTGCAGGCGCATGCCCGCAGTGCCGAATACCGCATGAAGCCGCAGTGATGCCGATGTAACCCGAACCGGCGGACGGCGCTGGATGTGCCGCTTTGTCGACGTTTGCCGTGCCGGCGTGTGCCGGCCCGGCGCAAATGCTTCGGAGAGCGTAGCGACCGGGCCGAACGGCCTCGCGCGCGCACGAGAGAGACCACGACGATAACCAGGGCGGCCGGCGCACCGAGCCGCCCGTGCCGGCGGCCGCAATGCGCGGGCTGCCTCGAAACATGACGACACCACAAGACATCATCCGTCGCGACGTGCTCGCGATGACGAGCTATCCGGTGCCCGACGCTTCCGGCTTCGTGAAGCTCGACGCCATGGAAAATCCGTATGCGCTGCCGGCGGACCTCGCCGCGCAACTGGGCGCGCATCTCGCGCAGGTCGCGCTCAACCGCTATCCCGCGCCGCGCCCCGAGGCGCTGCTCGCGAAGCTCAAGGCCGCGATGCGCGTGCCCGCCGACTGCGACGTGCTGCTCGGCAACGGTTCCGACGAGATCATCAGCATGATCACGACGGCGTGCGCGAAGCCGGGCGCGAAGATTCTCGCGCCGGTCCCGGGCTTCGTGATGTATGCGATGTCGGCGACCTTCGCGCAGCTCGAGTTCGTGGGCGTGCCGCTCACGGCCGACTTCGCGCTCGACGTCGACGCCATGCTCGCCGCCGTCGCCGAACATGCGCCCGCCGTGATCTGGCTCGCGTATCCGAACAATCCCACCGGCACGCTGTACGCCGACGCGGAGATCGAGCGCGTGATCGCGGCGGCCGCGCAGGCAAAGAGCCTCGTGGTGATCGACGAGGCGTATCAGCCGTTCGCGATGCGAAGCTGGATGCCGCGCGCGGGCGAGTTCGACAACGTGGTGGTGATGCGCACGATGTCGAAGCTCGGGCTCGCGGGCATCCGCCTCGGCTATCTTGCGGGGCGCCCCGCGTGGCTCAACGAGTTCGACAAGGTGCGGCCGCCCTACAACATCAACGTGCTCACGCAGGCGGCCGCCGGTTTCCTGCTCGATCATGTCGACGTGCTCGACGCCCAGGCCGCGCAATTGCGCGCCGAACGCGTGGCGCTCGCGGCGCAAGTGGCCGGATTGCCGGGCGCGCGGGTGTTCGACAGCGCGGGCAACTTCCTGCTCGTGCGCGTGCCGGACGCCGCCGCCGTGTACGACACGCTTTTGTCCGCGCGGGTCCTGATCAAAAACGTGGGTAAAATGCACCCATTGCTGGCGAATTGCGTGCGCCTGACGGTGGGAACGCCCGACGAAAACGCACAACTGGTCGCCGCCCTGAAGCTCGTGCTGAAGTAAGAACGCGCACGCTTCGCTCTCCCCACTCTCCGTTACGGGCTGTTTGAAGGAAATTGCCATGCGCGTCGCGCAAGTCGTTCGAAACACCAGCGAAACGCAAATCCGCGTGAAACTCAATCTGGACGGCACCGGCGAGCAGAAGCTCGCGACCGGCGTGCCGTTTCTCGATCACATGCTCGACCAGATCGCGCGACATGGTCTGATCGACCTGGAAGTCGAAGCGCATGGCGACACGCATATCGACGACCATCATACGGTCGAAGACGTCGGCATCACGCTCGGTCAGGCGGTCGCGCAGGCCATCGGCGACAAGAAGGGCATTCGCCGCTACGGCCACGCCTACGTGCCGCTCGACGAGGCGCTCTCGCGCGTGGTGGTGGACTTCTCGGGCCGTCCGGGCCTCGAATTCCACGTGCCGTTCACGCGCGCGCGAATCGGCACGTTCGACGTCGACCTGTCGATCGAATTCTTCCGCGGCTTCGTCAATCATGCGGGCGTCACGCTCCATATCGACAACCTGCGCGGCCTGAATGCGCATCATCAACTGGAAACGGTGTTCAAGGCGTTCGGCCGCGCGCTGCGCCAGGCCGCCGAGTTCGACGAGCGCCAGGCGGGCAGGATTCCGTCGACGAAGGGCAGCTTGTAAGCGAGGCGCAGCCGACGCGGGCGGGTTTCCGTTGCCGCCTTTTGCAGCCGCGTGTCGCGCCGGCAACACGCCGTGCCGCCGCCGCGCGCCGGCTCGCGTACATTGACGGATTTGAGAGCACACGAAGGCGGGCGCACGCCCGCATAGCCAAGGGCAACGCCGGAACCTCGCGGGTCATGCAGGCATCGCGCGAGCCGAGACGGCCGGATTCGAGATGAAAACTTCAATTGCGATTGTGGATTATGGGATGGGCAACCTGCGTTCGGTGGCCCAGGCGTTGAGGCAGGCCGCGCCGGAAGCGGACGTGGCCATCGTCGAGCGCCCCGAGGCGATTCGCGCGGCCGACCGCGTGGTGCTGCCCGGTCAGGGCGCGATGCCCGACTGCATGCGCAGCCTCGCGGAATCCGGCTTGCAGGATGCCGTGATCGAAGCCTCGCGCACCAAGCCGTTGATGGGCGTGTGCGTGGGCGAGCAGATGCTGTTCGACTGGAGCGCCGAAGGCGACACGAAGGGCCTCGGTCTCCTGCCCGGCAAAGTGCTGCGCTTTGACCTCGAAGGCCGCATCCAGGACGACGGCTCGCGCTTCAAGGTTCCGCAGATGGGCTGGAACCGCGTGCGCCAGTCGCGCGCGCACGCGCTCTGGGACGGCGTGCCCGACGAAAGCTTCTTCTACTTCGTGCACAGCTACTACGTGGTGCCCGCGGACGCCGCGCACACCGTGGGCGAGACGCCGTACGGCGCGCCCTTTACCTCGGCAGTGGCGCGGGATAACATCTTCGCCACCCAATTTCACCCGGAAAAGAGCGCCGCGGCCGGTTTGCGCGTCTATCGCAACTTCGTCCACTGGAATCCCTGACATCGGGCGGCGCTCCTCGCGGGCCGGCCCGCGCAACCCGTGCCGCGCGCGCAACTCGCGCGGGTATTCGATTTGCGCCAGCAAGGCCGCCGAAAGAGTTGTACTAAACTAGCGAAACGGCGTCGGATGGGCCTTTTTTCCGCCCGCGCCGCGACTCCAACCTCACTCCCAGACACACCCGAAGCTATGCTGCTGATTCCGGCCATCGATCTCAAAGACGGTCACTGCGTGCGCCTCAAACAAGGCGATATGGACCAGGCGACGATTTTCTCCGAGGAACCGGCGGCCATGGCCCGACACTGGGTCGAGCGCGGCGCGCGGCGGCTGCACCTCGTCGACCTGAACGGCGCGTTCGCCGGCAAGCCGAAGAACGAAGACGCGATTCGCGAGATCATCCGCGCAGTCGGCGACGAAATCCCCGTTCAGCTCGGCGGCGGCATTCGCGACCTCGACACCATCGAACGCTATCTCGACGACGGCCTTTCGTACGTGATCATCGGCACCGCCGCCGTGAAGAATCCGGGTTTCCTCCAGGAAGCCTGCACGGCGTTCGGGGGCCATATCATCGTCGGTCTCGACGCCAAGGACGGCAAGGTGGCCACGGACGGCTGGAGCAAGCTCACGGGCCATGAAGTCGTGGATCTCGCGCGCAAGTTCGAGGACTACGGCGCCGAATCGATCATCTACACCGACATCGGCCGCGACGGCATGCTTCAAGGCATCAACATCGAAGCCACGGTGCGCCTCGCGCGCGCGGTGAAGATTCCGATCATCGCGAGCGGCGGCCTCTCGAACATGGCCGACATCGAATCGCTGTGCGAAGTCGAGGACGAAGGCATCGAAGGCGTGATCTGCGGCCGCGCGATTTACTCGGGCGACCTCGATTTCGCCGAGGCGCAGACGCGCGCGGACAGCCTGCGCGAATCGGACGACGCATAACGCGGCAAGCCGGCCTCCGTCATGGAGGCCGTTTGCTTTGGCGTGGCCGTGCATGTCGAGGCGGCCCGCGCGGCGGAATTTCTCGACAAGCCGCGACAGCGAGCGGCGCGGCGGACGCGCCCGCGCAAGCTGGCCGGGGCGCGACGCCGGCCGCGAGCACGCACGGAATGCGCCGCGGCAGCGACGTTCCGCCAAACGAGATCCAACCCGGTCGAATCCGGCCCAAATTGACCGACGCGGCCCGAACCGACGAAGCGGACCGAAACGGACCCGAAACGGACCCGAAACGGACAAATCGGACCCGAAACGGACAAATCGGGACCAACCGACCCAAGCGGCCGAAGCGGCCAAACCAGGCATCGCAAGATCATGGCTCTACCCAAACGCATCATTCCCTGTCTCGACGTGACCGCCGGGCGCGTCGTGAAGGGCGTCAACTTCGTCGAACTGCGCGACGCGGGCGATCCCGTCGAAATCGCGCGCCGCTACGACGAGCAGGGCGCCGACGAGCTCACTTTTCTCGACATCACGGCGACTTCCGATCAGCGCGACCTGATCCTGCCGATCATCGAAGCCGTGGCCTCGCAGGTCTTCATTCCGCTCACGGTGGGCGGCGGCGTGCGCGCCGTCCCCGACGTGCGGCGCCTGCTCAACGCGGGCGCGGACAAGGTGAGCATGAATTCGTCGGCGGTCGCCAATCCGCAGCTCGTGCGCGACGCCGCCGACAAATACGGCTCGCAGTGCATCGTCGTCGCCATCGACGCCAAGCGCGCCTCGGCGCCGGGCGAGGCGGCGCGCTGGGAAGTGTTCACGCACGGCGGGCGCAAGGCCACCGGCATCGACGCAATCGAATGGGCGCGCAAGATGGCCGAATTCGGCGCGGGCGAAATCCTGCTCACGAGCATGGACCGCGACGGGACCAAGAGCGGCTTCGACCTCGACCTCACGCGCGCGGTCTCCGACGCGGTGCCGGTTCCCGTGATCGCCTCGGGCGGCGTGGGCGGCCTCCAGGATCTCGCGGACGGCGTGGTCAAGGGCCACGCGGACGCGGTACTGGCCGCGAGCATCTTCCACTATGGCGAGCACACGGTCGGCGAGGCGAAGCGCTTCATGGCCGACCAGGGCATTTCGGTGAGAACGTAAGTCATGAGCAATGCAGATCCTGTAACGGGCGACACGCCCAAGGCCGGCTGGCTCGATCAGGTCAACTGGGACGCCGACGGCCTCGTGCCCGCGATCGCCCAGGAAGCCGCGACCGGCGACGTGCTGATGTTCGCGTGGATGAACCGCGAGGCGCTCGCCAAAACGGTCGAAACGCGCCGCGCCGTGTACTTTTCGCGCTCGCGCCAGCGCCTGTGGTTCAAGGGCGAGGAGTCGGGCCACGTGCAGCACGTGCGCGAGATTCGCCTCGACTGCGACGAAGACGTCGTGCTGCTCAAGATCGAGCAGGTGTCGGGCATCGCGTGCCACACGGGCCGCCACTCGTGCTTTTTCCAGCAATTCGAAGGCACCGTCGACGAAGGCCGCTGGGTCGCCGTCGATCCCGTGCTGAAAGACCCCGAACACATTTACAAATGACGCAACCGAACTCTAACGACACGCTGCTGCGCCTTGCGGCCGTGCTCGACGGCCGCAAGGGCGGCGACCCCGACGCTTCCTACGTCGCGCGCCTCTTCCACAAGGGCGACGACGCCGTGCTCAAGAAGGTCGGCGAGGAAGCCACGGAAGTCGTGCTGGCCGCCAAGGACGTGCGCCAGGGCGGCGCGAAGAAGGCGCTCGTGGGCGAGATGGCCGACCTCTGGTTCCACTGCCTCGTCACGCTGTCGCATTTCGACCTGAGCCCCGCCGACGTGCTGGCGGAGCTGGAGCGGCGCGAGGGCCTTTCGGGGCTCGAGGAAAAGGCGCTGCGCAAGAGCCGCGAGCGCGAAGCCAACGGCGACTGAGCCCGGCAGCGCGCGCCGTCGCGGCGCGCCTCAACGAGGGAGAGAACAGCATGTCCGAGCCGCGCGACTATCCGCCCACGGTGTACCGCCATTCGCTCGATGCGGAGCGGCTGCGCAGCCTGCGCACCTTCACGCACGTGCTCTACGGGCTCTATGCGGTGTATTGGCTCACGGGCGGCGTTTCGGTGCTCATCGCCATCATTCTCAATTACGTGAAGCGCGACGAGGCGGCGGGCACGCCTTACGAGCAGCACTTCACCTGGCAGATCCGCACGTTCTGGCTCGGGCTCGCGGGGCACCTGATCGGGGCGGCGCTGATTTTCGTGCTGATCGGCATTCCGGTTTTATGGGCTGTCGCAATCTGGACGTTGTACCGTATCATCAAAGGCTGGCTGTATCTGTACGACAACAAGCCGTTGCGCGACCCGCGCGGCTGGTTTTGAACGGCGCCTGATCGCGCCCGGTTGCGCCTTAATCGCGCTTTCACGCTCGCAGGAGCACCATGAGCCACGATCGCAGCACCTGTCTTTTCTGCAAGATCGCCGACGGCGAGATTCCCAGCACGCGGGTCTACGAAGACGACGACTTCGTCGCTTTCCGTGACATCCGGCCGGCGGCCGAAACCCACGTGCTCGTGATTCCGCGCCGGCATATCGCCACGCTCGCCGACTGCGAAGAAAGCGACGCTCCGCTGCTTGGTAGAATGCTCGTATTGGTCGCGCAGCTCGCAAAGCAGTTGGGCGTGTCGTACACGGGCGGCGAAACGGGCTATCGCACGGTCGTCAACACCGGTCCCGGCGGCGGGCAGGAGGTCTATCATCTGCACGCGCATCTGCTGGCCGGCCCGCGGCCGTGGCAGCGCATGGGCTAAAGGCAGCGGGCACGCGTGGCGTGCGCGGAATGCGGGGTCGCATGCCACGCGCGCGCCATACACTTAAGGCAAGATTTTTTCCGCCGCGCACCGCGCGCGGCGGCGGGGTTCAAGGAGAGAGTCGATCATGGGTTCGTTGAGCATTTGGCATTGGCTGATCGTGTTGTTGATCGTGGCGCTCGTATTCGGCACGAAGAAGCTGCGCAATATCGGCGGCGATCTGGGCGGCGCGGTCAAGGGTTTCAAGGAAGGCATGCGCGAGAGCGAGACGCCGGCCGCCGACGCGCAGAAACGCGAACTGCCGCCTAACGGCACGGTGGACGTCGAAGCGAAGGACAAGACGACGCGCTCGAACGACTACCGCTAAGCGCGGGCCGTCGTTCTTTCCCTTCAAGGCTGATTCATGCTCGATCTCGGTCTCACCAAGATGGCGCTGATCGGCGTCGTCGCGCTCGTCGTTCTCGGACCGGAACGCCTGCCGCGCGTCGCACGCACGGCGGGCGCGCTGTTCGGGCGCGCGCAGCGCTACATCAACGACGTCAAGGCGGAAGTCACGCGCGAGATCGAACTCGACGAGCTGCGCCGCATGCGGACCGAATTCGAATCCGCGGCGCAGAACGTCGAAAAGAGCGTGCACGACAATCTGCGCAAGCACGAAACCGAGCTGAACGACGCGTGGAACGCGGGCACCTCGGTGTCGCCGAGCATTGCGGGCGGCGCGAATTTGCCGGGCTCCGACGCGGCGAGCCTCGAAGCGGCCGTGGCGGATTCCGCCGATACGGCCTCGTCGTGGCGTTCCGGCGACGCGGGCAGCGCGGTTTCGTCGTCGCCCAAACGCAAGAACTGGCGCGTGAAACAAGCCGCCACGCCTGCGTGGTACAAGCGCGCCACGTTGCGCCGCACGCGCGTGCAGTCGGGCGCGGCGCGCGTCGCGCAGCACACGCCGGCCAGCCTGCGCCGGCCCACGCGCTTCTTCTGACGCCGTGCGACGCCTGCGCATGGGTTCGAATCAGCGTATCTCCCAATCCAACAGAGGGCCGGCGTGAGCGACCCCCAGCAAAACCCGGAAGGCTCGGAAGAGACCTTCATTTCGCATCTCGTCGAACTGCGCGACCGCATTATCCGCGCGGGCATCTCGGTCATCGTCGTGTTCGTGGGGCTCGTGTACTGGGCGCCCGACATCTTCCGCCTGCTCGCGCGACCGCTCATGAACAACCTGCCGAAAGACGGCAAGATGATCGTTACCGACGTGACCGGCTCGTTCTTCGTGCCGATGAAGGTGACGATGCTCGTGGCGTTCGTGATCGCCCTGCCGGTCGTGCTGTACCAGATCTGGGCGTTCGTCGCACCGGGGCTGTATCAGCACGAAAAGAAGCTCGTCGCGCCGCTGGTCGCGAGCAGCTACACGCTGTTCCTGTGCGGCATGGCGTTCGCGTATTTCGTGGTGTTTCCCACTATTTTCCGCGTGATGGCGCACTACAACGCGCCGCTCGGCGCGGAGATGACGACCGATATCGACAATTACCTGAGCTTCGTGCTCACCATGTTCATTGCGTTCGGCGTGACGTTCGAAGTGCCGATCGTCGTCGTGCTGCTCGTGCGCATGGGCGTGGTCACGGTGAAGAAGCTCAAGTCGATTCGCCCTTACGTGATCGTGGGCGCATTCGTGGTCGCGGCCGTGGTCACGCCGCCCGACGTGTTTTCGCAGCTCATTCTCGCGCTGCCGCTCATCGTGCTTTACGAGGCGGGCATCATCGCGGCGCGCATTTTCATCGGCTCCGGCGAAAAGAAAATCGCCGACGAGGAGCAGGCGGCGAGTTAGCTCTCGCATCGGCGCCCGACAAAAAGGCCGCGAACCCGGTAAAGGTTCGCGGCCTTTTTGCTTTGCTTCGCCGGTTTGTCTGCCGCTTTATCTGCCGATTTATCTGCCGATTTATCTGCCGATTTATCTGCCGCTTTGTCTCGCGGCGTTCGCTGCTCTCGCTGGCTCGCCTCGCGCGGCGGCGCGCTCAACCGCCGTCGTCGTCGCCTTCGCCGTCTTCCTGCTCCGGGTGTTTCGGCGGCGGCGGGCGCTTGCCGATCAGCACGTCGAGATCCATGTCCTTGTTCTTGCGCACCACGTGGACCTTCGCTTCGGTGCCCGGCTTGATTTGCGCGATCACGTTCAGAAGCCGCGTGGTGTCGGTGATCTGCTCGCCGTTCACGGTGGTGAGAATGTCGCCCGGCTTGATGCCGGCCTTGTCCGCCGGGCCGCCTTGCAGCACGCCCGCGACGATCGCGCCCGACTTCTGGTTCAGCCCGAACGATTCGGCGATTTCGGGCGTCACGTCCTGCGGCTCCACGCCGATCCAGCCGCGCGTGACCGAGCCCGTGGTGATGATGCTTTCCAGCACGCTGCGCGCCGTCGACACGGGAATCGCAAAGCCGATGCCGAGCGAGCCGCCCGAGCGCGAATAAATCGCCGTGTTGATGCCGAGCAGATTGCCGTTCACGTCGACGAGCGCGCCGCCCGAGTTGCCGGGATTGATCGGCGCATCGGTCTGAATGAAGTTTTCGAACGTGTTGATGCCCAGATGATTGCGGCCGAGCGCGCTGATAATGCCCATGGTGACCGTCTGGCCCACGCCGAACGGGTTGCCGATGGCGAGCACCACGTCGCCCACGCGCGTTTGATCCATGCGGCCGAGCGTGATGGTGGGCAGGTTAGGCAGGTTGATCTTGAGCACCGCGAGGTCCGTTTCCGGGTCGATGCCGATCACCTTCGCGTTGGTGGTGCGGCCATCGGACAGGGCGATTTCGATCTGGTCCGCGCCGTCGATGACGTGCTGGTTCGTTAGAATGTAACCGTCCGGGCTGACAATGACGCCCGACCCGAGGTTCGCCGCGGGTTGGTCCTGCTGCTTGCGATTGTTGTTGCGGTCGCCGAAGAAGTAGCGAAACAGCGGATCGTTCTGACGCGGGTCGGGCGGCAGCGACCCGTCCTTGCTCGAGAATACGTTGACGACGGCGGGCATCGCCTTCTGGGCGGCGTCCGCGTAGGAGCCTTGTGCCGGGCTGCCGCCCATGCCCGGTGCGACCTCCCTGAGCGCGACGATCGGCTCGGCGAGCTGCTTGCCGAACTGCCCCTGGTGTTGCAGCCACTCCGGTTTGAGTGTGGCGATGATGAACATCAACGCCAGCAACACCGTCACCGCCTGGGCGAAGAACAGCCAAAAGCGTCTAAGCATCTGAAGATTAGAGGTTTATATGGATCGGATCGAACTTGAATTGTATCTGAACAATCTTCTCGAATCCGCGCGGTTCAAGGACTACTGCCCGAACGGCTTGCAGGTGGAAGGGCGCCGGCGCGTGGAGAAGATCGCGACCGGCGTGACCGCCTCGCTGGCGTTTATCGAAGCCGCGCTGGAGTGGGGCGCCGACGCCGTGCTCGTCCATCACGGCTACTTCTGGAAGAACGAAGCGCCGCAGGTCACGGGCCGCAAATACCGGCGCTTGCGCGCGCTGCTCGCGAACGACCTGAGCCTGTTCGCCTATCACCTGCCGCTCGACGCGCATCCCGAGTTCGGCAACAACGCGCAACTGGGCGCGAAGCTCGGCTGGATCGGCGACCAGCGCTTCGGCGAGCAGGATCTTGGCTGGATGACCACGCTGCCCATGCCGATCACGCTCGCGCACTTTTCGGCGCAGGTGGAGCAAACGCTCGGCCGCGCGCCGCTCGTGCTGGGCGACCCCGACTGGGAACTGCGCCGCGTGGCGTGGTGTACGGGCGCGGCGCAAGGCTACTTCGACGCGGCCATCGAAGCCGGCGCCGACGTGTTCCTCACCGGCGAAATCTCCGAGCAGACCACGCATACGTCGGCGGAAAGCGGCGTGGCGTTCCTCGCGGCCGGCCATCACGCGACCGAGCGCTACGGCGTGCAGGCGGTGGGCAGTCACTTGGCGGAAGCATTCGGCATCGAGCATCTTTTCATTGATATCGACAATCCGGTTTGAGCGCGAATCGAAGCCTTTTCGCGCTCGCGCCATTGCAAAAAATGGAAGCGGCCAATTGGCGCGAATTGCCGTGATGCAGCATGGTTTTTATTCGCGAGACATTTAAAAACGATAAAGAAATTGGCCCTTATTCCATCGGGAAAACCCCGAGATATCAATGACTTCGGTCGCTTTTTCAAGTTCGCCCCTTGTAAATGCCAACTCCATTCGCGCAAACTAGCGTTCGGCAGCACCGCGGGTAAGCTGGCGTGACGGAAAAATCCAACTCAGAAGTGGGGCGATGTGATGCGAGATAAAGAGAATGACCGCGTCGACGGCAGCCGCCGAACCTGGCTGATTGCGACGTCCGTAGCGGGTGGCATGGGAGGCGTGGCCACCGTCGTACCGTTCGTAGGCTCGTTTGCACCATCCGAAAAAGCCCGCGCCGCCGGCGCGCCCGTCGAAGTTGACATCACCGGTTTGCAGCCCGGCACGCTCATGACAGTGGCGTGGCGCGGCAAGCCGGTGTGGATTCTCAATCGCACCGAGCGCATGCTGGCCGACTGCAAGAAGGCCGACCCGGAACTCGCCGACCCGAATTCCGAGCATCCGTTTTCAATGCCGATGCCGGCCTACTGCAAGAACGAATTCCGCTCGCGCGCCGAGCATCAGAACATTCTCGTTGCCGTGGCGGTGTGCACGCATCTGGGCTGCACGCCCACGGCGCGCTTCCAGGAAGGCCCGCAGCCCAACCTGCCCGACGACTGGCCGGGCGGCTTTCTCTGCCCCTGCCACGGTTCCACCTACGATCTCGCCGGGCGCGTGTTCAAGAACAAGCCCGCGCCGCAAAACCTCGACATTCCTCCGTACATGTTCACGTCCCCGACGCAGATCGTGATCGGCAAGGACGAAAAAGGAGAAGCGTGATGGCGACGGGAACCGACAAGGACGTGGTGGAGACGACGGGCCTGCAAGGCTGGATCGACAAGCGCTTTCCGATGACCGCGACCTGGCGCGCGCATGTTTCCGAGTACTACGCGCCGAAGAACTTCAACTTCTGGTACTTCTTCGGCTCGCTCGCGCTGCTCGTGCTCGTGAACCAGATCGTCACGGGCATCTTCCTCACCATGAACTACAAGCCCGATTCGACGCTCGCGTTCGCGTCGGTCGAGTACATCATGCGCGAGGTGCCGTGGGGCTGGCTGATCCGCTACATGCACTCCACGGGCGCTTCGATGTTCTTCGTGGTGGTGTACCTGCACATGTTCCGCGGGCTCATGTACGGCTCGTACCGCAAGCCGCGCGAACTCGTGTGGATCTTCGGCTGCGCGATCTTTCTGTGCCTGATGGCCGAGGCGTTCTTCGGCTACCTGCTGCCGTGGGGCCAGATGTCGTTCTGGGGCGCGCAGGTGATCGTGAATCTCTTTTCGGCGATTCCCTTCATCGGCCCGGACCTTTCGCTGTGGATTCGCGGCGACTACGTGGTTTCCGACGTCACGCTCAACCGCTTCTTCGCGTTCCACGTGATCGCCATTCCGCTCGTGCTGCTCGGGCTGGTGGTGGCGCATATCGTCGCGCTGCACGAAGTGGGGTCGAACAACCCGGACGGCATCGAGATCAAGGAAAAGAAGGACGCGAACGGCATTCCGCTCGACGGCATTCCGTTCCATCCGTACTACTCGGTGCACGATTTCATGGGCGTGTGCATCTTCCTGATGATTTTCGCGGCGATTGTGTTCTTCGCGCCGGAAATGGGCGGCTATTTCCTGGAATCGAACAACTTCGTGCCCGCCAATCCGCTGCAAACGCCGCCCGAAATCGCGCCGGTCTGGTACTTCACGGCGTTCTACGCGATGCTGCGCGCGACCACCGATCCGTTCAAGATCGTGCTGATGATCGTGATCGCGCTGCTCGGCCTGTTCGCGCTCTGGCGCGCGCGCGGCAAGTGGCGCGTTGGGTTGCCGGTGCTGGCGGTGCTCGTGATTCTGGCGATGGCGTTCACGGAATCGAAGTTCTGGGGCGTGGTGGTGATGGGATCGGCCGTGATTTCGCTCTTTTTTTTGCCGTGGCTCGACCGCGCGCCGGTGAAGTCGATCCGCTACCGGCCGTTCTTCCACAAGGTATTCCTCGGCATTTTCGTGTTCGCGTTCCTCACGCTCGCGTTCCTCGGTACGAAACCGCCTTCGCCGGCCGCCACGCTGATCGCGCAGGTGTGCGCGCTCGTCTATTTCGCGTTCTTCCTCGGCATGCCGTTCTGGACGCCGCTTGGCACGTTCAAGCAGCCGCCTGAACGCGTGCGGTTCAAGCCCCATTAATCGACGAGCGAGGAAGACATGACGAGACACTCTCTGCTTTCGACGCTCGCGCGCGGCGTCGGCCGCGCGATGGCCGGGCTGGCCGTGCTGGCGGCGGTTTGGGCGTTTGGGGCCGGATCGGCGGCGGCGCAGGAAAACATTCCGCTCGACCGCGCTCCCGATAACGGCGAAAATCTTGCTTCGCTGCAACACGGCGCCCAATTGTTTGTAAACTATTGTCTGAACTGCCATAGCGCGAACCTGATGCGGTACAGCCGCCTCCAGGATCTCGGCATTGCGCAGAAGCAAATCGAAGATAATCTGCTGTTCACGACCGACAAGGTCGGCAACACGATGTCCATCGCGATGCGCCCGGACGACGCGAAGTCGTGGTTCGGGGTAGCGCCGCCGGACCTCTCCGTGGAAGCGCGCGCGCGCGGGCGCGACTGGCTGTACACGTACCTGCGCAGTTTCTACCGCGACGACACGCGGCCGACCGGCTGGAACAATCTGGTGTTCGAGAACGTGAGCATGCCGCACGTGCTGTGGCAGTTGCAGGGCGTGCGCACGGCGAAGTTCGAGGACGCGACGGACGAGGAAACCGGGGAAAAGGTCCGCCGCTTTGCGGGGTATCAGGTCGTGATTCCGGGGAAGCTTTCGTCCGTGGATTATGATGCGGACGTGGCCGATCTGGTGGCGTACCTCGGCTGGATGTCGGAACCGGAGCAGAAAACCCGCAAGCAGCTTGGCGTGTGGGTGCTCCTGTTCCTCGGCATTCTGAGCTTTTTTGCGTGGCGACTGAACGCCGCGTACTGGAAAGATATCAAATAATCACGTCCTGACCGACGTGGGGCGGTGCGACGATAGACCGTCTGACGGTTCAGCCGTCAGGCGGTTTTTCGCCTGTCGGCCTTTTGGGTTTATTGAGGAAATGTAAATCATGATGGTTCTGTACTCCGGCACTACCTGCCCGTTCTCCCAGCGTTGCCGGCTGGTGTTGTTCGAAAAGGGCATGGACTTCGAAATCCGCGACGTCGACCTGTTCAACAAACCGGAAGACATCGCCGTGATGAATCCGTACGGTCAGGTGCCGATTCTGGTCGAACGCGACCTGATTCTGTACGAGTCGAACATCATCAACGAGTACATCGACGAGCGTTTCCCGCACCCGCAACTGATGCCGGCCGATCCGGTTCAGCGCGCGCGCGCGCGCCTGTTCCTGCTCAACTTCGAGAAGGAACTGTTCGTACACGTGAGCACGCTCGAAAACGAGAAGGGCAAGGCCGCCGAGAAGAACCACGAGAAGGCGCGTCTTGCGATTCGCGACCGCCTTACGCAGCTCGCGCCGATCTTCCTGAAGAACAAGTACATGCTGGGCGAAGAATTCTCGATGCTCGACGTCGCGATCGCGCCGCTCTTGTGGCGTCTGGACCACTACGGCATCGAACTCTCGAAGAACGCCGCGCCGCTCATGAAGTACGCCGAGCGCATTTTCAGCCGTCCGGCGTATATCGAAGCGCTCACGCCGTCCGAAAAGGTCATGCGCCGCTAAGCCGTTTCCCGGCCGTTTCGGGTTACAGAGGCGGCGTACACGGCGCGGGTGTAAGCGCCGCCTCGCGAAAGGATCGTTGATGCAAGAAATTTCCACCAAGCCGTATTTGCTGCGCGCGCTCTACGAGTGGTGCACCGACAACGGCTTCACGCCGCATATCGCGGTGCGGGTCGACAACCGCACGCGCGTGCCGCGCCAGTTCGTGCGCGACGGCGAGATCGTGCTGAACATCAGCTTCGAGGCGACCAGCCAGTTGCAGATGGGCAACGAGATGGTCGAGTTCCACGCACGCTTCTCGGGCAAGTCGCACCGTATCGAAGTGCCGGTTTCGAACGTGCTTGCGATTTATGCGCGCGAGAACGGGCAGGGCATGGCGTTCCCGGTCGAATCGCCCGCCGGCGACGCCGACGACGTGCTGTCTTCCGAAGATCACGAGGACGACGGCGCGCCCGAAGCGCAAGGCGCGCCCAGGTTGCACGACGAACCGGCTGCGCAACCCGTGGCCCCGAGCGCCGCGCGCATTGCCCCGGCCGCCGACAAGGACGATGACAACGGCAATAAGGGCGGCAAGGGCCACCTGAAGATCGTGAAGTAAGGTAGAATCGCGGGCTACGCCGGCTTAGCTCATCTGGTAGAGCAGTTGATTTGTAATCATCAGGTGGCGGGTTCGAGTCCTGCAGCCGGCACCAAACATTTGACGTTCGATTGCGAAGTCCGCGGCAATCGAACCGCCCCCAAAGCAGCAAAGTCAAAGCAGCAAAAGCAAACGGGTTACGCAAGCCACTGCGTAACCCGTTTTGCTTTTTACGCGCCGAAAACGCGGTCGAGATAGCCGTGCAGTCGGGCAGCGCGCCGGTTTCGCGATCTTCGAGCGCCTATAATCGCGCCCACGACCCACGCAAGGACAAGCCACGATGGACCGTTTATCGGAAACGACACCGCTCGAACGCAGCGATCGCGCGACCCAGCCGGGCGACCTGCGCATAGCCGTGGTGGTGCCCTGTTTCGACGAAGCCGCGACGATCGGCGCCGTCGTGCGCGACTTCCGCGAGGCGTTGCCGTGTTCTGCCATTTACGTTTTCGACAACAATTCGACCGACGGCACCGCCGATCTCGCGCGCGAGGCCGGGGCCATCGTGCGCGGCGTGGCCGATCAGGGCAAGGGCAACGTGATTCGCCGCATGTTCGCCGACGTCGAAGCCGACGTCTACGTGATGGTCGACGGCGACGGCACCTACGACGCCAAGGCGGCACCGCAACTCGTGGAAACGCTGCTCGCGGGCGGTCTCGACATGGTGGTGGGCGTGCGCGTCTCCGACGAGCGCGAAGCGTACCGGCGCGGACATCGCTTCGGCAACCGCCTGCTCACGCAATGCGTGGCGACGCTGTTCGGCCAAAGCTTCACGGACATGCTCTCGGGCTATCGCGTGTTTTCGCGCCGCTTCGTGAAGTCGTTTCCGGCGCATGCTTCCGGTTTCGAAACGGAGACGGAGCTTACCGTTCACGCGCTCGAATTGCGCATGCCCGTGGCCGAAGTCATGACGGCGTACGGCGCGCGGCCGGAAGGCTCGCAGAGCAAGCTCAACACGTGGGCCGACGGCCTGCGCATCCTGCTCACCATCACGCGCCTCTTCAAGGCGGAGCGGCCGCTGCCGTTCTTCTCGCTCGGTTTTTTCTGCTGCGTGCTGCTTTCGATCGTGCTGGCCATTCCCGTATTCGACACGTATCTGCACACCGGTCTCGTGCCGCGGCTGCCCACTGCGCTGCTGTGCGCCGCGCTCATCCTGCTCGGCGCCATTCTGCTCGCGTGCGGTATCGTCCTCGACACCGTGACGCGCGGGCGTATCGAAGCGAAGCGCTTTGCCTATCTCTCGTTCGCCGCGCCGCGTGAGCCCGCGCAACGGAACTAGCGTGCGCGCCCAGGTGCTGCGGTTCGCGCTCGTCGGCGTGGCGGGTTTCGTCGTCGATGCGGGCGTGTTGTGGGTCGCGCTGCACCTCGGCGCCGGCTATTTCGCGGGCCGCGCGGTCTCGTTTCTCGCCGCGGTCTGGACGACGTGGCAACTCAATCGGCGCTTCACGTTTGCCGCGCAGCGCACGCAGTCGGCCTGGGCGGAGTGGTGGCGCTATCTCGCGGCGATGTCCGTGGGCGGCGCCGCGAACTACGCCGCCTACAGCGTCGTGGTGCTCGCGCTGCAACACGTGTCGTGGGCCGCGTGGGTGCCTTACCTTGGCGTGGCGGCGGGCTCGATCGCGGGGCTCGGCGTGAACTTCGCCTCGGCGCGCTGGTGGGTTTTCCGTCATCGAACGCAACGATAAATTCATGTCGCAACTCGACTCGATTTCCTCCGCCGCCGCGCCGCGCCGGCCTCTGATCGACCTCAACACGCCGCGTGCGCTCGCACTCGCGCGCGTGCTCGTGCCGGTCCTGTTCGGCTTCTATTCGCTGTGGCTTGGCGCCGACGCCAACTGGGACCTGTACAACTATCACATGTACAACCCGTTCGCGTGGCTGCACGGCAAGCTGCGCGTCGATCTCGCGCCCGCCGGCATGCAGTCGTACTTCAACCCGCTGCTCGACGCGCTCTTTTATCTCGCGAACACGCATTTGCCCGCGCGTGCGGTGGGCTTCGCGATGGGCGTGCTGCACGGCCTGAGTTTCGTGTTCATCCTCGGCATCGCGCAGCACACGTTGCGCGAGCTGCCCGAGCGCGATCGCTACCGCGTGCCGCTGCTGCTCGCGCTCGCGGGTTGCCTCACGGCCAACTTTCTTTCCGTGCTCGGCAATTCGATGGGCGACGACACCACCGCGCCCTTCACGCTCGCCGCGCTCTGGCTGCTCGTCGCGCATTGGGAGCGGCTGCGGGCGTGGACGATCGCGGCGGGCGTGCTCGCGGGCCTCGCAGTCGGGCTCAAGCTCACGAATGCCGTCAGCGCGGTCGCCCTCTGCGCGGCGCTGCTGTTCTATCCGGCGCGGCCGATCGTGCGCGTGCGTCTCGCGTTCGTGTTCGGCGTGGGCGTGCTGCTCGGCTTCGCGGCGACGGGCGGCTACTGGCTCTTTCATATGTGGAAGACGTTCGGCAATCCGCTGTATCCGCAGTTCGCCGCATGGTTTCCCGATCCGCTCGTTCAGCCGGACGCGATGGGCGACGCGCGCTGGCGCCCGCACGGCGTGTTCGAAACGCTGTTCTGGCCGTACATTTTCAGCGTGCATTCGCAGCGTCTTGGCGAAGTGCCGCTGCACCAGATCATCTGGGCGATCGTCTACACGCTCTACTGGCTCCTGTTCGCCGCTGCTGGCGTGCGGCGCTTGCAGGGGCGCGCGCGCGCAACGGCCTCCAACACGCGGCAGCGCTTCGTGCTGGCGTTCGTTGCCATCGGCTATCTGGTGTGGATGGAAGGCTTCAGCATTTACCGCTATCTCGTGGCGATCGAAGTGCTGACTCCGCTCGCCATCTGGCTGCTGCTGCAACGCCTCGCTTCCTACGCGGCGGCGCGGCGCATCGCGTGCTGGTGTCTGTCGATCGCCACCGCCGTGGTGGTCGCGGGCGGCGCGCGCACGTGGGGCCACGAGCCGTGGTCCGATCCGCTCTGGCACGCCGAAGTGCCCGCGCTTTCGCAGCCCGATCGCACGACCGTGGTGATTGCCACGACCGGCGCGCGCGCCTGGGCATGGCTCGCCACGTTCTTTCCCGACACCGTTGCCTTCACGCAGATCGACAGCAGTTTTCCCGGCACGCCGGCGTTCGGCGCCCGCATCCGCGAGGTCGCGAGCGCGCGCGGCGGCCCGGTTTACGCGATCGTCGACGGCGCCTACAACTGGCGGCTGGACAATATCGCGACGATGAACGCCATCGTCGGCGGTCTCGGGCTCACACGCGGCGAGGGCGGCTGCCAGGCGTTGCGCTGGACCGTCACGCGCCTTCGCCTCCATGCGTCGGTCGTGCCGGGTACGCAGGCGGCCGAGCGCTGCGCGCTGGCGTTGCGCGCCGACGATGTGCTCGATACGGCGGCGCAAAGCCGGGCCAATCTCGACGTGGCGGCGCAGATGTTCGCGCGCAACGGCTTCGATCTCGACCGTGCCTCATGTGCGTCGTACCGCGCGGGAATCGGCAAGGGCACGCAAATTTATCAGTGGTGCAAACTATCCTTGCACGATGCGCGTTGAGGCGCGGTCTTCGACTAAAGCGATTTCCTCTTCCGTCAACGCGAACGCTGCGTAAAACGCCGCATCAATCTGGTTCGCGATGGTGATCGCGCTCGCGCGGCCCGCCTCGTGCGCGTCCGCGCAGGCAAGCAAACGATCGACGAGCATGACGACGCGCGCGTGCAACGCGGGATCGGCGGGCGCGGGCAAGGCGTCGATCATCGCCTTCGTGAAGGCCACGCCGCCGTTGTAGCTCGACGCGCCGTATTGCTCGCGAAGCAGAAACGCCGAGAGCGGGCAATTGAGCAGCGCGGCCGCGAACTTGAGCCGGTTTTCGTCGTCGCCGCGCAGGACGAGCGTGGTCTTGCCGGGGATCGTGTCGCCGGCAAGATCGAGCGAAGCGTCGAGCCGCGTGAGTCCCTTGACGATCACTTTCTTCGCGCCGGCCTTTGCGCCGTAGCCGTTCGCGAACGTCGCGGCGAAGCGCGCGTGATCGACTACGGGCGCGTCGTAGCGGCGGCCGAGATACGTCATCGGTTTCGCGCCCCAACGCGAGACGTAGCGCGCCAGCGTGCCCGTGTTCACCACGCGATAGCAGCGCGCCGCGCGCTCGCTTTCGACGTCGGCGGCTTCTTCGATGAGTGGCGCGAGCCGGTAAGCGTCGGCGGTCGCGCAGGCGTTCTCGCAGCGCAACAGCGCACCGAGCGGCGGATGCGCGCGCATCACGCGCCGCGCGAACGCGTAGTGCGGCGAAAGCAGCGCGTCGAGCATCCACGGCGCGGCGAGCGTCGACGGGTCCGCGCGCGCGAGTTCGACGAGCGACGCGGGGCCGAGACGCGCGGTCGTGATCGCATCGAGATCGTTTGCGCGAAAGATCGTCACGATCGCGTCGACACGGGCTTCGTCGAATATCTCGCGCCCGAGCGTCACGATGCGCTCGATCTTGCGCAGATGCCGCGCGCGAAACGCTTCGCCGAACGGTTTGGCGAGCCACTTGTCGGGCGTGAGATACGCCATCGCGCCGCCGGGTTTCAGTAGCGCGAGGCCAAGCTCCATGAACACGATGTACAGATCCCAGTTGCCTTTCGCGCTCGGCCAGCGGCGCGCGAGCGCTTCGCGCAGCGGCTTCTGGCCTGCGTTGATCATGCGTTCGGAGTCGATGTACGGCGGGTTGGCGATCACGGCGTCGAAGCCTTCGAAGCCGCCGTTCGACGCGCCGTTCGACGCGCACAAGGCAGGGAATTCGCGTGTCCACGCGAACGTGGCGCCGCCCTCGCGCGAAGGAGTGTCGATGCCGATGTCGCTCAATGCCGCGTTGCCTTGCCGAAGATTCGCCGCGAGATTGGGCAGCGGCGAAGACGCGGCTCGAGTCACCGGATCGCGGCGATCGCCGAAGTCGCCGAAATCGCTGAAGTTGGCATGTTCGAGCAATTCGATCGCAAGGCGCATACGTGCCATGCACACCGCATCCTCGCTGATATCGACGCCGAACAACGTACGCGCTACGATGCGGCGCTTCTCGCGATACAGCATCGCGTCGATCTCGCGCAGCGCCGCGCGATCGCGTTGCGCGCAGAACGGCTCGCCGTTCGCGTGCGTGACGTGCAGCCGATCCGCGACGACAACGAGCCTCGCGTCGCCGAGCGCGGCGAGCAAGCCGAAGCGCGCCTTGAGCGCGAGTACTTCGTTGAGCGCGGAAACGAGCAGATGCCCCGAGCCCACGGCCGGATCGCATACGCGCAACGTATCGAAAATCTCGCGTACCGTATCGCGATCGACTATTGATTCGGACAACTGATCGAGGCTCGTGAGCGGCGATTGATGCGCTTTGCCGGTTTGGCCGGCTTGAGCGGAGCGATTGAGCACGGCGCGCGTGACGGCTGCGCGCGCGAGTTCCATGGCGACGCTGGCGGGCGTGTACCACGCGCCGTCGCGATAGCCGTTGAGCTTTTCGAAAACGAGGCCGAGCGCGGCGGCGTCGATGCACGGCCGCGCGGGCGTTGCGTCGCGCGACCGTGCCACGATGCCGCTCGAAAAGTCGAATGCCGCGAAAAAATCCAGCAAGTGGGGAAGCAGGTGCGTTTCGCCCGCGTGCTGCGTTCGGCCGAAAGGCGTTAGCGTCGCCGAATCGTCGAGCGCGCCGATATCGACGAGCCGCGCGTCGAGATCGGTGCAAAAGCGCACGGCGTCGAGCCTGGGAAGCTGCGCGAAGCGTGCGTCGCTGCCGCCGCCGAACACGGCGTCGCAAAGCGCGCCGAGATCGCGGAACGAGCGCAACCGGCTCGCGTGCAGCAGCGCATGCACTGTGTTGCCGTCGTGCAGCGCGAGCAGACGCGTTTCGAGCACCTTGAGCAGCACGAGCTGGCTGATCCACGCGATGCAGAGGCGCAACGCGAGCGCGAAGCGTGCCGGTTCGTCGAGCGAAGCCGGAGCGTGCGCGGCGATGCGTTCGAGCGCGAGTTCGACGAGCGTGCCGCGCTGCCGTTCGTGCGGTTCGCGACGCGTGACGCCGCGCCCCGAGCCCGCGGCGCATTCGCGCAAGCCCGCGAGATGCAGCAGCCCGGCGTAGAAACCGTCGTCGAGCGGCGCGCGGGCGCGGCGTGTGCGCGGCCTGCGTGGGCGTGTCGGCGAGGGCGTGGCGGGCATGGGATTCAGGAAAGCGGGAATCGGCGGAACGAGGCGGCTCATTCTACAGGCGGCACGGCGCGCGTTCGCCTCGGGACGCGGTGTGGATTCGTCCTATGTCGTTCGGCCGTATCGACGCGCACGAGCGGCTGCGCGATGATGCAGCCAACGCAACGCGACCGTGCCACGGCGCCGGCCTCGTGCTGGACGCGATACCGCGCGGACCGCGCGCCGCCGCTCTGCTATATGATGGCGCCGCTCAACGCGACGGCCTGCGCCGTTAATGGAAGCCCGTCGCATCGCTTATTCGACCATGACCGACCATCCCACTCTTACCTGGCCCGACACCGAAGGCCCGCGCACCGTGCGCTGGCGTTCCGAAGCGGGCGTGCCCGCTCCAAAGCGCGTCGTGATCGCCGACGACCGCACGACTGCCGACGCGGCTTACCGGCTCGCGTGCGAGGGCACCGCGCTGCTGTGGCGCGGCGACTATCAGAACGCGCGCCAGTTGCTGCAAGCCATGGCGCGCCGCGGCGAACGCAAGCCGGCGCGCAAGGCTGCCGCGCCCAAGGCGCCGGCCTCGTCGCTCGAAGCCTTCCATCTGCATCGCCAGGCGCAGGCCCAACGCGCTCGCACGCTCGGCATGGTGCTGATTCAACTTGAGGGCGACTACGGTATCGAACTGCGTCGCGCGCCCGACGTGCGGGCCGCGTGCGAGGAAGCGTGGGGCGCGCCGGACGGCGAAGCTTCGGTTGTTTCGCTGCGCGAAATTCTCGGGCTGATCGGCGCGCACGAATGGCGCAAGAAGGGCGTGCCGATCGCGGCGCTCGGCGGGGCGCACGTTCATCCGTACTATGGCGTGTTTTCGCCGGTGCGCGGCGAATACGTGGATCTCGTCGCGCGCACGCCGTTGCCTTCGCTTGAGCGCGCGTTCGATATCGGCACGGGGACGGGCGTGCTGGCGGCGGTGCTCGCGTCGCGCGGCGTCAAGCGCGTGATTGCCACCGACCAGGACGCACGCGCGTTGGCCTGCGCGAAGGAAAATCTGGAGCGGCTGGGCTTCGCGGCGCAGGTGGAGGTGATCGAAGCCGATCTGTTTCCGCCGGGCCGCGCGCCGCTGGTCGTCTGCAATCCGCCTTGGGTGCCCGCGCGCCCCGCCTCGCCCATCGAGTACGCGGTGTTCGATCCCGAAAGCCGCATGCTGCGCGGCTTTCTCGGCGGCTTGAAGGACCATCTCGAACCGGGCGGCGAAGGTTGGCTGATCCTTTCCGATTTCGCGGAGCATCTCGGGCTGCGCACGCGCGAGGCGCTCGTGGAGCTGATCGTGCAGGCCGGGCTCGAAGTGGCGGGGCGTGAGGACATTCGGCCGCGTCACCCGAAGGCCGCCGATCCCACCGATTCGCTCCATCGCGCGCGCGCGGCCGAAATCACGTCGCTGTGGCGGCTCAAGGTGCGTGCCGAATAAGGGACGGGTGAGGCCGGAAGCGATCGCCGCGAACCCGGCAAAAAGCGGGAAGGCGAGCCGAAGGCGGGAATGCCGCGACGGCTCGCAATTCGGATACTTTGCGGTGCCGCCGGACCGCCGCCGATGGCGCGGCGGCCTCGCGGGCGGAAACCCGCAAGGCTAACCGGGATAGGCTTCGTCGACCTTGAGGCCGGCGAGCTTGAAGATCACGCGCAGGGTTTGCGGTTTGATATCGCGCCGCGAAGCCAGCGCGGACATGACGAAATCGAGCACCTTCGCGTATTTCAGCAAGATGAGGCAGGTCTCGAGATCGGCGGCGCCGTCGCGCATGGTTTCGGCCACGCGCAGCATCTCCAGCGAGATGTCGCGCGCCATTTCCAGCTCGAGCTGCTGCTTCTCTGTCCAGTCGGGAACGGCAACGAGTTTCGTAAGCAGTTCCTGGAATTTTTGCTCTGCGTTTCCGTCGGGTATCGTATTCATCTGCATGCCCCATGCAAGGCCGTGCCGCGTCGCACGCTGTTCGCGCAGCGAGGCTGCGCCGGCCTGATTTATCGCAACCGGCGATCCCGGTGCGACCTCCCACTGCGTGCACAATCCGGTACGTAGCCGGTTGGCCGCGCCACTTTTTGGTCCTTTCTGGGCATCGGGGACGAAAAAAATCCTCGTGTCTCTTCTGATCAACCCCTCCCTGCCGTCCGCACGTGGGTCAGCGTGACGGATAGGGGTACGACACCGGCCGCTCTTTTGGGTTCGACGGCCTCGCGCTGCATTTTCCGTAAAATGACAGAACTATTGAGTCCCTTCTGTCGCCTGTCGCACGTTTCGCGGCAGGTGCCATCGTTTCCCAGGCCACGCCGATGTCCAGCAAGAACTACGAAGTCCGCCCCAATCAGTCGATCGAACTGCTAAAAGAGCTCCACATCCTCACGCGCGACGGCAAGATGAATCAGGACAGCCGCCGCAAGCTCAAGCAGGTCTATCACCTGTTCCAGTTCATCGAACCCCTTCTCAAGGAACTGAAGGCGGACGGCCGCGACGTCACGCTCGTCGACCACGGCGCGGGCAAGTCCTACCTGGGCTTTATTCTCTACGACCTGTTCTTCAAGGATCAGCGCGACAGGTCACATATCTATGGCATCGAGACGCGCGACGAACTGGTGGCGCGTTCGCAGGAACTCGCGAAGCGGCTGGGCTTCGGCGGGATGTCTTTCCTCAATCTTTCGGTGGCCGAATCAATTACGTCGTCGCAACTGCCGGCGCGCGTCGACATCGTGACCGCGCTGCACGCCTGCGACACGGCTACCGACGACGCCTTGCGTTTTGCGCTTAAGAAGCACGCGAGCCATATTGTCGTGGTGCCGTGCTGCCAGGCCGAAGTGGCGGGCGTGCTGCGGCGTAACAAGGGCAAGTCGCTCGGGCAGGCGCTCACGGAAATCTGGCGTCACCCGCTGCACACGCGCGAATTCGGCAGCCAGATCACCAACGTGCTGCGCTGCCTGCAACTGGAAGCGCACGGCTATCAGGTGAGCGTGACGGAACTGGTGGGCTGGGAACACTCGATGAAGAACGAGCTGATCATCGCGCAGTACAAGGATTTGCCGCGCAAGCGCCCGGCGGCGCGGCTCAACGAGATTCTCGACACCTTCGGGCTGGCGGAAATGCGCGAGCGTTTCTTCGTCGACGAAGGCGAGGCAGCCGCCGAGGCGGACGCCGTGCAAGCGTAGGGCGCGGCGTCAATCGCGCTGGTTCATCCACTCGCGCCAGCCGTCGAAGCCAAGCTTGCGCAAGGTTGCCTGATTGCGCTCGTAGATGTCGGCGGCGTCGGGGAATGCGTCCACGGCGCGTTCGATGCTGGCCTCGCGCAGAAGATGCAGGATGGGGTAAGGCGCGCGATTCGTGTAGTTTTCGATGTCGTCGGGCGCGCTGCCTTCGAACTGGAATTGCGGGTGAAAGCTCGCCACCTGAAGCGTGCCTTGCAGGCGCAATTGCGCGACGAGACGCTCGGCGAACCAGGTGGCGTCGTTGAAATCGGCGAAATCGGCGAGCGCGCGGGGCAGGATCAGCAGCGTCGTGTCGATGGCGGCGGGATCGGCTTCGGCGAGCCCTTGCAGCTCGCGTTCGAGATCGATCAGGACACCTTCGAGATCGGTGGCCTCGCTGATCGTGTAGCGAATCTGCTGCTTCACGTACACGCTTTTCGCGAAGGGACAGAGATTCAGGCCGATCACGGCGCGCGTGAGCCAGTGGCGCGTGGCGTCGAGAATGGCTGCGCGCTCGGGATCGGCGACGGAAGGCGTGGCGGGCGTGGCGTTTTCGGTCATCGCGTCATTTTACCGGCGCGCACGGCGCCGCCGCCCGAGCATGCGGCGTCGCCGTTGTCGCAGGCGGTTCAGGCCGGCGCGCTCGCGCAAGCCGCCGCGACCAGCCGCTTCGCCATGCGCGGCGCGGCGGCAATCTGGCGGCAGCCGGGGCCGTAAGTCTGGCTCGCGGCGTAGATGCCTTCGTTGAGCAGCGCGAGTTCTTCGGCGAGCGCGACGGGATCGGCGGCGCCGGCTTGCGCCGCGAGCGCCGTGAAACGCGCCATCAGCTTTGCCTTGTGCCGCTCCACGGTGTGCCGCGCCGGATGCGCGGCGTCGGGGAATTCGGTCGCGACGTTCACGAACGGGCAGCCGCGATAGTCAGGCTGCGCGGCGCGTGCGGCCAGATCTTCGAAATATTGGACCAGTTGGCGTGCGGGCTCGCCGGGGTGCTTGGCCACGCTTTCGTCGAAGCGCTCGAACACGCGCGCGTCGCGGCATTCGAGATACGCGACCACGAGATCGTCCTTCGACGAAAACTGACGGTACAGGCTCATCTTGTTGACGCCCGCGCGCTCGATCACGGCTTCGATGCCGACGGCGCGCACGCCTTCGCGGTAGAACAATTCGTCGGCGGCGCGCAGCAGATGCTCGTGCGCGCGCGCGCCGGGGGTTTGCGGGCGCGCGTCGTCGCCGTTCTTGCGGCGCTTGCCGCTTGCGCCGTCTTTACCGCGCTGGCGTTCGAGCGCGGGCGTTTCGGCGGGGCTTCGGTGATCCATGATGACATCTCGCGATCAGGGGATTGCTTGACAATGTTACCGACCGGTCACTACTATCGCAACACACTTGTGACCGATCGGTAACAATCCGGCGGGCATGCGATGCCATGTCATCCGCCCATGCCGCCCGGTTTGGACGGGCGAAGATCGGACGGACGAAGACGCGAACACGCACGCGCCGGCAGCGGCGCGGCGCAATCAGGAGCAGGGATGAACTGGGCAGCGAAACGGTTGGGCGGGCGTTTTCACTACGGATGGCTCGTCGTGGCGGTGGTGTTTTTCGTGCTGCTCGCCTCGGCGGGCACGCGCGCCACGCCCAGCGTGATGATGATCCCGCTCGAACACCAGTTCGGCTGGAGCCGCGCGACGATCTCGCTCGCGATCTCCGTGAACATCGCGCTGTACGGCCTGATGGGGCCGTTCGCGGCGGCGGCCATGCAGCGCTTCGGGGTGCGGCCTACCTTGCTGGCGGCGCTCGTGACGATGGCGGCGGGCGTCGCGCTTTCCTCGCTGATGACGCATCCCTGGCAGATGATCCTGATCTGGGGCGTGATGGTGGGCGGCGCGACCGGCGTGGCCGCGCTCTCGCTGTCGGCCACGGTCGTCACGCGCTGGTTCACCACGCATCGCGGCCTGGCAATGGGCATTCTCACCGCGAGTTCGGCCACGGGCCAGCTCGTGTTCCTGCCGTTGCTCGCCGCCGTCGCCGAGAAACACGGCTGGCAGAGCGTGGTGCTCGTGGTCGCGGCCGCGCTTGCCGTGGTGGTGCCGCTCGTGATCCTGCTGCTGCCGGAGCGGCCCGCGAACGTGAGTCTGCGCCCGTTCGGCGAGCCGCACGACGCGCCGGTGGCGCCGCCCGCGCCGCAGCAGAATCCGCTCAAGATTGCCTTCGACGCGCTCTTTTCCGCGAGCCGCACGCGCGACTTCTGGCTGCTTTTCTTCAGCTTCTTCATTTGCGGCGCGAGCACCAACGGCTACGTGGGCACGCACCTGATCGCCATGTGCGGCGACTACGGCATGACCGAAGTGCAGGGCGCCTCGCTGCTGGCGACGATGGGCATTTTCGACCTGTTCGGCACCACGCTCTCGGGCTGGCTCTCGGACCGCTTCAACAGCCGCGTGCTGCTGTTCTGGTACTACGGGCTGCGCGGCCTTTCGCTGATTTATTTGCCGCACGCGTTTGGCATCGACTTTTTCGGGCTGCCGATCTTTGCCGTGTTCTACGGCCTCGACTGGATCGCGACCGTGCCGCCGACAGTGCGTCTCGCCACCGACGTCTACGGCAAGGAGCGCGCGCCCATCGTGTTCGGCTGGGTGGTGGCGGGGCATCAACTGGGCGCGGCGTTCGCGGCGTTCGGGGCGGGGCTGCTGCGGTCGAGCCTCGGCACCTACACGGTGGCGTCGATGATCTCGGGCGGCTTGTGCCTCGTGGCGGCGCTTCTGGTGCTGCGGATCAATCGCGGCTCGCGTCGCGTGGGCATGCAGACGGCCGCCTGAAGCGGGCGTTTTGAGCCGACGCTCGAAGTGAATGCTCGAATCGGCCGTTTATGCTGATGTTTCGCGCGGATGCTTCGGGCGGGCGTTTCAGGCGGACGTTTCAGGCGGACGTTTCAGGCGGACGTTTCAGGCGGGCGTTTCAGGCAGACGTTTCGGGCGGATGTTTCGGGCGGAAGCTTCGGGCGGAAGCTTCGGGCGGACTTTTCAGGCAGACCTTTTCGGGCGGACGTTTCAGGCAGACCTTTTCGGGCGGACTTTTCAGGCGGACGTTTCAAGCGGACGTTTCAAGCGGACGTTTCAAGCGGACTTTTCAGGCGGACTCTTCAGGCAGACGTTTCAGGCGGACGTTCCCGGCAGACGTTCCCCGGCAGACGTTCCCCGGCAGACGTGCCCGGCGCACCTTCGAAGCCCGCGAAATCGCCGTCGTTGCGCATTTGCCGCCGCATAAAAGCCGCGAAACCCCACCCTGCACGGTTGAGCGTATTTCACGCGCGGCGGTTATCCTAGTGTCCCCGGGCGAGGCGCCCGCCATCCAAGGACAACAGAGGCATGACGAAGCACAAACCCGCACCGACAGCCGTGCCCATCCACGAACTGATCGCCGGCCGCTGGAGCCCGCGCGCGTATTCGAACGAGCCGGTGAGCCGCGAGGCGCTGCACGCGGTCATCGAGGCGGCGCGCTGGGCGCCGTCGGGCTACAACTTGCAGCCGTGGCGTTTCATCGTGTTCGACCGCAGCGCCGACGAAGCCGCGTTCAAGCGCGCCTTCGCCACGCTCGTGCCGTTCAATCAGCAATGGAACCAGCCGGCGCCGGTTCTGATCGCCGTGACGGCCCAAACGCTCACGTCGAAGGGCGAGGTGAACCGCACCGCGCAGTACGACGCGGGCGCGGCGGCCATGTCGCTCGTGCTTCAGGCTCACGCACTCGGGCTGGCCGCGCATCAGATGAGCGGCTTCGACGTCAACGCGTTTCGCACCGAATTCGCGCTGCCGAACGACGTTGAGCCGCTCGCGATCATCTCCATCGGCCATTACGGCGACGCCGACAAGCTCGAACCGGTGCTGCGCGACCGCGAGAAAGCCGAGCGTGCGCGGGCGAATATCGGCGATATCGCTTTTGAGAACGGCTGGAAGCAGCCGTTCAAGGGCTGAGCGGCGCGCTTTCCGACGCGTCGCGAGCGCGGCGCATCAGATCGGCACCGCGCCGGCACTACCGGGCACCCCGCAGGCACCACCCAGAGACCGCGCGCGGGCGTTCCCCGCGCGTTTTTATTGGCCGCGCGGCACCGCTCGCGCCGCACGGCTTGCGGGGACATACCACGGCGCCGCGGTTGCCCCGCGCCGCGCTTTCGTGATACAAAGCCGGTCCTCCCCCGTCCTTCCTTGAAGCGTGCGCAGTTCGCCTGCGACGCGCGTTTGCCATGACCAGCTTTTGCGCGATTGACTTCGGAACCTCCAATTCGGCCGTGGCGCTGCCCGCGGCGGCAGGCGGCGGCATGCGCCTCGCGCCCGTGGAAGGCGAGCACAGCACCTTGCCGACGTCGGTGTTTTTCAACGTCGACGAACACACGCGCGAATTCGGCCGCGCCGCGCTCGCGTCGTACATCGACGGCTTCGACGGGCGCTTGATGCGCTCGATGAAAAGCATTCTCGGCTCGTCGCTGGCGGAAACCACCACCGATCTCGGCGACGGCAGCGCGATCCGCTACACCGACATCATCGCGATTTTCCTCGAACACCTGAAGCGCAGCGCCGAGCGTTGCGCCGGTGCGCCGATCGCGCGCGCGGTGCTCGGCCGCCCGGTGTTTTTCGTCGACGAACACCCGCGCGCCGACCGTCTCGCGCAGGACCAGCTCGAAGCCGCTGCGCGCAGCGTGGGCTTTCGCGAGATCGAGTTCCAGTACGAGCCGATCGCGGCGGCGTTCGACTATGAATCGCGTCTGACGAAGGAAGGGCTCGTGCTCGTCGCCGACATCGGCGGCGGCACCTCGGACTTTTCGCTCGTGCGCGTGGGGCCGGACCGCATGTCGCGACTCGAACGCAAGGACGACGTGCTCGCGCATCACGGCGTACACGTCGCGGGCACGGACTTCGACCGTCGCGTCGAACTCACGAGCATTCTGAGCGAGCTGGGTTATCGCTCGCTCGATCCCGAAGGCCGCGAAGTGCCGAACCGCATCTACTTCGACCTCGCGACCTGGCACCTCATCAACACGATCTATACGCCCAAGCGCGTCACCGATCTCAAGCTCATGCGCCACCTTTACCGCGACGCGCGGCAGCACGACCGGCTGATGCGCGTGGTGGAGCAGCGCCTCGGCCATGCGCTGATGGCGCGCGCGGAGGAAGCGAAGATCGGGGTGTCGGCGGGCGGAGAAACGATGATCGACCTGGAAGCCGTGGAATCGGACCTGCGCCTTGCTTTCGACGACGCGCAGCTCGTGGACGCGGGCCGCGAGGAAACGCGCCGCATCGTGCAGGCCGCGCGCGACACGGTTCAGGCGGCGGGCGTGGCGCCCGGCGCGGTGAGCGCGCTCTATTTCACGGGCGGCTCGACGGGTTTGCTGTTTCTCACTCAGGCGCTGGCGGAAGCGTTTCCCGGTGCGCAACCCGTGTTCGGCGACCGGCTCGCGAGCGTGGCGACGGGGCTCGGCATTCACGCGCAGCGCCTCTTCGGCTGAGCAGTCCCGCTGCGCGCCGCGGCGACTGCGCGCGGGCGCTCTGCGCAAATGGCCGTGGGCGCGCGGCGGTGAGCCGGACGTAAAAACGGCAGGCGTTAAAAAACCCCACCTTCGAGGAGAAGCGTGGGGTTTTTCGGTAAGCTTGCCAGCGGGTCTATCGACCTGGCTGGTTAGCGCCTGCGAAGCTCAGGTACTTAGACCGGCTTGATGTTGGCGGCTTGCTTGCCCTTCGGGCCCGTACGGACTTCGAATTGAACCTTCTGGTTCTCTTGCAGCGTCTTGAAGCCGTCGACCTTGATTTCCGAGAAGTGAGCGAACAGATCTTCGCCGCCGCCGTCGGGGGTGATAAAGCCAAAGCCCTTAGCGTCATTGAACCACTTGACGGTACCGGTTTCCATATTACTTTCCTAAAAATGAATGAAGGCCGAAGCCCGAGAGGTGCATGAAAATCAAGGAAGGGGTATGGGACCAGCCGGAGTACCGTTGATGGGCGAACTACGAAAGACCTATTCACACTCGCCGCTTGAAATCCTGCCCGAACTTTATACGGCGAATTCTCAGGAAGGTCAACCAGGGATTCAGGAAAATTCGAGGTTTTTTAACCTGGGGTCGAAACGTAACCTTACATATCTTGATAAGCAAATGATTTTTTTGTATTAAGACGCACTTTTTTGGAGCCTTCGAACGGTGCAACCGTTAAACTACGCGCCGCGCGGCAAGTTGCGCCTACGGGTGCAATTTATCGTGTGGAGGTGCGACCGCCATGGGGAAACCCGCCCGCAAAACAGACGGGATAGCCTGGCGTCGAGCTGTTCTTGAAACAGGAGAAGACGTGAAAAGTTCTATTCAACGGAACATCGGCCCGTTCGCGCTGATGTTCACCGGCCTCGGGTCGATTATCGGTTCGGGTTGGCTGTTCGGCGCATGGAAGGCCGCGAAGATCGCCGGCCCCGCCGCCATTTGTGCCTGGATTATCGGCGCCGTGGTCATTCTGGCCATCGCGCTCACCTACGCCGAACTCGGCGCCATGTTCCCGGAATCGGGCGGCATGGTGCGTTATGCGCGCTACTCGCACGGCGCGCTCGTGGGCTTCATCAGCGCATGGGCGAACTGGATCGCCATTGTTTCGGTGATCCCCATCGAAGCCGAAGCTTCCATTCAGTACATGAGCACCTGGCCTTACGACTGGGCGCACGCGCTCTTTGTCGACGGGTCCTTGACACATTCCGGGCTGGGACTTTCCGCGCTGCTCGTGATGGTCTACTTCATGCTCAACTATTGGGGCGTGAAGCTGTTCGCGCGCGCCAACAGCGCCATCACGATCTTCAAGTTCATCATTCCGGGTCTCACGATCATCGGCCTGATGGCAACGGGCTTCCACCACGAAAACTTCGGCGAAGCGAGCACGTTCGCGCCGTATGGCTGGTCGGCGGTGTTCACGGCGGTCGCGACGAGCGGCATCGTGTTCGCGTTCAACGGTTTCCAGAGCCCGATCAACCTCGCGGGCGAAGCGCGCAATCCGTCCAAGAGCGTGCCGTTCGCGGTGATCGGCTCGATCGTCTGCGCGCTCGTGATCTACGTGCTGCTGCAAATCGCCTATATCGGCGCGGTTTCGCCGGCCGACGTGGCGAAGGGCTGGAACACGTTCAACTTCAAGTCGCCGTTCGCGGAACTCGCGATCGCGCTGAACCTGAACTGGCTCGCGATCCTGCTGTACATCGACGCCTTCGTGAGCCCGAGCGGCACCGGCACGACCTACATGGCCACGACCTCGCGCATGATCTACGCGATGGAGCGCAACAACACGATGCCGGCCATGTTCGGCAACGTCCACCCGTTCTACGGCGTGCCCCGCCAGGCGATGTGGTTCAACCTGCTCGTCTCGTTCATCTTCATGTTCTTCTTCCGCGGCTGGAGTTCGCTCGCGGCGGTGATCTCGGTCGCCACGGTCATTTCGTACCTGACCGGCCCGATCAGCCTGATGGCGCTCAAGCGCGCGGCCACGGACCTGGAGCGTCCGCTGACCGTACCGTTCATGAAGGTGATCGCGCCGTTCGCGTTCGTTTGCGCGTCGATGATCCTGTACTGGGCGAAGTGGCCGCTGACCGGCGAAATCATTCTGCTGATGGTCGTCGCGCTGCCCGTCTACTTCTACTTCCAGGCGAAGCAGGGTTTCGGCGGCTGGGGCGCGGACCTGAAGGCCGCCTGGTGGCTGTGCGCCTATCTGCCGGTCATGGCGATCCTCTCGCTGGTCGGCAGCAAGCAGTTCGGCGGCAGCGGCCTGCTGCCATACGGCTGGGACATGCTGGTGGTCGCGCTGTTCTCGCTCGTGTTCTATTACTGGGGCGTGCATTCGGGTTATCGCACGCCGTACCTCGAGGAACGCAAGGAACACGACGAAGTGCTCGAAGGCATCGGCTCGCATTGAGCGCCGCTTGAGCCTGCGCGCCGCGCGTCGTCAGGCGCCTAGCGCATGAAGAAAAACCCGCCTGAAGCGATTCAGGCGGGT